>ARQR01000042.1 GCA_000384495.1 actinobacterium SCGC AAA015-D07 | reverse complement strand
TATCAAGTTTACAAACATTTTCGGGACAAGGGGTACATAATTAATCCAGGAATAAAATTTGGCTGTGATTTTGCAGTTTATGAAAAAGGCCCAGGGATTGATCATTCACCATACTTGATTCAAGTGTATGGTAGAAATGATACAATTCCAGCAACAGAAATTACAATTACAGGGAGACTTGCATCATCAGTTAGAAAACAATTCATTTTTGCAATTCCTAAAGGAAAAGACAAAGTAGATTTTCTTGGATTAGATTGGTGGAAAGCCTAAACAGATTTTATGTGTCCAGCGATTCTATCATAAATTTCAAAAAGTTCCTTGGTGATACCAAATGAAATATGATTATCCCATTTGCCCCTTATTCTAACAGCAGTGTCAGTAGGTTCAACAAAGATGGTTGCACCCTTAACAGATTGTTTAGAAATCATATCATTTAGTTCATCATCAGCATTTAATTTCAAAGATAAACCACCATGACCATTCCATTCAACTTTAGTAACCC
>ARQR01000041.1 GCA_000384495.1 actinobacterium SCGC AAA015-D07 | reverse complement strand
ATTCTTTTCCATAAATTTTCAAATGTATCTTTTAGATAAAAACTAAGTTCTGAATTTTTGACTTCATCCAGAATATTTGAGACTTCAAGAGAGCCTCCTCCAAGAGCAATTACGGTATCGTTATCTGGCAATGCTTGAAAAGTTTCAAGTTCAATATTACGAAAATATTTTTCACCTTTTGTTTGAAAGATTTTATTTATACTTCCATATTTTTTTTCAATATTTTCATCTAGGTCAATTGTATTTGCATTTACTATCTGTTTTATTTTTTTGAGAATCGATGTTTTACCAGAACCCATGAATCCAACTAAATAGATATTATTCTGTTTCATAGTTCATTTTCCAAGTCTGATTGTCCATGTCAAAATCATCAACATTCAATTTTGAAATACTATTAAAGTTTTTTACAATTTCTTTTTTGCTGTCCCCTCCAGTTTTAAGTAATAAATTTCGTAAAATTTCAAATGCCATTGCGCTTTCAAAAATTGGGACAGCCCTTGGTACCGCACATGTATCAGAACGCTCATAAACT
>ARQR01000040.1 GCA_000384495.1 actinobacterium SCGC AAA015-D07 | reverse complement strand
ACGGCATACGAGATAAGGAAAGATGTCATTATACCTGCCTATGAATTGCCAAAGTTTACTGTATCCGAACTTGATGCTGAAGGTGGATTTACTAATCTCGATGCAGAGAAAGAAGAATTTTTAAATGAGTTACAAGGTTTCTTAGATAATGATTACATTACTAGAGAAGAACATGATGCCCTTGAGGCTCAGATAGAATCTGCGTACGATACAAAGAAACAAGATATTACACCAGTATACGAAGCACCAGACTTTACAGTATACGATACTAAGCTAGAACCTGGAGAAGACTTTAGTGCTATAGATGCAGATTATAATACTGCTAGAGATGCACTAGATTTAAATGCTCAACTTGGATATATAACTGCCTCTGAATACATCGATGAATTAAGTACCCTAGAATCATCTTACAATGAAGCTAGAAAAGGCATAGCTCCAGTATATGAGTTGCCAGACTTTAGTGTATATGGCGACTTACAAGAAGGAGATGACTTTACAGAAATAGATACTGCGTACCAAAATGAGCTAACAAGAATAGATGAGTATTACAATAGTG
>ARQR01000039.1 GCA_000384495.1 actinobacterium SCGC AAA015-D07 | reverse complement strand
GGTAATTGATGTCATTTGAAAATTTATAATCTGTTTTTAGTGATTTTTTATTCAAAAAATCTTCAAACTGTTGTTTCACATTATTATCAAGATGGTACTTTGTCTCAGCTATTTCAAGGCCTTTAAGAATACCAATAGCTACAGCCTGTCCGTGGGAAACACTGAAATCCGAATCTTTTTCAATTAGATGTCCTATTGTATGTCCTAAGTTTAGAAACATTCTTTCATTACTTTCTTCAATATCATTTTGTAATATACTGTTTTTCACTTTTACACTTTTTTTTATTATTTCGTCGATATTTTTCATAAAATCATCAACATATATTAAATCAAGTATTGTTCTATCCCCTAAAAGGCCAGCCTTAATGGATTCAATTATTCCATTATTAAGTTCATTTTCAGATAGGGAATCTAAAAATTCTGAGCAAATCAATATTTTTTCTGGAATAAAGAAGGTTCCAATCTGATTTTTACCATAGTCGTTGTTAAATCCATTCTTACCTCCATGAGCTGCATCTACCATCCCGAGCAACGTCGATGGTATTAAACATAGTTTTCCCCCACG
>ARQR01000038.1 GCA_000384495.1 actinobacterium SCGC AAA015-D07 | reverse complement strand
CCTATTTTGTTGAACTCGTAAGATTTTTGTTCAATTTTTTTACTATAAATGTGTGGTGATATATTTGAATTTTCTAAAATCTTACACAAGGCACTTGAGCCTGTTCTTGGTAAACCAAGGATAACAATTAACATATTAATTTAATAATAATATGAAGACCTATTTAGGATTTAATCAATAAAAATAAGAACGTTGTGTTTTAGTTTTTATAATTAATTAATGTCTTAACCTAAAATCAAAATTAACTTCCTATAAATTAAATGACTATAGTAGCTAATATATGAAAAATCATCTTGAAGAGCTTGAAGAAGAGGCTATATCAATAATTAGAGATACTTATTCCAGTTCTGAAAATCCAGTAGTTTTATATTCTATAGGTAAAGACTCTTCGGTGTTGTTGGAGCTTTTTAAAAAATCTTTTTACCCAAATAAAATACCTGTTCCTTTTCTTCATATAGACACAGGTTGGAAATTTAAAGAAATGATTAAATTTAGAGATAGTTCATTTAAACAAAATAATATAAAAGGTATCGTATATTCTAACAAAGATGGTCTTCGATCTGATATTAATCCATTTGATCACTCAAATTACACAGATGT
>ARQR01000037.1 GCA_000384495.1 actinobacterium SCGC AAA015-D07 | reverse complement strand
ATATTTATAAATAATTCATGCATAAGTTCAGCAGCTTTGTGATCATTTATTATATCTACAATTTTATCACCGGCTCCTATTACCTCCATGAAATTTGTCGTATTTATAGTTAACGAATTATTAACAATTATAGGAGTAGTCCATAGAGTATCATTATTTTTTACAAAATCAAATATTTCATCGAACTTATTTATATCAACATAAACTATATCATCGTCCATTTTCACGAATAGACTATCCTCATATATTTCTTTTGTATATTCTTTCCATACCAAACTAAAGTTATCAACTTTCCAAGAAGAACCTCCATTTTCGTAATCTATTTTTGTTCTATCGTCAGAAGTAAAAATCTTTATTTTATCAGATTTCAAACTGTTTACCCATGTAGTATCAGAATCATTCCTTGAATAATTCCAAAGGTGTATTTCATCCAACTTTTTTTGTTTTAACGCCTTATTTAAATAATGCATTAAAATTTGCATTCTATCTTCTCTACCAGCAAATACAATACATATACGCGACATTATAGTAAAACATGTAATAATTTCTTTAACTTTATAAATTGTTTAGGTACCGATATATTAAAGAATATACGGTATATCTTATAAATGA
>ARQR01000036.1 GCA_000384495.1 actinobacterium SCGC AAA015-D07 | reverse complement strand
ATTGAGTTTACTTTCTGGAGGAGAACGATCATTAGCTGCAATTGCATTTTTATTCTCTGTATTTAAATCTTTCCCAAGTCCTTTTTACATACTAGATGAGGTTGAAGCTGCTTTAGATGACGCTAATTTACAAAGAATGCTAAATTTACTTGAATTCGTAAAGGAAGATGCACAGTTTTTAATTGTCACTCATCAGCAACAAACTATGCAGGCGGGCGATGTTCTTTATGGAGTAACTATGCAACCAGGATCTGGCTCAAGAGTATTTACAAAAACTAAAAAAGATTTTGAAACTTTAATTACGAAAGGGGAGTAATTGTCTTCTAACGATCAAAAATTAGCAGACTTAGCAAAAGAGATCGCTAAAAAAGCCTATGCACCGTACTCTAATTTTCGGGTAGGCGCGGCTTTAATTACTAACTCTGGAAACATATATACAGGCTGTAATATTGAAAATGCTTCATATCCTGCAACAGTATGTGGTGAAGATGTAGCAATCTTGAAAGCTATATCAGAAGGTGAGACAAAGATAGATACAATTGCAGTTGCATGTATTGATGCAAAAAGCGAGACAGCAATATTTCCTTGTGGAATTTCAAGACAGAGGATGTCAGAATTCAATACTGAATATGTAATCGTCGTAAATGATAACGACTTTCAAAAATATAAGTTTGAAGAGGTATTACCCTTTGACTTT
>ARQR01000035.1 GCA_000384495.1 actinobacterium SCGC AAA015-D07 | reverse complement strand
CCCTCGTCATAACCTACATAACCTGGAGGAGATCCTATTAGCCTACTAACGGTATGCTTCTCCATATATTCGGACATGTCAATTTGAATTAAAGAATCTTCATCGCCAAATAAAAACTCAGCTAGTGCTTTTGCAGTTTCAGTCTTTCCAACACCAGATGGTCCAAGAAATATAAATGAACCCGAAGGTCGTTTCGGATCTTTTAAGCCTGATCTTGTTCTTCTAATGGCCTTTGAAACAGCTGTAATTGCTTCATTTTGTCCAACAATTCTCTTATGGAGTTCATTTTCCATTTCAAGTAATCTTGCTGTTTCTTCCTGTGTTAATCTATGTACGGGAATTCCTGTCCATTGTGCTAAAACTTCTGCTATTTCTTCCTCATCAATGACCATTTCGATGTCTGAAGAACTACTTCCTTCAATAGAGTCAACTTCATCCAACAAGACTTTTTCTTGGTCTCTTATTTGAGCAGCTTTTTCAAATAATTGTGATTGAACAGCATCAATTTTTTGTTCTCTAAGGTTTTTAAGTTTGTCTGAGAGTTCTTGTTTGTCAGCATCTAAAGGCTTTTTGTATACTCTCATACGGCTTCCTGCTTCATCAATTAAATCGATAGCTTTATCTGGTAAAAACCGGTCTGAAATGTATCTATCAGCCATATTGACTGCTGAGGCAATTGCTTGATCAGTGAATCTCACACCATGGTGAATTTCGTATCGATCTTTTAACCCATCAAGTATCTCAATTGCATCTGAGAGATTTGGCTCATCAACTTTAT
>ARQR01000034.1 GCA_000384495.1 actinobacterium SCGC AAA015-D07 | reverse complement strand
ATGAAGTTTTACAATCCTGGGCTGGAGGAGAAAGTGTAGCATCTGTTGAAAAGCCTGCTGAAGAAGCACCGCCCGCTGAAGAACCGGCGCCACCTACAGATGAACCTGTGACAACATCGAATGAGGAAGAAGAGGAATCAACAGAAGATTTAGCAATTGTAGTTGAAGAAACTATTTCTGAAATGTCTGCAGAGGTTTTAATTGAAGAAGAAAACATTGAAATAAAGAAAGAAAGCTCTCTAGGTTTTATTGCTGGTGTGATTGGAGTAGTTATATTTACATACCTATTTGCTTTCTCAATACCAAAACAACAAAGTGAAGAGGTGGTCTTACAATCATTAAACAATTCTGTTCGGGTAAGTCAAGAAATATTAGAAGGAGCAATTGTCTATAACCAATTAAATTGTCAGTCCTGTCATACACAGAATGTAAGAATTCTCATACCTGATTCACAAAATGGAAAAATATTAAAAAATAGATTTGCGAATAAAAATCTCATTCAAAATACAGGCCTTTTGAGGTTAGCTCCTGATTTATCAACTCTTGGAACAAGAGAGCCAACAAACGATGCAGAATGGCTAAAAGAATATTTAATTGATCCATCTTCTGTAAAGGAAGATATACCTCATCCATCAGTTAATTTCCTAAGTAATCAAGATTTAGATTATTTAATAACTTATTTATTATCTTTAGGAAGTACAAATGAGTGAACTCTTAAGTAAAGTTGCTGAATTATTAAATGCACCAGAGTCGTTGGTGCAACGATCTGCTGAAGCTAGAGCTGAAGCTT
>ARQR01000033.1 GCA_000384495.1 actinobacterium SCGC AAA015-D07 | reverse complement strand
TTCCAAGCCTCAATATATCCACACCCATAGCTACAAGCATTCTCTCAGTGTGGTCTCTAGTAGGAATATTTTCTTCAATAAGGGTAGGTTCATTATGATATAGAGAAGCAAGAATTAATGCACTTTTGACTTGGGCACTTGGTACTTTGGTATTTTGAAAACTGAATGAGTATTCTTTTGGATTAAAATTTATTGGTAAAAAATTGTTTTTTATTTTTATATCAGCTCCATGATCAACCAGTAAATTAGTAATTCTATTCATTGGTCTTTTATTTAATTGAGTACTGCCAATTAGTGTTGAAGAAAATTTTTGTTTAGATAATAATCCAATAAGCAATCTAGCAGTTGTTCCAGAATTCTTGGCATTAAGCTCATCTTTTGGTTTATTTAATCCATTTATTCCCTGACCAGTTATCGAAACTTTATCCTCGATTTTTACATCAGCCCCCAATTGTTCAACGATTTTTAAAGAGGCTTTTGTATCTTCGCTTATTAATAAATTGTTAATTATAGATGTGCCCTCTGCTAAAGCAGAAAACAAAATTGCTCTATGGGATAAAGATTTATCTCCTATCACTTGAACTGTTCCGGATAACCCTCGATTAATTAATTTCAACTTAATGGTCTCTCTCCAAACTTTTCTGATAAAGCTCTTCTCCACTCAACTGACGAGGTAAGGTATTCTATTAATTGATTTTTCTCCTGAAGTGTCATTAATGAGGATATTTCATCAATTAGTGAAATAAGAAATTTATTTATATTTTCAGAGTTTGTGTTGTACATATCTATTATCATTTCTGGATTTGTTCTTGTTAGCCTTGTTGCTCCATCGAATCCACCAGCTGCTAAACCCATAATTTCATCTATTTCATAATCTTTTTTAGCTATGCCAACCAATGCTGAACTTATTAAATGTGGCAAATGACTGGTAATTGATAATATTTCATCATGTTTTTTTCGATCTATCCACACTTCTTTGCAGTTCAATATGTTAACTAAATCTCT
>ARQR01000032.1 GCA_000384495.1 actinobacterium SCGC AAA015-D07 | reverse complement strand
CTGTAACTGTATAGGCATCAATTTTTTTTATTGGAAGTTCTGTCTCTGAGAATGAATCAACACCAATTAGCTGATTCTCAGCTTCAAGCATTTGAATAATTTCTGTATGAGTGGTCGATAATGAAATAATGTTTTTTTCATTACCTTCGTCAGATGTGCCACCACACATTGAAATTATCATGGTAAGAAGAAGTATTTTTGTTTTCATATTTTCCTTTCTCACCACGAGAAAAAGTACGATACTCCATTCCTTCTCTCGAGGATTGTTGTAAAAAAGTAATAAAGTCGACCTGACTTATCTTACGAATCACAGTTGCGGGACAGCGCTAGATTCTCACTAGCTTCGCTTTGTTACTTTGTTTATTTAGTGATTAAGTGTAGCAAAAATTATTGTTCTGTATCGTTTTCAGGATAACTTTTTAAAGTTTCTGTGAGTGTTTCTTCCTCAATGTCTCTTGGAACATCTGGTCTGGGCATTTCTGGAACCATGAAATCGTCATTTCTGTTTTTTTGTCTCTTAAATCTTCCCAATGTTTTTGCAACAGGCATTACTGCAGTTTCTGTTTTTTCATTCTTGCCTTTATCAATAGTAGGTTTTGAGCCCGTTTCGTTATATGACTCTTCCAGTACTATTACCTCGATTCCACCAACCAGATCTGAAATTAAATTATAAAAGAACGCTCCTAGAGTTGCTATTGCTGTTTGAGTTAATAAATATACAGTTGCAAAAAATAAGACACTGGAAAATAGAGTTTCTACATTTCCAACCAAAGATGCATTGTCATCTAGTAGTGCTAGTCTTCTTGCAATTTCTTCAAGTCCTTGAGGAACCCCAGCGTTTACAAGTAAAACCCATAAAATTGAAAATCCAAGAACAATTGTTAACGAAATAATAAAGTTGAAGACAAAAGAAACTTTTAAGACGGTCCAAGGATCAATCTTTCTTATAATTCTTCTAACTCTGTTTACTCTTACCATTACGATTCATTTTTAATTGGAATAAAGGCAGATATTTCTTCTTCTTTTGAAAGTTTCATAA
>ARQR01000031.1 GCA_000384495.1 actinobacterium SCGC AAA015-D07 | reverse complement strand
ACGATATAAGAGCTTTATTGGAAAAACAGCAATTATCCCAATCGTGAATAGAGAGGTTCCGATTATTGCCGATGAGTATGTAGATAAAGAATTTGGTTCTGGATGTGTAAAGATAACACCTGCACATGATTTTAATGATTATGAGATCGGCTTGAAACATGATCTAGAAGTCATATCTTGTATGAAGTTAGATGGAACAATGTCCGATGAAGACTTTATGCCAGAAAATTATAAAAATTTAGATAGATTTGAAGCAAGAGACCAGATAGTGAGTGAGTTATCTGAATTAGGCTTCCTTGTCTCCGCTGATGATCACGTAATCCAATTACCAAAAGGAGATAGATCAAAAAGCATACTTGAGCCAATGATTACTGACCAATGGTTTGTAAAGACAAAAGAGTTGGCTGATAGAGGTATCGCAGAAGTTGAGAATGAAAATATGAAGTTTATTCCAAAAAATTGGGAGAAAACTTACTTTGAGTGGATGTACAACATACAAGATTGGTGTATTTCTAGACAAATTTGGTGGGGTCATCAGATTCCGGCATGGTATGACGAGGATGGAAACATCTATGTAGCTACGACTGAATCAGAGGTTAGAGAAAAATATAAGCTCTCAGATGACTTGAAACTATCGCAAGATAAAGATGTTTTGGATACTTGGTTTTCATCAGCATTATGGCCATTCTCCACTCTAGGTTGGCCTGAGGAAAGCACGGATTTAGAGAAATACTATCCAACCTCATTATTAGTAACAGGTTTTGACATAATCTTTTTCTGGGTAGCCAGAATGATAATGATGGGTCTGAATTTTAATGACGATGTTCCGTTCAAGGACATATTAATTCATGGACTAGTAAGAGACTCTAAAGGTAGAAAAATGTCAAAAAGTTTAAAAAATACAATTGATCCATTGGAGCTATCTGAAAAACATGGTGCAGATGCATTACGCTTCTCATTAATAGAAAAAGCAGCTCCAGGACAAGATGTTCCTTTTGATGAAGAGTGGACAATTGCTGCAAAGAAATTTGGAAATAAACTATGGAATGCTGCAAAGTTT
>ARQR01000030.1 GCA_000384495.1 actinobacterium SCGC AAA015-D07 | reverse complement strand
CTTCCACCAAGCCATAATGTAACCTCGGATAATGTAGAGACTTCTTTTTCAAGCTTTTCTGCCATAGATACAATTACTTCATCATCTTTCTTCATGTCCCGGATAGAGAATATAATCATCATTAAATTCTGTAAACACACTATTTATTGATTCAATCATTTCATTTGTGTCACCAGTTAATAAATCAGTTCTACCAATTCCATCTTTGAATATAAAATCACCTGTAAACACAATTCCTAAACTTGGAAATTCAAATGAACTACTTCCCTTTGTGTGACCAGGATTACTATGTACAACTAATTCATCACTGTGTATATCTTTGACTTCATTTAATTCCCCTTGATATGTAACCGAATCAAGATTTAATCCGATAAATGATTTAAGTTGTTCTTCTGGATTTCTTGCTAATTGTTCGTCATTAAGATCTATATAGATGGATCCATCAAAGCTACTCATACCTAAGGAATGATCAAAATGACCATGTGTTAATAGTGCGCCTCCAACACTGAGATTTTCTTGTTTTATATAATCTAGTACAGGATCAAGATCAGGTGGCAAATCAATTACATAAGATATTCCATCGGAAATATCCGGAGTAACTATGTAGCAGTTAGAAGTAGTAAAACTTGTAAAAACAAATATATCATCCACAATTAGTTTCCTGGGTTAGCACGTTGAACATCAAAAACATTTTCTATATTTTTTGCATCTCTAATTATTGAGTCAAGTTGTTCATTTCCACTTACCTCAACTTGAAAAAGCAAAGTTACTATCCTCTTACTGTTAGTAAGTGATTTTGCAACGAGGATATTGCCACCATTGTCTGATATTGCTATTGTTGCATCTCTTAATAAGTAAGGTCTATCTATAGCCTCTATTTCTAACCAAACAATTGATCCAGTTTGAACATTGAATCCCCATGAGACATCGATTATTCTTTCACCCTTAGAACTATCAATTTTAATATTTAAACAATCAGATCTATGTATAGATATTCCATTTGATATCGTGATAAAACCTAAAATATCATCACCTGGAACAGGAACGCAACATCTTGCCATCCTTACTTTGATATCATCATATCCTTCTACAATTACAAGTTGATCATGCGGATGTTAGAAGAATGCTTATGACAATTAAATCATACGTTGATGCAATGAGATATATGATGTATGACAATCAATTAATGCTGGAT
>ARQR01000029.1 GCA_000384495.1 actinobacterium SCGC AAA015-D07 | reverse complement strand
TAAACATGCTTATCCATTATTTAATCGCTGCCGTATACACTTGGACAAATACCCCCACCATAAAGGGCCACCACCGTTTGGACATAAACATGATATGTGGTCAGATGAAGAACTTCACAAAATTTTCAATAAGATTGGAGCAAAAAATAATACTATTGGGGGAGGTCGTCCAAGTGCAGGATTTCTTGGTATTTTATATTTCTTAAAAAAATGTAAGTGTAAAAGCATAACTTTAATTGGTTTCGATTTCTTTTCTAAAAAATTGCCAATTAAAACAGGAAAAGATTATCCGTCAAGTTGGCATATGCCCATTTCAGGCACAGAAAAAAATCCACACAATTCAAAAAAAGAAAAAGAAATAGTACAACGATGGGAGAAAGAAGGTAGGTTAAATTGGAAAATATTATCTGATTTAAATGAGGAAATGTTAAAGTTTACCTAGTCTATAACCTACTTTAATCAATTGACTCGCAGTTGACTTTTGTCTCGTAGTTTTTATCATTAAATTTTCACATAGCCTTGAATCTCTAAGATTTACAGGAATCCTATCAATTAAATTAGCATATAACTCCCAAGGGAAAGATAATTGTTTGCCCGCAGTTAAATCTGTATAGTTAGATTCTAAAGATGTTGTCGGTAAGGCTAATGTAAAACATTTTCTTAGCATGACATTATAGTTTAAAAATTCTTTTGAAGGTAAAGCATCCCATTCTATCAATAAGTCACTTTTACCTGACATGTATCTAGGTAACACTCCGTGTTCTGCTTCGTGTAATTTTGTAAAAAAGTATTTGTTAGTAGAAGCTAAAACTCTGCTATCGTAGTCATTATAAAATCCTCTTTCATAAAATAATTCATTATCGTGTAGAGTTTTTAACTTATCATAATTTATTAAGAAAAAGTTTGTATCCCAATTTGCAGGCATATCTGCTTTTGCAAAATCTAACATGCCATAATAAGCAGAAAACTGTTTATGTCCTACAAAGGTTTTCTTCCTAGATAGATGAGATAGTTTTTTTACGAAAAAACTTTCATCAGGTATTTCATTATTCCAACCATGTTTTAAAAATATTCTATTTCCACTTGCATATAATATTCTTTTATGTAATCCTCTATCTTTCCAGTGTAGTCTTAAATGTTGAATAGCTCTTGCTGCAAAGTCTTTTTGCCAATAGCTTTCATATATTTTTACATTAGTAA
>ARQR01000028.1 GCA_000384495.1 actinobacterium SCGC AAA015-D07 | reverse complement strand
GGTAAGCTTGTAAAGAATGTAAGGCAGTATCTTAATCTAGCTTTTGCAACCGAGGGTAAGGTATTGAAAGGATTATTTGCCAACTATCTGAAGCATCTAGGCACACTTACAAATGGTCTAGACAGGAAGGGTAACTTCTTTACCGAGAACATATATAAGAGACTCAACCGTATGGAGGAGAATAACCTTAAGGGTTATTTTAATACCACTGACGCTATTGATAATAATATAAATACCATTGATGGTATTGACAAGGGATTAGATGGTCTGTATAAAATGCTTAACGATAGCTTTTCAAGCTTTAAAGAGGATAAGTTAAAATTAAATAATGTAAGGCTTGGGTCAACTAATGTTATAGAGAATTTTGTTACTTTAAACAAGGATGAGGCGGCAAGGATAATTGCTATAAGTCGTAACGATGAACAGAGAGATAGATTAGAGAAGCAGGGTATTGGAAAGGCTGAGATAAAGAAACTTGAGGAGTTCATTGGAGCACCTGCGGTGAAGGCGGTAGATAAGATTGTTGACTACCTAAGCTCAACATACTATGAGAGTATCAATAAGGTGTATGAGGATGTTAATGACGTGAGCCTTAACTATGTTGAGAACTACTTCCCTGTAAAGACAATAAGCGAAAAGACAGATAAGAAAAAGAATGCTGAGCTAGCAACATCATTGCAGCAGGGTGAGTTTAGTAAGGTCTTCTCAGCACAGCAGGCATCAGCATTGAAGGAGAGGAATAATACTAAGAATCCTATAGCTATAACAGGATTCTCTTTTACTCAGGAGCTAGACACACACATCACAGAGATGGAAAGGTTTAAGTCATATGCAAAGGGTACTAAGGAGCTTAATGTAATAATGAATCACACACCTAGTGTTAAGAAATTATTAGATGCAACTAATTTAGACAGTATTATGACAAGGGGTGTAGGTTACGCTATAAATCCTAACGCTATGCAGGACCTGTTTAGATTAAACAATCCTATATTTTCAAGGCTTCAAGAGAAGTTTACAGGCGTGGCACTAGCCCTTAAGTTTATACAGCTACCTAAGCAGGCAACATCATTTGTAAATGCCTTCGCTGACTATCAGCTTTTTGATAAGGGTGTGACAGGCAAGGGTCGTATACCTATCATTGATAGTACCTTAGACTTTTTAGCATTTATGGCAGAGTCAGGATGGGTTGCCTTTTTCCAAAAGAGGTCAACATTTAAGCAGGCGATGGATGTGTCAGCTAACTTTAGAAACAGGATGCGTCAGAGCTTTAAGACTGCTGACCTA
>ARQR01000027.1 GCA_000384495.1 actinobacterium SCGC AAA015-D07 | reverse complement strand
ACTTTTTACATCTTCAATTTCAAGATTCAAACTTTCAATCTTTTTTGAGTTAACTGTAGCAATTTCTTTTTTATCAATTATTAGTTTGGACAATTGTGAAATTTGGTTGTTGTTTTGATAAATCTGATTTGTGTATCTTTTTAATTCGCTGGTAGATTGTTCTTTTATTCTTTCTAATGACAATTGCCTTTCAGTTGAAATTTGATAAATAGACTTAAATTCTTCACTGTATTTGTTTACTTCAGTAATTGCATTTGAAAGAAAAGATTTTACAGAAACATTTTCTCCAAAATCTTTTCTAAGTTTGTTCTTACTTAATTTGAACACTTCAAGTTTAGACTCAAGATCATTAATAAATCGGTTTACTTCTTCTAGTTGTGATTTGATATCATCATACTTTTTATTGAAATTTCTATATTGGAGAATATTAAGTTTTGTTTTGTTAAATTTTAAAACTTCAGACAATTCCTTATGAAGCTGAGCTTGTTCAGCCTGTTTTCTTAATGGATCAATCTGTTTTTTTATCTCACGAAGAACATCTTTTGCTCTTTTAATTTCTTTTTCCCCAGATTCTATTCTTTTTAAAGCTTTGTCTTTTTTTAATTTATATGGGAGTATCCCAGATGCTTCTTCAATAGTAATTCTATGGTCTTCAGGCTTAGCATTCAGAATTTCTGTGATTTGGCCTTGAGAGATAATTATGTGCTGTTGTTTACCTATACCCACATCATTTAGAAATTCTTGAATATCAAGTAGCCTACAAGTTAGACCATTCATGAAATATTCAGAAGTACCATCTCTGTATAATTTTCTTCCAATAGATACTTCACTTGAATTGAAATTGTTATTATCGCCTAGGTCAAAGACTAAATATACTTCAGCAAAACCTTTTTCTCCAAGTTTTTCTGTTCCTGCAAAAATTACATCTTCCATTTTGTTTGTTCTTAGAGAACCCGGACTTTGATTACCTAATACCCATGAAATAGCGTCAACTATATTAGATTTTCCAGATCCATTAGGACCCACAATTACGTTTGTGTATTCAGATAAATTTATTGTAGTTTTTTCAGCAAATGACTTGAATCCACTCGCAACTATTGACTTTAAGTGCATATATTTAACCCTGTTGTTACCTATAAGGATACTAAATATTTATATTTTTGCTTAAATTAGAAAAAGATTTATTCCTTAATGTCAGAAAATGCGTTCTTTGCAGCCATTTGTTCTGCATTTTTCTTGGATTTTCCAGTTCCTTTTCCTATGGCTTTATTTTCAAGAAAAACAGTAGCTTCAAATTCTTTGTTATGATCTGGACCCTTTGATAAAGTTTCATAATTTACTTTTTTACCTTTTTTAGCAAAATGTTCTTGAAGACG
>ARQR01000026.1 GCA_000384495.1 actinobacterium SCGC AAA015-D07 | reverse complement strand
TTTAAAAGAATCTGGTGCAGAAATATTAATTAATTTACTTCCAGTCGGTTCTGATGAGGCGGTTAAATTTTATGCTGATTGTGCGATTGCTGCAAACGTTGGATTCATAAATTGCATACCTGTTTTTATTGCCCGAGATGATGAATGGTATAAAAAGTTTAAAGACAATAATGTCCCTCTTATTGGAGATGACATTAAAAGTCAAGTTGGTGCAACAATTGTTCATAGAGTTTTAGCTCAATTGTTTTCTGATAGGGGGGTTAATTTAAAAAGATCTTATCAGTTGAATGTTGGTGGAAATATGGATTTTCTTAATATGCTTGAAGAAGATCGTCTTGAAACAAAAAGAACAAGTAAAACGTCTTCAGTTACTTCTGTAGCAAACAAAGGTAAAGGAATGGATCCAAAAAATGTAAGAATTGGTCCATCAGATTATGTCGAATGGCTTGAAGATAGAAAAAAAGCATTTATTCGCCTAGAGGGTGAATCATTTGGAGGAGTACCTCTTAATATAGAAGTTCAATTAGAAGTATGGGATTCACCAAATAGTGCAGGTGTAGTAATTGATGCCGTTAGATATATGAAATATTTTAAAGATGCAGATGATTTAGAATCACTTGATTTAGTATCAGCTTGGTTAATGAAGGCTCCTGCTAAAGCTGCAAAAGATTCTGATACTTTACAAAAGTTACATGAACTTACACATCAAGAAGATTAAATTTTCTCCAAAGCGTTGTTAAACATTTCCATTGCCTCTTTTACTTGATTTAATGGAGTAGTTAAAGGACCCATAAATCTTATAACGTTTCCCTCTTTTCCACAGTTCACAAGAAGCAATCCGTTCTTTTTTGAATTACTTATGATTTTCGTCGCCAGTTCTTTAGATGCTGTTCTATTTTCTTTATTTTCGACAATTTCTACACCCTTCATTATTCCATAACCCCTAACATCTCCAACAAACTCAAAATTTTCTTTCATTGTTTCAAGTGATCTATCCATTATTAATGCTTGCTTGTGTACTTTTTGTAGGAGATTGTCTTTATCAAAAACATCCAGTACTCCAAGAGCTGCAGCGCATGAAATTGGTGAAGCACCAAATGTACTACCAATTCCCGCATCATGAACAGAGTCCATAATTTTAGATTTACCAACAACAGCTGCAAGAGGAAAGCCCCCACCAATACCTTTAGCTAAAGTAACCATGTCAGGCTCAACATTTACTTTTGTTGCACCAAACATTTCACCAGTTCTTCCAAATCCTGTTTGAACTTCATCAAAAATTAATAAAATGTTATGTTTTTTAGTTATCTCTCTGAGTTTTTTAAGAAATCCATCGGACGCAGGTATGTATCCTCCTTCACCTAATTGAATTTCAACGACTATTGCAGCAATCGCACAATCAGCATAAAATTTAACCGCCTCATCAGAACCGACTGGAAGTAAATTAATTAATATTTCTGCACCAGATTCTTTTAAA
>ARQR01000025.1 GCA_000384495.1 actinobacterium SCGC AAA015-D07 | reverse complement strand
AAATACTGAAACAAAATCAATTAAAGAAAGTGCTGACAATGATCTAAATTCGAAAGATGAACAAATTGAAGATGTTTTAAGAAAAGAAATAGCTGAATTAAGACTGGAAATTGAAAAGAATAATAAAAATTCAGAAAATATAAATAATTTAATCAATAAATTAATTTCTTATCGGATAGAACTTAGATCATCTCAAAAATATGAAGAATCAGATATCGTCAGAGATTTTCTTACAGAATCAAATATAGAAATTGAGGATGATAGGAATTCTTCTAGCTGGAAGTTTAAAGATTAATTGATCCGTATTCACCCAAAATTTTAAATTCTTTGGCTACTTGGCTAAGATTATCCATTAAAAGTTGGTCAATTTTTTTGTCAGTGTTCTGATAATCTACGTAAAACTTGTATTCCCAAGGAGACCCCAGAATTGGTCTTGATTCTAATTTTATAAGATTTAATTTTAAAACATCGAAAACAGTTAAAGCCTTTAGTAAGGAGCCAGGCTCATCCGCTGCTACAAGAATTGCAGAGCGAATATTTTTTTCATCAAAAATTTCAAGTGGTTTTTTTCCTGTCAAAAAAAATCTTGTGTAATTTTCTTCGTGATTAGATATATTTTTCTCAATTATTGTAAACCTTTCGTCATTAGCAAAATGATCACCTGCTATAGCCCCAATTTCAATTGATTTAGTCTCTAATAAGCTAATTACACTTCCTGCAGTATCAAACACTGGTTGTAGTTCAACATCTAAATCATTTAAATATTTACTACATTGTTGGAGTGCTTGTGGATGAGATATAACTTTTTTTATATCTTCTTTTTTTGTTCCTTTAACACCAATTAGGGCATGGTTTATCTTCTTTTTTATCTCTAAATATATTTCTAAATTGTGTTCAATTAAACTTTCATAAGCTTCTATTACTGTTCCAACAAGAGAATTTTCAACTGGCAAAAGCCCAAATCCTTCTTGAGTCGTATTTTTAGAGACCTCCTGAAAGGTTTTGCAAGAGACTAATTCGTAATCTGGAAATAATTCTAATAATACAGATTCAGAGTATGAGCCTTTTGACCCCTGGTAAAAAATTTTTTCATTTTTCATTTATATAATCAATTCCTTTTTTGTAACCATCAATACCCAAACCTACAAATGACTGTTCACATACATCATAAATTAAATTTGTTTTTCTAAAGTTTTCCCTTTTTCTAATATCTGTCATATGTACTTCCACGATAGGTAAATTTAAAAGTAGTAATGAATCTCTTATTGCCACACTTGTGTGAGTATATCCACCAGGATTAATTATCAAACCGTCAATCGATTCATTATTGAAAATGTTTTGGATAAATTCACAAATTTCTCCCTCATGATTGGATTGATAAAAAATTAATTCATCCTGATTGTTCGTGTAGTCTTCAAGTTCAGAAATTAATTCCTTATAAGTAGTTGTTCCATATTTATCAATTTCTCTTTGCCCAAGAAAATTTAAATTTGGACCATTGATGATTACAATTTTACCCATTAATTAAAACCTCCAAAAGATCGTTTATGTGTAAATCAATCAAAATAGGTTTCTCAATATCTTGTATTAATACGAATTTAATTACGTCATTTGATACTTTCTTATCATTTGAAATTATCTCTTTTAGGTAATTGATGTC
>ARQR01000024.1 GCA_000384495.1 actinobacterium SCGC AAA015-D07 | reverse complement strand
GATAAAATATACGATATTTTAAGCTAATCAAAGTGAATAAACTAGCTTTACATTTTGGTGCTGGAAATATAGGAAGAGGATTTATTGCACCAGTTTTAAAAGAAAATAACTATGATGTTATATTTGTTGATGTTGACAAAAGCTTAATTAATAAGATTAAAAAAGATAAACATTTTGATATTAAATTAATTGAGTCTAAAGATCTATACAAATCAGTTGAGAATATTGATGGCATTAGTTTATCCGATGAGGAGGAATTAAATAAAGCATTAAACCAATGCTCTTTAGTAACAACCTCTGTTGGCCCGAACCATGTAGGTGAAGTACTTAAAATTGTTATTAACAATGCCAAAAATAGAGAGTTAAATTTTATAGCATTTGAAAACCAATATCGCTCATCAACAACTTCTAAAATAAAATGTAATTATAAAGAAAATAATATAAAATTTTCAGATGTTGTTGTTGATAAAATTATTCCTAAACAAGAATCAAATGAATTAGATATTTTCGTAGAAGAATACGGAATGATCCTCATTGACGAAAATCATGAAAAAATATTTAAAGAATCTGAAATAGTTCGTTATGGAGATTACGAATATGAATTTAGAAAAAAACTTTGGATGTTAAACGGTTATCATCTCTGTTTATCTTATTTTGGATTAGCAAATAATTTAAAATATGTTCATGAACTTTTTATTAATAAAAAAACTAAAGATTTTACAGAAAAGATGGGAAAGGAGTTTTTAGAAAGCGTACTCCTACTCGAAAATGAAGACAGAGTTCAGTTAGAAAGATTTATGGATACAATTCATAAAAGATTCTCAAATTCAGTGATTAATGATGAATTAAGAAGAGTTGCTAGAAACCCCTTTATCAAATTTGCAAAAAATGAGCGGTTTCATGGCCCATTAGATTTACTGATTGATAATAATAAATCAATCGAAAGTTTTAAACAAATTTTAGATATCTTATATGAATATGATTTTAGTTTTGTTGAAGGATATAAAGAATTTAAAGACAAAGTATTAAATCTAGATAAATCAATTATGTATACCTCATATTGGGGACAGGATTTAAAATTAGAATCATACTTAGAAAAATTAGGAAAATAAAATGTCTCAAAAAAAGAAATTTAAGATATTAATTTATCCCGGCTTACATGCTAGACCAGGTAGCGAATTTGTGAAACTTTGCCAAGGTTTCGATAGTTCAGTAACGATAGTTGTTGGAGATAAGACTGCAAATGGTAAAAGTCTTTTAAGTCTCTTCAAGGTTGAGCCAAAGCAATATTCTGAGATTGAGATAAATATAGATGGAACTGACGAAGAAATATTAATGAGAGAATTAACAGTCTGGAAAACAGAAGCATTTAGATCCAAAGAAGATTTTGATAATCCCACAATAGAAGAAGAATTATTAACTTGTTTTGAGGTTATTGACAATGAATGAAACAATTTACAATCAATTAATTAAATCTCCAAAAGTTACAAAATCAGATGAATGGGATGCTCTTTATGATAATTTACCACTTGTAATTGTATCCAAAATTGATTTTCTTGAGGAAGCACTTAATAAATTGGATAAAGTTAAAGGGTATGGATATATTGCGATTTTTAGGAAAGATTTATTTTTATTCAACACAAAACTTTTATCAAAGAGATGTGGCATGGTTGATGAAAATGGAAAACTGTTAAAAGCAGCTAGAGTTCCAAAAA
>ARQR01000023.1 GCA_000384495.1 actinobacterium SCGC AAA015-D07 | reverse complement strand
TTGCAGCAATCGCACAATCAGCATAAAATTTAACCGCCTCATCAGAACCGACTGGAAGTAAATTAATTAATATTTCTGCACCAGATTCTTTTAAATCTTTAATGACAGTTTCCGAATCTTCAGTAGGGTCAATAATGTCTTCTACAAATTTACCTATGCCGTCAAGAACTTTTCCTGGTTTTACATTTACACCCAAATTAGGTACTTCGGCGAATTTTACAGTATTGTTTGGTTCTTGAAATATTGCTTCCGACAGGTCTTTTCCCACTTTTGATTTGTTAATATCAAATGCACAAACAACTTCAATATCTGAAACACGATACCCGCCAATTACATCTGAGATTAAACCATTTTCATCTTGTTCACTTTTATAATATTCAAGTCCCTGTACAAAAGAGCTGGCACAGTTACCTACACCTAAGATTGCAACATTTATTTTTGAATCGGTCATTAAATTACTTTAACTGATATGGGATATAACAAAAATAACATCTATGATTAACCACCAAATATATAGTTATACCAGCTTGCAGAATTGTATAAAATAGCAACAATGAAGTACAAGATAAATGATAGAACTCCAAGTATTTGTAAAAATTTTAAAAACTTATCCACAGACAAAGACTACTTGACAATAAAATAAACATTAAATAGTTATGATTTATATATGATTAAAAATTTGTCACCATCAAGAGCATCTCAATTTAAAACTTGTCCTAAACAATTTAAGTTTGCGAATATTGACAAAATTAAAGAACCAACTAATGAAGTTCAAGCAAAAGGAACAACTGTACACGAAGCTCTAGAAAAAATATTTGATCTACCTAAAGAAGAAAGAAATCTAGAAAATCTTCATAATTTATTCAGGAAAGTATGGACAGATGTACGAGCAAATGATGAACATGTTCATCTATTTAATGATCAATCCGAAGAAAGGGAATGGGGATTAGATGGATTGAAGCTTCTTTCTAATTACTTAACTCTTGAAAATCCAGCGTTATTTGATCCTTTAGAGAGAGAAAGATGGGTTAGAGGCTCTATAGAGGATTTGAATTTACGTGGAATATTAGATCGGATGGATAGAAATGATAAAGGTGAATTAATTATTGTAGATTACAAATCAGGAAAAGCTCCAGTTGCAAAATACAAAGAACCAAGATTTTTTGCATTAAAGTTGTATGCATTATTGATCAAAAACGAAATTGGTGAAACACCAGCTGAATTAAAATTAATTTATTTACAAAACTCAACTATTCACACAATGAAAGTAGATGAAGAAATGCTTAAAAATGCTGAAAAAGAGATTTTAAAGATATGGAATGATATTAAAGTTGCATTTGAAAGTAACAATTTCCCAACAATCAAAAATACATTATGTGATTGGTGTTACTACAAGCCAATTTGCCCAGAGTTTAATAAAAACGCACCAAGTACAGTTGAGCTGGAAAATTGTAATGAAAAAATAGATGAAATTAATGAAACATTAGAAGCTATAAATTTAGTTGGAGGTTTAGATAATCTTACTGATAACAGTCCATTAAAAAATACAAATCTAGATGAAATCAATAAAAATTTGGAAGAATTGAATATTACAAAAAATAAAATAATTAAAGATATAGAAGAATTTTTACGGAAATAATCCTCTAGTTAATTTTGCAGCAGCCACTTTTTTAATTCCTTTAATTAAAGCAGCTGTTCTTAAGTCAACTTTATTCTTTTCGGAAATAATCCATACCTCTTCAAAGGCTGAGGTCAGGACATCGATCAATCGATCGTGTAATTCTTTCTCTTTCCATAAATAGTTCTGTGTATTTTGGACCCATTCAAAATAACTGGCAGTAACACCGCCTGCATTTGCAAGAATATCAGGTATTAGTAAAACTCCATTGTCTCTTAATATTTTATCTGCATTAAGGGTTGTTGGTGAATTTGCTCCCTCAACAATAATTTTTGCTTTGATATTGTCTGCGTTATTTGATTTGATAACACCTCCAACAGCAGCTGGAATTAAAATATCACATTCAATTTCCAATATTTCATCGTCAAAATTATCTGCACCATCAAAATCTTTTACAGATTTGTTTTTAGCTATGTGCTTAAAGAGTTCAGGAATATTAATTCCATTCTTATTATAAATAGCACCACCTAAATCATTTACAGCAATTACTTTTGCTCCTCTTTCATACGAGTCAAGAGCCGCATACCGCCCAACATTTCCAAATCCCTGGATAACAACTGTTGAGTTTTCATATTTTAAATTTAATTTATCTAAAGCAGCATTTGCAATAGCTACAACTCCTCTACCGGTTGCTTCTCTTCTTGTGATTGAGCCTCCAAGTGAAGCTGGTTTACCTGTTACAATTCCTGGTTGTGGTGAGCCAACGAAATTACATGCTCAATGTCAGAAATAGACAAACCTGCATCTTTGATGGCATTTGTAACTGGATCTTTAGTTCTTTCAACTAGATCATCAGTAATC
>ARQR01000022.1 GCA_000384495.1 actinobacterium SCGC AAA015-D07 | reverse complement strand
AGCTTCTTTTACTCAATCCAGATATTGTAATCGTTGCTTTTGATTTTAACGGTATCGTAGAGGGATTAGAAAATTTAAATATTGAATATGCTCTTCTTCCACCTGCACAAAATTTGGATGACGTTTATTACCAAATTGAAACCATTGGGACAATTATTAACAAAGAAAACACAGCAAGTTCTCTAGTTTTAGAAATGAAATCTGACATTGATGAAATTATTGAAAACTCAGCAACTGAATCTACATCTGTTTATCACGAAATTGGTTACACATATGGAATATATTCAATTAATGAAAATTCTTTTTTAGGAGAAATTTACAATCTTCTTGGTGTAAGTAATATTGCAGATAAGACTGAAGACCCGTACGGATCTGGTTATCCACTTCTTGAAGAAGATCAGGTTTTAAATTCAAACCCCGATCTAATTGTAATTGGACACTCAGACTTTTTGAATAAAGATATCTCAACAAGACAAGGATGGGAGGGTCTTAATGCTGTATCAAATGACAATGTTTATTTCCTAGATGAAAACTTAGCAAACAATTGGGGTGTAAATACTGTTGATTTGATAAATACATTATCTGAAATAACAAAATTTAATGAAGATCCTGGTCTAGTTTATAAAGCAAAATATTTAGAAAGTGATCTTGGCAGTTCAGACACTACTCAAAACATCATCATTGCAACAATAATTGTGATAGTCTTGACAGCGTACATAGTAATTACCAGAAGGAATAAGAGTAAAGTACAAAGTTAAGGAGATAAATTATCATGAAGGGTTATTTTAATGAGCTCTACATACTTGCATTTGACCACAGAGGAACTCTAACAAAAGGCCTTTTAGGCGTAGAAGGAAGACCGCCTAACGAGGAAGAGGCATCAAGAGTGTCTTCAATGAAAGATATTATTTTTGATGGATTTATAGAAGCTAAAGAAACAGGTATTGGGACAGGTGAACCCGCAATACTTGTTGACGAGACTTTCGGATTACAAGTGCAACAAAAAGCAAAAGAAATGGGTGTTAAGTTCGCAGCCCCTGTTGAAAAATCAGGTCAAAAAGTATTTGATTTTGAGTATGGTGATGAATTTGGAGAAAAGATAAAAGAAGTTAATGCTGATTTTGTAAAAATTTTAGTCAGATGGAACCCAAATGATGATGAAGAAACTAGAGAAGTTCAAGGTAAAAGAATAAAAACATTATCTGATTGGCTTGAAGAAAATGAAAGAAAATTTTTGCTGGAATTTTTAGTCCCTGCGACTGAAGAGCAATTGTCGAGTGTAGATGGAGATCAATCAAGATACGATTCAGAAATAAGACCTAAATTAGCAGTTCAGGTTGTTGAAGAGATGAGAGAAAAAGTGCCAGAACCGCTATTAAAATGTACAAGTTTTTTAATTTCAAAATATTTTTCATCGTTGTTCCAATTAGTGTAGTTTATTAAACCTGTGTGTATTCTGAGAAATTTTTTCACTTAGTTTTTTATGCATCCCACTCCTCATCTTTTAACTCTTCTGGTAATTTGTCCTCACATGCTTGCCATGTCTGAACTAATGGATCATCTTCTCTCAACTCCCAATCTTCATCAATATAAGCATCTAATCTGACTTCTCTATTGAAATAATCTGGGTCTGGGACTTTAGGATATCCACTTTCTCTAAAACACTTCGCCATAAATAATGATCTATCAATTTCTTTGGATACTTCTACTGGGTCTTCAAATTGATTTTCATCTGCTACACCCCACAAATTATATTTCAAAGCACACTCCTCAATTATGCCCCAGAGTTCTTCGGCTTCCTGTTCAGTAATTGTTTCAAAATATGATGCAATAGTGGTGTATAGGTCTATAAAGTTCTTTGGTTCTTTAAATTTATACCCTGATTCATTAACACATTGAACAAGGACTAAAGGTGCATCCTCATCTGATATTTCTTCACGTTCATCTACTAGCTCAACACCTAGTGCAATTGCCTCTTTCCCCTTATCAGTGTCCGCAACAGAGACAACAGATTGCTCATCTTGTTGGAAAAAAGAACATGCTGTTAGAAAAATGAGTATTACTGAAGCTTTTTTATACATAGGAAAATTATAAATAATCTTAGTCTTATCCTCCACCTTGTTGTGGTGGTTCAAGTCCAAGTTCGTCAAAGCACTCTCCAGCAGTTTGTCTAATTTGATCTTCAAGGTATTGTCCAGATTGCACAAGGCTTATAAGAATAGATCTGAGAGGTCTCTCAGCATTTGGGTCTTCAACCTCTATCCCCTTTTCTCGAAAGCATTGTGCAAATTCCAACTCAGTGTCTAATCTATCAGCAACTTCTTCAGGATTCTCAAAGTCTGCTGTGCCACCTAGTGGAATATTATTTTCGTCAGCACATGTTTGAATTGTCTCAAAAAGTTCCTCTCTCTCTTTTTGATCAGCTGCTAAAAATACTGGACGTAAAACACTTTGTAAGCTTTCATCATTTTTAGGATCTGTAATATCATATCCATTCTCTCTTAAGCATCTAGCAAGTAAAAGCTGCGCATCTTCTACTGAAACGACCTCTTGAACGACTTCCTCTGCAATTGTTGTAACTGTTGTATCGCTTGATAAATCATTCGTAGAAACAACT
>ARQR01000021.1 GCA_000384495.1 actinobacterium SCGC AAA015-D07 | reverse complement strand
AGTTTACTGAAGGTGCATTTAGAAAATGGGGTTACGACCTTGTAAAGTCAGAGTTTTCAGATGTTGCGGTTTCATGGGAGGATTGTGGTGGTGATCCTGGAGATAAAATATTAGTACAAGATGTAATTGCAGATGCATTTTTACAGCAAATCCTAATTAAACCACAAATGTTTGATGTAATTGCTACAACTAATCTCAATGGAGATTATGCTTCTGACGCCTTAGCAGCTCAAATAGGAGGCATTGGTATCAGTCCTGGAGGGAACATAAACTATGAAAATGGAAAAGCAGTTTTTGAAGCAACACATGGTACTGCTCCTAAATATGCTGGTCAAGATAAAACAAATCCAGGATCATTAATTTTGTCAGGAGTAATGATGTTTCGATATATGGGTTGGAATAGTGCTGCTGATCTAATTGTTAAGTCAATGGAGAAAACAATTCTAGAAGGAAAAGTAACTTATGATCTGGCTCGAGGAAGAAGCGTCATAAAGATTCTCTCTTCATCAGAATTCGCAAATGCTTTAATCAGTAATATGAAAACTTCAAAAAAGGAGAAGTAGTAAATGAATAAGGTTACAGTTGTCGGAGCTGGAAAGTATGGATCGATGACAGCGTTAAGAATAGCTGAGTACGATATTGTAAAAGAAGTTGTAATGACAGATATCGTTGAAGGCCTTCCTCAAGGACTTGCCCTTGATATCAATCAGTCGCGATTTGTTGAACAATTCAACACAAAACTAATAGGAACTAATGATTATAAGGACACAGAAGGAAGTGATGTAGTCGTTATTACTGCTGGTTTACCACGGAAGCCAGGAATGTCTCGAATGGATTTGTTAGAGGTAAATGCAAAAATTGTTGAAGGTGTGACTCAGGAAATATTAAAGTATTCTGACAATCCTTCAATCGTAGTTGTTACGAATCCTCTTGATCAAATGACTACTCTTGCTGCAGATGTTTCTGGTTTGCCAAAAAATAAAGTCATGGGACAAGCAGGAATTTTAGACTCATCGAGGTTCGCATACTTTATCGCTGAAAAGCTTTCTGTTGATACCTCTGATGTATACGCACTAACCTTAGGAAGCCACGGAGAAACAATGGTCCCTGTTCCATCACTTTGTACGGTGAAAGGAGAGCCTCTTACAGATATTTTGAGTGAATCTGATATAAATGAGCTGGTTGAGAAAACTTCTAATGGAGGTGCTGAAATTGTTGGATTGCTAAAAACTGGGAGTGCATATTTTGCTCCCGCTTCTTCAGCTGCAGTCATGGTTAAATCAATAGTAAACAATTCAGATGAAATATTTCCTGTTTGTGCTTGGCTTGAAGGTCAATACGGTATTGATGATGTATACCTAGGGGTACCTGCAAAACTAGGTAAAGATGGTGTCACAGAAGTAGTAGAATTTGAGCTTACCGAACATGAAAAAAATGCACTAATTGATGCATCAAACGCTGTAAAAGCTAAGGTTGAAGAGCTTAATAACATAAAAAATCAATAAAATCAGTCTTTTTGAAAAAAAACCCAACATTTATTGTATTTTTGAGATATTTTTAATAAAAAAACTATAATTGCCTTAAGAATATTAAAGAAAGGCAAAACAGCTATGAATAAAGACCAATTGGCAAGCGTAGTGGCATCAGAAGTAGGATTGTCACAATCAGACGCAAAAGCAGCTGTTGACGCAGTTTTTGATGGCATAACAAACGGTATGAAGAATGGCGATAAAGTAAGTATTGCTGGATTTGGACAGTTTGAGTCAAGATACAGGGCTGCTAGACAGGGTAGAAATCCAGCAACTGGAGAAACAATCCAGATTGCTGCAAAAAATGCACCAGCTTTTAAAGCTGCAAAAGGATTAAAAGATAGTTTGAACTAAATCTTGATTTTAATCATTTGAAAAGACGGCATAGCCGTCTTTTCTTTTTACTGTAATAACTTGAGATCGCCAGAAATCTTAATTTTCTCTTCAAACATTAAATCTTCTGGATGTTTTTCATTATTTTTTAATTCG
Source organism: actinobacterium SCGC AAA015-D07 (assembly GCA_000384495.1). The sequence goes on along the minus strand of ARQR01000021.1, from coordinate 1,411 downwards.
TTAAATGTTTGAATAGACATTTTTATTATCAATCCATAATTATTGTGAGAAAGATCTTTTGTAATTTCTCCAGTATCTAAATTTATAAAAGTGTTTTCATCTTTTTCATCTATCAATTGAAGATAAATATTGTTTAACGATTTTTTTTCAGAAAGTTTTAAGTTCTTTATAACTTCTTCAATATCACTATTTAGGTCAGTCATTAACTATTTAGGAGTGTCTCTCGCTTGATGTCCTCAATTGCTTTTGTTACTTGAATGCCTCGTGGACACGCTGATGTACAGTTGAATGCTGTTCTACATCTAAATGCACCATTGACATCTTTCAAAATTTCAAGCCTTTGCTTTGTGCCTTCATCTCTAGAATCGAAAACAAATCTGTGTGCATTTACAATAGCTGCTGGGCCAACATATGTGTCTGCAGTCCAAAATACAGGACAGCTAGTTGTACACGCTGCACACAAAATACATTTTGTAGTATCTTCAAACTTATCTCTATCCTCTGGAGACTGTAGTCTTTCTCTATCTCCAGGTTCTTTTTCATTAATTAGATAAGGCATCACCTTTTTATAACTATCAAAAAATGGTTCCATATCAACAATCAAATCTTTGACAACAGGAAGGCCACGTATCGGTTCAATTTTTATAGGATTTCCAACTTCTTTAACTAATACCTGGCAAGCAAGCATATTTTCACCGTTGATAACCATTGCATCAGAACCACATACTCCGTGAGCGCAAGATCTTCTAAATGAAAGTGAACCATCTTCAAACCATTTAATTTTGTGTAATAAATCCAGAATTCTTTCTTCAGGTTCAGCATCTACTATATAGTTTTCCCAGTGCCCTTTTCTATCTGATTCTGGGTCATACCTTAGAATTTTTAAATTAATATCCATTAGTATTTACGTTCCATTGGTTCATATTTTCCTAATTCTACATCTTTGTACTTAAGATTTGCTGTGTTATCTTTTTTAAACGCAAAGGAATGTTTCATAAAGTTTGTATCATCTCGATCAGGAAAATCTTGTCTTGAGTGAGCCCCTCTTGACTCATTGCGAGCAAGTGCGCTTGCTACAGTAGCCTCAGACATATCTAATAGATAATCTAACTCAATAGCCTCGACAAGCTCTGAATTGTGAACTTTACTCTTATCAAAAATTGTTACATTTTCGTATCTGTCTCTTAATTCTTCCAATATCTCTGTTTGTTTTTCTAAAGTTTCTTTAGTTCTAAATATTTTTGCATTTTCTTCCATAGATTCTTGAAGGTCTTTTCTAATATTTGCTACAGAAAATTCATCAGTATGTTCTTTATCAATAAGATTTTGAATCTTTTTCGAAAGATCATCAGAGGCACTGTCACTAATGGTGTTTGGTTTTGTTTGAGTTACGTAATCAACCATACTTTGG
>ARQR01000020.1 GCA_000384495.1 actinobacterium SCGC AAA015-D07 | reverse complement strand
GTAGGTGGTGTGGTCAAGCACGATAGTCCATACTTCTTTGAGATTGAATACATAAAAGAGGAAGAGGGTCTCACCACATTCCTATCTATAAAGGAGATAGACTGTGATGATTACCTAGATTACATTAATTCAAATCAAATACTAATCAAATGCAAAGACACACAAGAAACCTCAGAGAGGTTAAAAAGCTTAAAGACATTGTTGGAGTAGTGTTCGGGGTGGACGTAGACGAAAAGTCTAGACGTATGCCACACCCATCTGCTCGTGCAGTATTCTCTAAGGTGCTAAACCTAAAGGGATACACACTCACTGAGGTGGGTAGTATGATAAACAAGAGCCACGCAACAATAATCCATTACATAAGAGGCCTAGAGTCTGAGGTTAAAACCAATCAACAGCTACGTATTAAGTATCAAGAGGTTCAGGATATGTTCGTTACTGACACTGACCCAATACATAGTCTCTCTAGTTTCGAACTAAAAAAAGAGGTAATCTCTTTGAGAAAACAAAACAAAAAACTATATTTGGAAAAAGAGTCTTTGATGTCTATCATAAAAAAGAACAAGGAAGATGATAAAATATATCTAAAAACCTTTGAGCTGATAAAGACAAGGACAGGAAAAAAAGAAATAGATAAACTTAAGAACCACCTAACAAGATATTTCAATGGAGTACACAAGTGATGACATACAGAGGGCTATCTCAAAGAAGGGATGGTCAACCAAGCAGAAGACAGATGAGCTACTAAGGATGGACTGCTGTATGTACGCATACCTAGGCAGTGACTCCAAGAGAAGTGAGGTAGAGGAGACACGCAAGTCATCCAAGAGAATCTATAAAGCTATTAAGGAGATAGACGAGTCCTTAGGTAACACAATCATAAACGCCATAGACTCCTGATGAGTATCTCAAAGGCAGATAACGATAGGCTCATTCATATTAACTTTACTATGAATGAAATCCACGACTCTGCCGATGCGATATATGAACACCTAATTGATAGAGAGTATGCTCAGGTACTAGACCACATAGAGACCATTCAGTTTGTATTAAAGACACTAGAAGAGACGATAAGAGATGGAGAAGAAGGTATGTAGAAAGTGTAATGAGGTAAAAGAGCTTGATAAGTATTGGTCAGCAGGAATAAAGAACGGTAAGAAACATCTCAGACAGACCTGTATCACCTGCTATGGAGATGTAAAGAAGGACTACGTAAAAAGAAAGCGTGAGTGGTATAACAGTCTAAAGAATAACTTGAACTGTGATGAGTGCGGATACTCTAAGCTTACACACAAATCCTTTAGCTCACACGCTCTACAGTTTCATCATCACAATGATGACAAGTCTTTTGCTGTGGCAGATTACTTAGTGAAAGGATACTCTAAGAAAAAGATTGTAGAAGAGATTAATAAATGCAGGGTGCTATGCTCACGTTGTCACGCAGAGGAGCACGATAAATCAAATTAAATATGTCAAATAATATATTACAACAGATAACAGAGGAGTTCCCTGATGAAACATTCTTATACCCCACAGGATACGAGGACTGTGTGGTAGGTCTTGAGTACGCAAGCAACTCATTAGTGATGGACTCCAATAAGATGATAGACAAGCTCATCAACGAGGATGAGATGACTGAGGAAGAGGCTCAGGAATTTTTCGATTACAACATTGCGGGTAGCAAGGGAGAGGGATTTCCTATATATGTATACATACCTGAGTAGCAATGAGGTTTGAGTCCGAGCAAGATTTAAAGAGGGAACGTAAGGCCATTGATACATTTGTAAATGTGTTTGGTGGCTCCGCTAAGAAGCTCGGTCCTAACGATGTAGACTACAAAGTATTTGATAAAGACAATAGCTTAGTCGCTTACGCTGAGGTGAAGGGTAGACTGCGTGTGTTATCACAGGCATACCCTTTGCCGATAGCGATACGTAAGTTGGTAAAGCTATGCGACAAGAGACTGAATCCTGTAATGATATGGGCCTGTGATGATGGCATCATCTACGCCAAGGTTAAGGATATCTATGGTGACATTAAGTGGGGTGGTAGGAAACCACGACAGGGTGCAGTCAATGACGAGGAGCTGATGGCTTACTACGATAAGCAGCGAGCCTTCAAGTACATCAGGTATTCTTAGATGACTTTCTCTTTCTCCTGTTATTCTTACTAAGCTTTGACTTCTTGAAGCCATTGGTAGCGTAGTATAACTTCACCTGCTTATCGGTAAACATATTCCCACTAGGGCTAACATTCTTATTCTTTCCTATCTTTCTAAATGGCATATCTTATTTTTTCTTCTTTATCCTTTTTCTTCGTTTACGTTTTTTAGGCTTTGATTTTTTGTCGGATGACTCCTCCTCATCCTTCTTCTTTCTTTTGTTAACCTCAATCGGAACATATATAATATCCTTAGACTTCGCAGAGCCGGGTCGATAGCTATATGACACGCCTAATAGGTCGTACATATTCTCCTCATACCTATTCTCCTTGAACTTCTCGAAGCTTTCCTCCTTGGCTATACGTTCACCATCCTCATCCTTCTTTTCATATTCCTTACGTAGAGCAGTATCATTGCTATCAAACCACGACCTTAGTTGGTCTACCGCAGCTAGTGGTGTCTTGCTAGGTATACCAAGACCATACTCAAATATTCTTGTGACTGCTGTTTCAAAACCACCTTTACCTCCTATCACCATATCGTAGTACGAGCTAGTAAATATCTGAGATATAGGGTCTGTGTATCTAGACCTAGGTTTTTTAATAGCATCACTATACCCCCACCACCAAGTATCTACCGCAGTGTTAACAGTACCACCAATTAAGGGTAGGTTGTAAAGCTGATTGATACCAAACATTGCCTCCTTATATGACTCAAGTACCTGCTCCTTATCCAAATTAATTTGATATCTATCAATTAACATTTGGTCTTCATCAGATATTTCCTTGCCCCTCTTCAAAGCATTCTTTGCCTTGCTAATACGGTCCATCTGTTCCTCTGTTAGCTCATCATCACCATCATCACCTGTTAAAAATGGGTTTACTGACGGGTCTGCAAATGGGTTGTACTTAAATATATTTGCGGTCAAAGCAAACAGTACGTTTGCAACGCCTAGGTTTAAGAAGAGCTCTCTATATTCTTTTGTTGACGGCATCTCCTTCAGGCTACCCTCTGTTACTGCATTTGCAGTACCTCTTCTAATGTTAGTTGCTGACTGCATAACCTTATTAAGCTGTAGGAATAGTGTGCTTCCAAACATTGTGAAAGACCTTACAATCATATTGCTATCATACTGAAGACCTATCTTCTCTGTAGCCCTACGTGTCTGCTGTGTTGCATTGTAGTCATTGAACCTCTCCAATGCTTCCTCAGGGCTCATACCCTTACGGATATTGTTTCTATACGCAACCATATACCCCATCACACCTGCAGCATCCCCAACAAGCGTTGGTGAGTTAGCAATAATCTTTGCCTTACGAGCAATCCTTTTTAGCCTTGTTCTTCGGGTACGCCCTGACCCATATGTCGCACGCTGCCCTG
>ARQR01000019.1 GCA_000384495.1 actinobacterium SCGC AAA015-D07 | reverse complement strand
ATACTTACCATTCAATTACATTGATCCAGCAGATGGAGAAGGTAAAGGATGGGATTACGATGTATTTAACTATCTCGCAGAAGAAATGAATTTCACACCTGTTTTTGTAGCCGCAGCATGGGATGGAATGATACAAGCTGTTGCTGATGGTCAATATATGATCGCAGGTGATGGAATATCAATTACAGCTGAAAGAGATAAAATTGTAGATTTTTCTGACAGTTACATTGTTCTTCAACAAAGAATGCTTGTAGCAGCAGATAATGATTCAATTACCAGCCCAGCAGATATTCAAAATGGTGACTTTAAAGTAGCTACTCAAAAAGGAACAACTAACTATGAATTAGCAGTGAGTCTTTTTGGAGCTGATAAAGTTGATGCTTATGATCAATTTGATTTTGCCATAGCAGCTGTTATCTCTGGTGATGCTGATGCATCAATTGTTGATGAAGTAGCTGGATTAGGTTACATGGGTGCAAATAAGGACAAAGTTAAACTTGTCGGTGAAGGTTTACAAACTGACCCACTAGGTTTTGCATTTCCTGATGACAGTCCACTTGTTGCAGTTGTTAACGAAGGACTTGCACACATGAAAGATAACGGAAAACTACAAGAGATTAATGATAAGTTTTTCTCACCGGGGTTTACTGTTACTTATGACGATATAGCTGAAGTTACTTACGACGAGTAAATTTTAATTATATTTGATTCAATAGGCACGGTTATCCGTGCCTATTGTTTTATCATATAAATAATGATTAAAAAAATTTTTAATGTAGATAATTCATGGGTTTTCATAATGTTAGCCCTGATTACATGGATGGTTTACACAATAATTTCTGGTGATGAGTATATAAAGGCATTTAATTTTATAATCCCAGGAATAAGGATTACTTTCGGTGCAACATTTGTTTCGTTTTTAATTGCACTCATTTTGGGTTTATTTCTTGGAATTGGCAGGATTTCGGACAATAAGTTTTTAAGTACTATTTCTAGAACTTATATTGAATTTGTTAGAGGGATTCCTATATTGATATTAATTTTTACAATGGCCTTTGTAGTTGTAGTTGATGCTGCTGAATTTCTTAATATAAATAATGGGAATGTTCCCATGATTATCCGAGCAATCATTGCATTGTCTGTTTTTTATGGTGCATATATTGCTGAGGTATTTAGGGCTGGTATTGAATCTGTGCCTGTTGGTCAACGAGAAGGAGGAGCATCTCTTGGGCTCTCAGAGAGACAAGTTATGAGACACATAGTTTTACCACAGGCATTTAGAAATATGCTTCCTGCCTTAGGCAATGATTTTATATCAATGATGAAAGACTCATCATTACTTTCAGTATTGGCAGTGCAAGATCTTACTTATAAAGGAAGACTCTACTCTGGTAGTACTTTCAGATTTCAAGAAACTTACCTAGTTTTGACAGTGCTATATTTGTGTATTACATTGTTGCTGTCAGGTTTACAAAGAAGGTTGGAACGAAGGCTTGAAAACACAGAATAAAGAATTACTAGAAGATTATATAAATTATCTTCAAAATGTAAAAAACTATTCAGATCATACATGCACGGCCTACAAAAATGATTTAGAACAATATTTTGATTATTTAAAAAATACAAATAAAAATCTATTTGATAATGAAGATTTTGTAGATTATTTATTTAGTCTTGAACTTGCAAAATCTACAATCAATCGAAAACTAACTTCAGTAAATAACTTTCTATTATGGTCATCAAAGATTGATAAATATAAAGGTAAAACATTTAGAAAATCCGAAAATCTGAAAACAGAAAAAAAATTACCTAATATTTTGACATCAAATTATATAAATAATCTAATTGATAAATTGCCGACATCTACAGCCAAAGATGTTCGTAATAAANCAATTATTGAATTACTTTATTCCTCTGGTTTAAGAGTATCTGAGTTAGTTAATTTAAAGATAAATGATGTAAAAAATGATGGATCTTTGAGGGTTATTGGAAAAGGAAGAAAAGAACGAATACTACCTATGACAGACCAAGCATATAAAATAATATCACTTTGGTTAAAAAGTAATCGTGCAGAATTTTTAAAAGATAATGACAATCAATTTATATTCTTAGGTGTAAGAGGACAACAAATTACTGATAGGGAAGTAAGAAGAGTTGTAAATCAAATTACTGGCACCTTCCCTCATAATATTCGTCATACGTTTGCTACTCATGTACTTGATGGTGGTGCTGACTTGCGTGTTGTTCAAGAATTACTTGGACATTCTGATCCAGGAACAACACAGATTTATACTCATATATCAAAAAAGAAGCTCCAAGAAAAATATAAAAGAACTCATCCAAGGGGTTGAATAAAACCTTTATTTGATTATCATTTAGTTTAAATAGACACCGTATTTGCAAGTTTCCTTGGTGAACGAAAGTTTGGAAACCGCGAAAGCAAAGAAATATGGGATGAACAACCAAAGGAGAAATATGTCAGCAACAATGAAAGATCTGCTCGAGGCAGGCGTTCATTTCGGTCACCAAACACAACGTTGGAATCCAAAAATGGATAAATATATATATGGTGATAAAAGTGGAATTCATATACTTGATTTAAGAATTACTTATGAGTCAATTGAAAAAGCACAAGATTTTGTTCAGAAGCTTGTAGCTAATAGCGGAAAGGTCTTATTTGTAGGTACAAAACCTCAAGCACAAAAAGTTATTGAGGAACAAGCATTGAGAGCTCAAATGCCATATGTAAACCATAGATGGTTGGGAGGTATGTTAACTAACTTCAAAACGATTATTAAAAGAGTTGTATATCTCAATGAACTTAACGCTTTGGAAAGTTCTGGTGAAATAAATGCTTATCCAAAGCCTGAGAGATTGCGAATCAGAAGAGAGATTGATAAATTAACCAAATCTATTGGAGGTATAGCAAACATGAATAAATTGCCAGAGGCAATATTTATTGTTGATTTGTTAAATGAAACTACTGCATTAACTGAAGCAAGCAAATTAGATATACCGATTATCGGTTTAGCGGATTCTAATGTTGATCCAGAAAATGTTGATTTTGTTATTCCGGGTAATGATGATGCTATTAGATCCATTGAGGTTGTAGCAACTGCAATAGCTGATGCCTGCTTGAAAGGTCTTGGAAAGAGAAAAGAAGTAGAAGATGGAGAAAATCAAGAATGAGTATTTCAGCTTCAGACGTAAAAAAGCTTAGAGATATGACAGGTGCTGGCATGATGGATGCTAAAGAGGCGCTAAAAGAAACAAACGGCGATTTTGATGCTGCCGTAAAGTATCTGAGAGAAAAAGGCTTAGCTGATTCTAAAAAAAGATCTGATAGAGAAGCAAATCAAGGAACAATTGGTGAATACATTCATTTTCAACAAGACAGAGCAGTAGCTGGAGTTTTAGTTGAATTGGCTTGTGAAACAGATTTTGTTGCTAAGTCACCAGAGTTTAAAGATATTGCAAAACAAATTGCTATGCATGTTGCAGCAATGAGACCTGGTTATCTAAATATAGAAGATGTTCCAGAAG
>ARQR01000018.1 GCA_000384495.1 actinobacterium SCGC AAA015-D07 | reverse complement strand
CCAGTTGTAATTTCTACTTCATCACAAGGAACTGCCGCACTAGAACATGCGGATGCAACCATTGCTAAAGCAAAAAATAAAATTAATGTCTTTTTACTTTTCAAGTTATAGACCTCCATTTATATAAAGTTATTATTGCATATCTATTCATTAATCTGAATAAATATTAATTTTATTTATTCATCTAATGTATTTTTATAATTTGGTTGTCTTTTTTCTACAAATGCAGACATACCTTCCATAACATCTGAGTGTACAAATCTGCTATTTTGGTTATCAGTTTCATTACTTAGAGATTCATCAAAGTTTGTATTTAAACCTTTTCTTATTTGATCTTTTATCATGCAAATTGATATAAAACTTTGCTTGTCGAGAAGGTCAACTAAATTATTTAATTCACTATCTAGATCTGGTTTCTCAACTAGTTTGTAAAGAACTCCGTAATCATTTAACGTAGTCCCGTTTATCTCAGTAGCAGTCATCATAAGCTCCTTGGCTTTTTGAACTCCAATTATTCTTGGTAAAATCCACGAACCACTGAAATCTACTACTAAACCTCTTCTAGCAAAGACTTCGATAAATCTTGTTTCAGGTGTTGCAATAATGAAATCACTAAGCAATATCATATTTGAAGCAGCGCCTGCGCAAACACCGTCTACAACAGCGATCACAGGTTTTTTACATTCCCATAACATCTTTGATGCTTCGGATACATCTTCCATAGATGCATTAAGATTTTCAGCTAATTGAGCACCGGAGGAGAAATTGTCATTAACTCTGTTTAAAACTAAATATTTTGTCTCACTTTTTTCAAATTCTTTAATTTTCTTCTTTAATTCTTTCCAATCATCAGCAGATATAGAATTTGAGGTTTTCGGACTATTAAAAGATATTACTAAGCAATTATTTGTTACGTTACTTTCTAAAACCATAATATAAATATTAATCAGTTTTTATATAGAATGTAGACATGGGTTTTGATCCGAATAAACCATATAAAGCTAACAGAGTAGATTATGCAAATATCATATTTGCATTAATAATCACCTTTGCTGTTGTTGCGTGGGCCCTAAGTTAAAAGAAAGTCTATGGATATCACAAACTCCATATTTTTGAATCATATTTAAATGTTCTCTTGTTCCGTAACCTTTATTTTTTTCAAATAAATATTGAGGATATTTTGATCCAAAATCTACCATTAAATTATCTCTATAGACCTTTGCAATAATACTTGCCAGTGCAATGGAGTAACTATTTTCTTCTCCCCTAACCAGAGATATGGAACCAAATTTGTCAATTTTAAAATGATCAACATAAACTTTGTCAGATTTCTCATATAACTTATTGATGGAATTAAACAACACTTCTTTGTTTGAGACGGATATGCCATTTTGGTCAATATGTAAATTTGAACATTCTGAAATAGAATATTCGATTCTATTTTCTTTTACCCTTTCATAAATTTCTTGTCTTTTTTTAGGAGATAATTTTTTAGAATCTTTTACATCACTCAACAAATCTAAATGTTGAAATTTAAGCTTAACTGCAGCTCCAACAATAGGCCCAGCTAACGAACCACGACCAACTTCGTCAGCGCCGATAATTCTTTGATTTTTATTTTTGGCCCAATTTTGATCTTCAATCATTTAAATTCTTGAATTCACTGAATGGATATATTTTTAAATAGGCTTTACCGATTATTCTTTCGCTTGAGATAGGACCAAACATTCTCGAGTCGAAACTGTTATCTCTGTTATCTCCTACAAGAAAATATTCATTTTCAGACAATTTAATGTCAAATAAATCTTCGTTGTTTGTATTATTTACATTTTTGATTTTTAACTCAATGTTGTTAACGAAAATTGACCCATTACTTTCTATACTTACCTGATCACCAGGTGTACCTACTATTCGCTTAATATATACCGTGCCTTGATTATTAACTTCATTTTGAGTAATTAAATTCCATATTTTTAAATTACCAATCAAAAGGTCGGTGCTTAATGGAATTGGAGACTGTGGAGCGTAAAATACAACAATATCACCTAAATTATATTCGTAATCAATAATTTCATCTTTTACAACTAAAACTCTATCGTCAATATTAATATTCGGGAACATTGACAAACTTGGAATGAAATATATTTGAAATAAAAATGTTCTTAAAACAGTAGCTAGTACAAAGGCAGCTAATATAGTTGTAAAATTTTTAAGAAATTTAATAATAATTTTATTTTACTTTAGGTAGTTCTGTCTTCTTTGATTTTTGCAGATTTTCCGATTCTATCTCTTAAATAATAAAGTTTTGATCTTCTTACTTTACCTTTACGAGTAACCTCTATTGAATCAATAATTGGTGCATGTATTGGAAATATTCTTTCAACACCAACTCCAAAAGAAAGTTTACGGACTGTTATCGTCTTGTTGACAGAAACACCTTTCAAAGAGATAACAACACCCTCATAGGTTTGGATTCTCTCTCTATTGCCCTCTGAAACTTTGACATTAACTTTTACAGTATCACCAGCTTTAATATCTGGTAAATCTGTTTTAAGTTGGTTGTTTTCAATTTCTTGTATTAAATTCATGTTGCCTCAGATTGAAATTATAGATATAAAAAGAGTTTAAATGTCTTTTAAATTATTCTTTTTCCATTCTTCAATTCTTTTATGATCACCAGATAACAAAACTTCTGGAACACTCAGATTTTCATAAATTTCAGGTCTTGTATACACAGGAAAATCAGATTTGTTGTTTGTAAATGATTCATTTATTAGAGATTCTGAATTCCCAAGAATTCCTGGAATTTTTCTTACTAGAGCTTCGATTAAAAACATCGCAGGAACCTCTCCACCAGATACAACCGTCTGTCCTATCGCAATTTCATAATCGCTGTGCATCTCAAGTATTCTTTGATCAAAACCTTCATATCTTCCACAAATAATATTCGCTGATTCAAATCTGTGAAGATCTTGTATCAAATCTTCATTTAACTGTTGTCCGCTTGGTGTTAAAAATATGTTGATATCTTTCTTTGATTCCTTAATTGCATTATCTAAAGGCTCAACCATTAATACCATACCTGGTCCTCCACCGTATGGAGCATCATCCACTTGTTTATAACTACCAATGCCATAATCTCTTAAATTAGTGCTGCTAAATTCAAATAAATTTTCTTTAATACCATGGGAAAGAACGCCAACATTAATCCACTTTTGAAATATCTCAGGGAATAAAGTAATAACGTTAAAGTTTGATAACATTCTTTAAATTTGAAATTGCAGATAAGCTCTTTTTTTCTGTATAAAGAGTATTTCTTAAAAAAGGCTTCTTGTTACTTTTCTCAATGAGTTCAACAAATTCCATATCGGTTGTATGCTGACCGTGATCAGCACCTGAAGCTCTACTAATATTTTCATTAATTAGTGTTCCACCAAGGTCATTTACACCTGCATGAAGTAGTTTTGAAGCACCATCAATTGAACCATAAAAATAAATTCTTGCAAGAGCATGGATTAAAGTTACTTCATCCCAAGTAGGTCCTGGCATGCTTTTTCCTTGAAGAAAAATTGGCGAACCCATGTGTACAAAAGGCAATGGAACTATTTCAGTAAAACCACTAGTTCTCTTTTGAATCCTTTTGATTAAATCAAAATGATTGACCCAAGATTTTATATCATCAATGTGACCAAACATAATTGTTGCTGTAGATTTAATTTCTAAGGAATGGG
>ARQR01000017.1 GCA_000384495.1 actinobacterium SCGC AAA015-D07 | reverse complement strand
CAGAGACAGGGGACTTTACTTATGAAGGTGCTGAAAGAATGTTTGGAAATAAAAAACAGTATTCAAACAATAGAGAAAAAGCAGAAGATATAATAAATAAAATTATTTCTGGAGCTAAAGCTAAACATCGAGGTAAACGAATGAAATCTGGTCAAGCTGTAAACGCTCCGATTAGAGCAAGGAACTTAACCGAAGACACTAATTTCGCACTAATGGATATGATGGGCGTAATCAGAGACCCAGGAGAAAAGGCTAGAGGAACTGTTGATAGATTAACCAAGCTCGTTGCACGCTCAACTAGTGACAAGAGAATGGTAGAAATGCTAGAACAGATGGGTCTTGCTAGTAGGAAACAGGTAGAAGGTACAGAACCATTGCATTTACTTGGTGGAGAAAGTGGATTGTACGCTACTCAAGATGTTGATATAGCTGTGCAGCAATTATACGCAAGTGACTTTATAGTAAAAAACATCAATGCCCTTCAAGATGGTATGGGGGATGTAATGAACTCTGGTATAGGTTTATCAAAGGCAGTAAAGGTTCTAGGTAATGTACCTTCATATATGGTTCAGATTCCTGGTAATGCTTTTACAGTAATGCAATTAGGAATGAATCCGTTTGATGCCCCTACAATGTGGAACGCATTGCGAGTTGGTGCTAGTGACATTGATATGTTTGCAAGCAATCAAAAGATGTCTAAAGAAATTCTTGCACAAATTAAAGATGCAGAAAAATATGGCATCAAGGGAGGTAACATATTTGCATCGGATATACGTTCTAATTTAGAGCGTGGGGTAGGACCAGTAGGAGCTATGATAGAACCATTTGCTAAAGCTTATCAAGTTCCAGATACTGCTTTTAGATTCTATGCGTGGAAACAAATGCAAGAGCAATTAAAGAAAGTATATCCCAAAATGCGTGAAGCAAATCAAGCAGAGAACTTGAAGAATGCAGCGGCTAAGTTAGTCAATGATGTTTACCAGAACTATGATAAAGTAAATCCGTTTTTAAGATATACAACTAAGGTAGGCCTTACACCGCAGTTCGCTACATTTACAATGGAGCTTTTAAGAAATCAATATAACCAAGGTAGACAAATTAAAGATTTATTTAGGGGCAAACTAGGAAGTAATCTAGGAATAGATATGGGTCCTCCCGATATAAATGCCTCAAGGTGGATGGGTGCAAAACGTGCAGCAAGTAGCGCGGCAGTTATAGGAGGCATGAGTGCATGGATGTCTTCGTGGGAGAAAAGCCACGGAGTAGATTCGGAAACTAAAAGTGCTTTAATAGAAACATTTACTCCAGAGTACGATGAGAACTCTCCATTGATGATGGAATTAAGTGCAGATGGTACGAAGTTTAATTATATGAATACTTCTTACCTATTGCCACAACGTATGATTAGCCAAGCTTTTACTGCAGGTTTTGATGATACTAGTGAAACCAATTTACAACAAATGATTCTACAGGAGTTCAAGGGAGAAGGTGCTTTCTTCTATCTAGGCTTACTGAAGGGTGGATATAACATAAAGGAAATCGGCAAGGAAGATAAGATTACTACAGAAGAAGGTATAAAGGCTTTCGGTGAAATAATAGACTATACTGTAGAGGATATGTTTAAGCCTGGGCAAGCTAGGGAAGTAGAAAAGTTAATAAAAGCACAGAAGCCTGGAGCAAGGTACACTACTAATCAAGTTTTCCTACGCCAAGCAGGTTGGAGGGTAAATGCTTTTGAAGTAGAACTAGCGGGCGAAAACAAAGTTCGCAATGATTATGGTAGTTTAAGACAAGAGAAGAACGCATGGGGTACTAAGTTGAGATATGAGTTAGAGCAGATGCAATCAACTCCAGGACAATTTCAAAAAGAGTACAATAAGGCTAACGAAAGTTATAAACGATTAATGCAACGCCAAAAAATGCACTACAAGAATTTATCTTTTGTTTTAGAAAAACAATATCCTGGACAAGGCCCAGAAAAAGCAGCAGAGGTAATGAAGCGAGCAGGGTTAAGTTCTAAGGAGGTAGGTTACTTGATGCTAGGAGGAGAAGTCTTACCTAATTTGCCGAAAGATAAGACACAAAACAATGATGAGATTTTTGAATCAATGGGATTAGATTTATCTTTAAATACTGAAGCCAACAATCAAAAGATTTACAATGAAATCGGTAAAGTCGAAGACAGGTTCTTGCAAAAGAAATTAGTTAATCATTTCCGCAAAGTAAGAAGAGGGGCTAGAAAAGGTTTAAGTACCATTGAAGGTATTATAGATGCTCAAGAGACAAGTTCTCAGATAGAGATGCTGCGAGATTTATTTCCAGGCAACATCGCTTACTACAAGGAGTTAGTGTCCAAGCGTGTAATAACCAAAGAGGCATACTACAAGCTAACCCAATAAAAAAACGCCCCCTTAAACCAAGAGGACGTTTTTCTACAAGAAGAAAAAAGGAATCATATGGAAGAGGAAATGATAAAACTCTCCCTGCCGTAGATTACTCTAGCGGCTTACCTTTGTTCAAATATGTTAATTAATCATAATACACAATTCAAAAAAAACGAACTATATAAAACCATTCATAAAGGTGTACTAAGCCTCTATGCCATTTACTAAAAGCTTTTCTTTTGCCATTGTCAACTTAGTTTTAAGATTTTCTACATCTTTATTTAGTATATCGTTCTGTTTAGTGAGTGCTTCACAAGCGACTGTCATCTGGTGCAGTCCCTTAGTTAATATGTTTTCTGTTGGTTCTCTATATATTGTATCTGACATTATTGAAATCTCCCGATTTGGTTTATGAATTTAAATTTACCCATAAGGTCTCTTTCGCCCTCACGGTTTTTTGCTATTTTGTAATCTAGTTCTAGGTAAGATGTTTTCCCATCAAAAACTCTGCAGTTCTGTAGGTCTCCACCCCTAGCCCACATAAGTAATATGACATCTGCATCGTTCTCAATATCCCCACTATCCTTGAGGTCGTGCATTGATAGACCAGAGTCTCTCTTTGCTCCCTCTCTGTTGACTTGAGCCAACAAGATAACAGGAATATTTAGTTCCATTGCTAGTTGTTTAATCCTATGTGAAACTAATGCTATTCCGTCATGCTTACTCATACGAGTATCATATGGTATAAGTTGTAGGTAATCAATGACGAGTGCCTCTATTCGGTGTTTACGCTTCATTGACCTAGCCTTTGAACGTAGTTCATCTATGCCCCTAACGAAATGTTCTACTACAATCGGTGCTTCTTTAACTTTTTTAAGAGATGCAAAGACACGAGCTTTTTCGTCCTCTGTGGCTACATTCTCTCTGATTCGTTTTAGATTTACTGCACTTGCCGTTTGTACCATTCGTTTCATTAGTTGCTCTGCAGGCATCTCAAAACTAAATATACCAATCGGTATTCCGTCTTGTACTGATGCCCTTAAAACTATGTTCAAAGCCAACTGACTTTTACCACAAGAGGTAGGTGCTGAAACAACAAATACCTCTCCTTTACCAATACCACCTTCGTCAAGTTTCTCGTCCAGATGCCCGATTCCTGTGCTAAGTGCAGTAAACTTGTAACGGTTTTCTGTCATTGCAGTTAGCTTATCTTGCAATAAATCCCCTGCATCTGCAAAAGATTCTTCTGTAGCGACCCTGTCGGATATGTCAGATAGTTCATTCTCCATTGCACTTGCCGTTGTATGGGCTTCAGAACCCCCTACAATCGCCTCAATGGTTTTCCTTGACATACGGATAAGGTTACGAGCTATCGCCTTGTCACGGACGATATTGGCGTAATAACGTGCCGAAGTTACAGTCTGTACTCTATCGGCTACATATTGTATACCCATAAAGCCCTCGACCTGCTCTTCAAAGCCCATTGATTTAACCCTTTCGAGGAGAGTAATCTCATCTACTGGGTAGTTTTTCTTCTGCAGTTCCTCTATAATCTTGAATAAGATTCTAGGTCTCTCTACATAAAAATCGTCTGCAGTTAGAACCTGTGTAACATAGTCAAAGACACTTGAGTCTTCGGACTTAATTAAACAAGACACAACTGCCTCTTCCGCATCTAATGAGTACGGCTCTTGTAATGCTTTATCCATCATTTTTTTTTATTTATATTTAATTACTTGTACTTATCAAGCATCTTGTCGTCTATCAATTTCTTTTCCATAGCCCAATATATATCAGACCTAGCTTGTTTATAAAAATTATCAATAACTTCTTTTTTAGTTTTACCTGGTATAGATATACCCCTGCGAGCTTTCTTGTACTCGTCTATGTAATCATTTGGTTTGCTCATAAATCATTTAGTTCATTAGGTAATTGTTTATTGGCAATCATTCGCTTAGTCTCAAGCCAACACGCCATATTCCAAAGGACTGCACCGAAGTGGTCTTCATCTACTTCACCATCCTTGCAGGCCATTAAATGCCTAAATGCGGCATCGCAATATCTGGATGTAGGAATACCCTTTTGCCAATTATCTTTTCCGTACTTACTTGCTCCGTCCTCGAATCTTCGAGCCATTGCTTTGATAGCA
>ARQR01000016.1 GCA_000384495.1 actinobacterium SCGC AAA015-D07 | reverse complement strand
AAAAAGAAGTTATGAGCCAAAAAAACCAAGGGTTGAAGCAGACCCCAATGAACAATTAAAGGTATCAGTTGACTTTTTACAAGGACTAATTGACTCTTTTGGGCTTGATGGAAAAGTTGAAGGGGAAGTTGAAGATAAAAATCTTGTTGTAAACGTTAAAGGAGAACAAACCGAAGCCCTTGTAGGGGAAAAAGGAATTATTATTCGGTCACTTCATGAACTAACACGAACAGCAGTTCAAAGAAAAACGGGTGCTGGAACAAGACTAAGACTTGATGTGGCAGATTATGCTTTAAAAAGGAAAGAGGCTCTTACAATTTATGCTGAGAGACTTACCAAACAAATATTAGAGGACAAACAGGAAGTTATGCTCGAACCAATGAACTCTGTAGACAGAAAGACCCTTCATGATGCTGTTGCAGAAATAGATGGTATTAGATCATATTCTGAAGGTAGAGAGCCATATAGATCAGTAGTTTTTGCACCTAGTAGCAACGAAGAAGAATGAATTTTGAACCCCAGATACCAGAGTGGGGTTTAGAAGACTTTAAAAAACATGAAGATAAATTATTTGAATATCATGAATGGCTAAAAAATACTGCCATAAAAACGGGTTTAATTAGTAAAAAAACAGATCAATTTATTTGGGATGAATTTATAATTCACTCACTTTATTTTGCAAATTTAATTAAAAAATTCAAAAATTTAAGTGAATGTGAAATTATTGATCTTGGGACAGGAGCTGGAATACCTGGCATACCCATCTCAATTGTAAACAAAACAAATGTTTCATTAGTAGACAACAAACAAAAAAGAATATATGAGCTGGAAAGATTGGTGAAGATATTAAATTTGAACAATGCTAAACCCATAAAAAAAGATGCAAAAACAATTCTAAAAGAGGCAAAAAACTCAATAATTGTAATGAGATGCTATGTTTCAACCTCTAATATTCTGAAAACGTTAGAAAAAAAACAACTCAAAGATAATAATTTGATCATATTTGTCTCATCTAGCTCAAAATCGTCAGAAATATTTAATACAATGTTTCACGTGAAACAAGAAAAGTTTCTTATAAATAAAAATAATTTTCGTTATATAGATGTTATAACTGATATGTGAAATCTTTATCCATATTATGTCAAAAGGGCGGTGTTGGAAAAACGACTATTGTTGTAAATATTGCAAAAATATATTCGAATAATGGAATAAAAACACTAATTATTGATTTAGATCCACAAGGTAATACGTCAACGTATCTTGATTTTGATAAACAAAATAAATCAATACTTACTTCACAGGATCTTATGGAAGGAAAATTGGAAAAAGAAATCGCTTTTCTTAGTTATAATTTAGCCTTAATTCCCTCAAATGAATCTATTCTAAAATTTAATAATGAAAAAATAATCGGAGGTTCTGTTCTAGCAAAGGCTCTGCAATCATCCGTTTTTAAAGATTTTGATATAGTAATTTTTGATACACCTCCAACAATGAGTTCACTTGTACAAGAAGCATTGTGTGCTTCTGATTTCTATTTAATACCAACAAAACCAGAATTTTTAGCAATAGAAGGAGTTTCTCAAGCAATGTCTTTTGCAAAAGAAACAATTTCAAAACAAATAAAAGTTAACCCCGTTTTCCTGGGGGTTGTATTAAACCAAATAGAAAGTGGAAGATCAAGCTATCTTGATTTTGAAAAAGAACTCGAGTATTTGTTGGCAGATAAACTCTTAAATACAAAAGTTTCAAGCTCGGCAGATGTTGCTGATAGCCCATATTATTTAAAAACCGTTGAAGATTTTACCAATGACAACAAATCGAAAAAAGAGTTTTATCAATTAGCTAATGAATTATTAGAAAGGATGAATATTAATGAAAAGATCATTGAGCAGTCTTATAACTGATACAAATGTAAGAGAATATAAGGTAAGAGAAATAAATGTCCAAAATATTAGTGAGAGCAATTCTCAAGCAAGAACAACATTTGACGAAAATAAACTAAATGAGTTAAAAAATTCAATCCAAAAAAATGGCTTACTTCAGCCACTAATTGTTCAAGAAGTGGAGCCAAATAAATATAAGTTAATTGCTGGAGAGAGAAGATTGAGAGCATCAAAAATGGTCGGCCTAGAAAAAGTACCCTGTCTCATAAAAGACATAAGTGAGAGAGACGCAGCAATTGTTGGCCTGGTTGAGAACATTCAAAGAGAAAGATTAAACCATATTGACGAAGCAATGGGTTATAAAGAAATATCAGAAAAATTCAATCTAAGCCCTGAAGAAATAGGACTATTGGTTGGTAAAAGTAGAGCACACGTTTCTAATATTCTACGTTTAACAAATTTAAGCGACACAGTTTATCAAGCTCTAAAAGAAGAAAAAGTCTCAATGGGGCAAGTACGTCCACTCATTAATTTAGAATATAATTTACAAAACTCTATTCTAAATGAAATTATTTCCCTGAAGCTTTCAAGTAGGGCGGTAGAAGATAAAGTAAGAGATCTTAGTAGTGAGAAAATTTCTGATCAAGAAGTCACTCACTATAAAAACTTTTTTGAGGACAAAACAGGATCAAAAGTAAAAATAAATAAAAGCAAAGAAAAGTATAAGTTATCTTTTAACTTTGATTCAAAAGATAAGCTTGATAACTTTGTTAATAAAATAAATTAGTTTTCAAATTGATTCTTTAAAGAATCAACCAATGATTGTATTAAATTATCAATTTCTAATTTTTGGTAAAATTTACCATTTATGACGATTCCAACTGATTTTGTTTCTTTAAGAATGTTTGAGGACTTACCTATTGATTCAATTTTCAAAGTTTCAGATAAATGTTCTGCAACTTTTTTTCCAACAACACTCTCAGAAAACCTTCCTTTAAAGAAATTAACTGATTCTTCTTCTGAGTTATTAAATGAAACAAACAAAGTGGGTTGAAGATTGTTAATATATTGAATTTTATTTTTAAGGTTTAGTTCTTCATTAATTTCTGATGCAAATATTGAAATAATTCCATGATTTATGCAACTCTTTTTTATCTGATCATAAAATTTTATTTGTTCTTTATAACTTCCTAAATTTGGAACATCAAAACAAACATTAAAACCTATTGTTCCAGTAGTAAGGTTTGGTGAAATTGACTTTATTGCTTCGTTTAATGAGATCTCTTGACCAGGCCTTACCAAATTTCTAATTTCATAAACAGTATTAAGCCCAACCACCCCATCAATAGTTAAGCCTCTGTTTTCTTGGAATCTTGTTACAGCTTCAACAACAGAATTTGAATATATTCCGTTGATTGGTTCGGAATAAAAACCCATTCTTGATAATAGTTCTTGGAGTTCTTCAACATCTGAACCATAAAGTTCTTTAGTATTAAAACTTAATATTCTGTCTCCAAGTTTGTATCCAAAATTAATGAGCTCTTTCCAAAGATCTTCTTTATTTTTTATGTTTTCTAAATTATTGTCATCGACAAATATTTCAACAACTGTTTTTAATCCGTTAACATCTTGATTGGTTGAGTAGCCAACATAATTTAATTTATTTTTCAAGTCTTCAACTTCTTCATTCGATAAGTTATCAACAATAGAAGATAAATCAAATTTAATTTTCAAGCCACCTTTCAGCATCAATTGCTGCTTGGCATCCGGTACCGGCTGCAGTTACGGCTTGTCTATAAATTGAGTCAGCAACATCTCCTGCTGCAAAGACACCAGGGACACTAGTACTAGTAGCAGTAGTAGACCCAGTTTTTATATATCCTTTTTCATCAAGCTCTAGAAATCCATTTAAAAAACTTACATTTGGTGTGTGTCCTATAGCTATGAAAACTCCATCAATTTCTTTTTCTTCCATTTCGCTTGTTTGACTATCTTTGAGAAGAACAGATGAAACTTGACCCTCACCTTTAATTTCCACAACTTCTTTGTTCCATGAGACATCAATTTGGTCATGACTAAGTACCCTGTCTTGCATAATTTTACTTGCTCTAAATGAATCTCTTCTGTGGACAACAGTTACATTTTTTGCGAATTTAGTTAGAAATAAAGCTTCCTCCATAGCTGAATCTCCTCCACCAACAACTATTACATTTTTATCTTTGAAAAAGAAACCGTCACAAGTCGCACAAGCCGAAACACCATGTCCCTGTAGCTCTTTTTCTCCCTTTATATCAAGCCAGTTCGCCGATGCTCCAGATGAAATAATTACGGTTTTGAACTCATAAGTATTTTTCGAAGTTGTTAGCTTAAATCCATTTTCAATCTTTTCTATTGAATCTACAGTCTCAGTTAAAATTTTTGTTCCAAACCTTTCGGCTTGATTTTTAAATACCTGCATCATTTCAGGACCCATAATTCCTTGATCAAAACCTGGATAATTTTCAACATCTGTAGTGAGCATTAACTGTCCACCAGACTCTAACCCTTCAAACAAGACTGGTTCTAGGTTGGCCCTTGCAGCATAAATTCCAGCTGTATACCCAGCAGGACCAGAACCAATTATTGCTAAATCATCCATTTTTTTTCTTTCTGTAACTATTCAATGACAAAATCATAAATACTAAGCCGAGTGCACCCATTGCAAATCCAGTAGGGTTAACGCCTAGTAAAAGACCAAGTCCTTGCATAATCTTTAATATTCCTGAGAATAAAAATATTACTGCAGTGATTAATAATACAACAAGTAGCAAACCTAAAGATGCAAAACCAGTAAGTCTTTTTACAGGTCGAACAATAAGATCTTTTACACTTTTTATTAAGCTCTCAACCGATTCAACAAAGCTATCTTCTTCCATAAGTTAATCATAAGCTATGTAAAACTATTCATGAAGTTTTCATAATTACAAGCTTCCTTGGTGAAATCTCGAATTTGTTTTTTTTATATAGATTTAGAGCTGCAATATTGTCGCTTTGGGTATTAAGTTTCATATTTATAAATTTTTTTTCAACAGCAAAACTAATTACACAATTAAGTAAATTATTTCCAAGACCCAATCCTTGAGAGCTCTTTACTATTCCTATTCGTTGAAGATAAGTAAACTTTCTAGTCTCTCCTAAAATTGCATAACCATCAAGGTTATTTTCGCCTCCACTTTTAAATAAATAATTGTTGTTACAGCTCTTCATAGTTTCCTCAAGACTTGATTTAGAATTTTTCCAATAATCTTCAAATATTTTATGATCTAATTCAAGCAAATATTCTATATCTTTATTTTCAAGTTTTTTAATTTCTATGTGTTTATTG
>ARQR01000015.1 GCA_000384495.1 actinobacterium SCGC AAA015-D07 | reverse complement strand
CTGATTTAATCCAGGGTTTAATTGAATTTTCATTTACCATTGACGAACTAAAACTAATGTTTGAATTTTTTGATATTTTTAATATTTTTTTTAAAAGACCCTCTCCTCCATAAATTTTCTGGAACAATATATCATTAACAAATTCATTAATACTCCTTGTATAAAATATTCCGTTGTAAAAGTAATGAATCTTTTTATTTTCTGTTGAATACATATTTTAAAATTTTTTTATCTTCTTCATATGCTAATAATTCATAGGCCTCTTCAAAGGGAACAATGGCAATCTCCTCTATTTCATCATCAGGCTCTTTTGAGAAATTTTCAACAACATTCATTTCATAAAACCAGACAGTTTTTTTGACTGGTTTACCATCTTTTTTTATCTCATAACGGGATTCTGCAATAGGTTTTTTTCCAACAGCAGAAACTTTAAAACCAGTTTCTTCATAAACTTCTCTTTCTGCAGCTTTAATTGGTGTTTCTTCATCGTCTAAATGACCTTTTGGATAACCCCAAAATCCAGAATCGTAATCACCCGCATATTCTTCACTTAATCTATTTTTTACTAGCAGTATCTTATCGTCAATTAAAACGATGCCACCAGCTGCAAAATCAACTTCTGAATTCATACTTTATTGTTTCTATACATCTTCTAAGCTATCAATATGGTACCAACAACTCTAATAAACCGAATTGAAGATAACCCATTTTTAATGGAGCTATCCTCATTATTTAATGACAATCAATTTAGTTTCTACTTAGTTGGGGGTGCTGTCAGGGATTTCATTTTAGATATCGATACAAAAGATTTTGATTTTACAACAAACGCAACACCTGAAGAGTCAAAAAAAATACTGGAGGATAATAATTATAAGACCACAAGTATTGGTATAAAGTATGGAACAATTGAAACTGCTTTAGAGGATTTAACTGTACATATTACTCAATTCAGGAGTGACACATATAATGAAAATTCTAGAAAACCAGAAATAACAGACTCCAAAGATATTAATGAAGACTTAATTCGAAGAGACTTTACAGTTAATGCAATTGCATTTGATATTGAGCAAAATGAATTAATTGATCCGTATAACGGACTTAAAGATCTTTCAGAAGGAAAACTAAAAACACCTGACAATCCAAATCAGTCGTTTTCAGATGATCCACTAAGAATGATTAGATTATGTCGATTTATAAGTACTCATGGTTTTGCTCCTGATAATGAAACATTTAAATCAATACAACAAAACATTGAAAGAGTAGAAATTGTAAGTAAAGAGAGAATAAGAGATGAGTTTTCAAAGTTAGTAACTGGAGATAATGTAGCAATGGGAATTCAGGCGCTAGTTGAAAGCAATTTGATTGATTACATTATTCCTGAAATTAGAGATTTAAAGATTGAAGTTGATCCAAATCACCATCACAAAGACGTTTATGAACATACTTTACAAGTAACAAGCAAAGTATCACCTGATCTAATCTTAAGATTGAGTGCGTTATTGCATGATATTGCAAAACCAGCAACAAAAGGTATTGATAACGGAAAGGTTCACTTTAGGCATCACGAGGTTGTGGGTGCAAGAATGACAAAAGAAATATTATCAAAATTAAAATATCCAAAAAAATTGATTTCTTCAGTTGCTTTATTAGTAGAAAATCATTTAAGACCTCATACTTATAAAATGGGCTGGACTGACTCAGCAGTAAGGAGATATATTATTGATGCTGGAGAAGTTCTTGACGAACTAAATGAATTGGTGAGATGCGATGTTACTACTAAAAATAATGAAAAAGCCGAAACAATATATAAATACCTTGATGATTTAGAAAAAAGAATAAAAGAAGTTAAAGAAAAAGAAGAACTTAAGAAGTTGAGGCCTCCAGTGGATGGAAATGAAATTATGAAAATTTTAAAAATTGAACCAGGACCATCTTTAGGAAAAATTATGGAATCGTTGTATGAACAAAGAATTAATGAAGGTGAAGTATCTAAAGAGGAAGCAATCGAATTAGCCAAAGAAGTTTATAAAAAACTTTAATTGTATAAATATTCAAAATAATGTATATTTATACAAATGTCAAAATCAACTCTACAAAGACAAAAATTAATTGCTGATTTAATTGAAGAAGGAAAAATTACTTCCCAGAATCAATTAAAAGGAATGTTGAAAAAAGAAGGTATCTCAATAACCCAAGCTACCCTCTCTAGAGATCTAACAGAAATTGGAGCAAGTAAAAAAAGAGATTCAAATAATAATTTGAAATATATTCTTCCAAAAGACGATATAAATAATGCTCAAAAAACAATCGCAAAAAAAGCTTTAAGAGACTTTGTTTTAAGTGTCGAACCAGTTTCAAACCAGGTAATTATAAAAACAACAACTGCTGCTGCTCAAGTCGTTGCCGAGGCTATAGATAATCTATATGTTGATGGTATAGCTGCTTCTATTGCAGGTGATAATGTTGTGTTAATCATTTCTTATGGAAAAAAAGAGGCAATGTTAATTTCAAAATTACTTGATTCTTATTTGATATAAAAATCTACTAGCAATTTTCTACCCATCTACATTATCCTTATTTGAATGATGGAATTATCTAAATTAAATAGAGAAAACCTTTCAAAAAAAATAACTGAAGGTGCTGTTCTCTTACATGGAAATAATACTGTTTATAGAAACAATGATGTTGCTTTCGATTTTAGGCAAGATTCAAACTTTCATTATCTAACAGCTTGGCCTGAGCCATTTGCACACGCAATAATCATTATTAAGGATAAACAATCCGATCTTTATTTGTTTGTCCAGGATAGAAATGTTGAAATGGAAACCTGGGATGGAAAGAGGTTTGGACCAGAGGGTGCAAAAGAATATTTTGGTGCAACAGAGGCATTTACTTATGATGATTATGAAAAAATAGCCCCAAAATTACTATCAGGAATACAAGATATTTATTGTGATTATTCAAATGACATTTTTGAAAAATATGATAAAAAAATAATTAATCAGGCAACACCATACGATCAAAGAGGAGCAAGCTTCAGTGATGCATCATTAAGACCACTTTCTCCAATACTTTCTGAGCTTCGACTTATAAAAAATGAAGATGAAATTAATAATTTGAAAAAAGCCTGTGAAATTACAGTTGAAGGACACAAGGTGGCAATGCAGTACGCTCAAAAAAATATGTTTGAGTACCAAATTGAAGCAGAAATGGAAAAAACATTTTATTATCTAGGTGCTGAAAGACTTGGCTACCCCTCAATTGTTGCATCTGGAGATAACGCTTGCATTCTTCATTACTCAACAAACAGGGAAAAAGTAGACAATAGCGGTTTAATTTTAATTGATGCTGGGGCAGAATATAATATGTATTCTTCGGATGTAACTAGAACATTTCCAATAAATGGGAAATTTTCAGCTCCACAAAAAGATGTTTATCAAGAGGTACTAAAAGCCCAAACCCTTGGGATTAATAGTGTCAACACCAAAAATACTATGTCTGACATACATAAATTAACGGTGTCATCAATTTCTCAATCATTGGTTGATTTAGGACTGGTCCCAATGGGAGTTGATGAAACAATTTCTATGATGCATTATTTTGAATTTTTTATGCATGGAACAGGTCACTGGTTAGGTCTAGACGTCCACGACGCAGGAAGTGTAGAAGAAAATAATAAGCCAAGAAAACTAATGCCAGGCATGGTTACCACAGTTGAGCCTGGTATTTATATAAGGCCAAACAAACCAGAAATCGAGTTTAAGTTACTTGAAAGAGACCCAAAAGAAATAAGAGAAAGAAGAAAGCTTCTTGGTATGGAAAAAGCGACAAAATTAGAAAATGAAGAAATTAAAGATGCAAAATCTATAAAGCACAAAATACCAAAAGATCTTCTTGGAATAGGGATCCGTATCGAAGATGATATTGTCTGCACTGATGATGAGCCAATTAATTTGACTGAGGAAGCACCAAAATCTATTGAAGACGTTGAAGCAATTTGTAGTTAACTATGGTCACTCCTAGATTTGTCTACTCTGTATATGAAAATAGACTTCAAAACAAAATAAAAAATGAAAACCTTCCACAACATATCGGTTTAATTCATGATGGACATAGACGTTACGCAAGAAGGGAAA
This sequence comes from actinobacterium SCGC AAA015-D07, assembly GCA_000384495.1. The sequence goes on along the minus strand of ARQR01000015.1, from coordinate 1,722 downwards.
ACCTCCTTACTTATGAAGTTTCTTATAGGATTGGAATGGTCCGATTTAAAGAGTGTTTAGCCTGGTGTGATGAGCTTGGAATTAATCATATTACAAGTTGGTTGCTGTCTAAAGAGAACTTATCAAGACCTGAGGATGAATTAAATTCTTATTATCTTGTTTTAAATGAACTATTTCAAGAATTACTTATAGATGACTTAGTTGATAATTTTAAAATTAACTTTGTAGGAAGCATTGATTTACTTCCAGAATATCTTCAAAACTCAATTAAACAATTACAAGAAATCAGAGGAGGAGGCGAGAAAATCCTTACAATTGCTCTGGGTTACGGTGGTAGACAGGAGATAGTTGATGCCATAAAGAGCTTACTTAAAGAAAATAAAGAATTAGAAATAGATGATTTAATAAAGAGCATTAACGATGAACAAATAAGAGACCATTTATACTCTCCTGACTCACCAGATATTGATTTGATAATTAGAACTAGCGGTGAATCAAGACTGTCTGGATTTTTACTATGGCAAAGTGCTTATTCTGAAGTTGTATTCCAAGATGTTTATTGGCCTGAATTCAGGAAGATTGATTTCCTAAGGTGTCTTAGAGAATATGTTCAGCGGGATAGAAGATTTGGTAAATGAAGATAAGGAACCTAGATAATCTTCTAAAAACTGGTTTATTTTTTTTACTTTTATTTTTTGTTTTCGGGATTATTTATCAGGTACTTGGTGGAGGTGAATGCATAGAACAAGAACGAATCAACGGTTGTGTTGTACAGGATAATTTAGGGCTACCACTATCAATGATCTCTTTACTCTTATCAAGTCTTAGTTTTTTTATTTTTACTATCAAAAAATTATTTAGATACCCTCAAAACAGTTAATATTGTTTGATATGGAAATTCTCAACACTGTAGAATCAATTAATTTTACAACGCTCTTTATTTTGTTTATAGGATTGAAATTTACTATTGAGACATATTTAAAATATCGAAATATAAACTCTATAAAACAAAACGAAGGAAGAGTTCCAAAAAGATTTGAAAATATTGTTAACAGTGAGGAATATAAAAAATCTACAGACTACAACCTAGACAGGTTAAAGTTTCAGATCCTTGTTTCTTTTGTAAGTATATTCATCCTCTTACTTCTAACCCTTGGGGGATTGCTTAGTTGGTTAACTCAAATTGTTCTCGTAATAACTTCATCAAACATACTAGGTGCTATTCTTCTCGGTTTTTTTATTATTATTATTTCAGAAATACTCGAAATCCCATTAGCTATTTATTCAACATTTGTGATTGAGGAAAAATATGGTTTTAATAAGACAACCAAAAAAACGTTTGTGACAGATATTTTTAAAAATCTGATTATCTCATCTGTAATATCTTGTTCAATTTATGCCGTTGTCATTGGAATAATTGAAAATTTAGGAAGCAATTGGTGGATTTTTGCTTTTGGTGCAGTATTTTCAATACAGTTGATTATTTTCTTTCTTTATCCAGTACTTATAATGCCTTTATTTAATAAATTTGAGCCTCTTGATGATGAGCAATTTAAAAAACCAATAGAAAAACTTTTAGAGAAAGTGAAATTTAAAGCAAAAGGTCTTTTTGTTATGAACGCTAGCTTAAGAAGCTCACACGGCAATGCTTTTTTTACTGGCTTTGGCAACAATAAGAGAATAGTTTTTTATGACACGTTACTAGAAACAATCACACCCGAT
>ARQR01000014.1 GCA_000384495.1 actinobacterium SCGC AAA015-D07 | reverse complement strand
CAAATAATCTATCAACATGGTCATTAAGTCTAAAAATTGAGACACCTTTATCTGTATTTCTTGCTCTTATACCTTCAAACACACCTGTTCCATAATGCAGAGTGTGTGTCATTACATTTATCTGAGCACTGTCCCAGTCTACAAATTCACCATCAAACCATATAAAATCGGATTTTTCCACAGTAAATAAATACTACACCTTTTAAAAGGTCTATCCAAGAAAAATACTATTATTCAAATTGTGAAACGATTTATTGCTTCAGGATTTGGGGTTGGCCTTTTTTGGGAGGCATTTTTTAAAAATAAAAAAGGTGGAGGCACTTTTGCCTCTTTATTATTAATATTTGAAATCTATTTCGGTAATAATCTGTTTGGGATTTGGAACACTCTTAACTTATTCATATTATTTATTGTTTTAATTATTTTATATTTTGTAACTGTCGACGATGATGATGCATCCTCTGATCCAAGCTGGATTACGCTAGATGAGATTTGTGGAATGAGTCTTGTAACAATAGGTTCTGGGCCAGAATTGTTACCTTTATTGTCTGGTTTTCTAGTTTTTAGATTAAGTGATATTCTTAAGCAACCATCTTTTGTTGGAAAATTGGAGAAGCTTCCAGGGAAATTAGGAGTTCTCTACGATGATCTTGGGGCTGGGTTTATTGGATTAATATCGGCTATGATTGTGAATCAAATTATCCAAATAACTCTTTAAGTAAGATATCTTTGACAGATCCAGGATTAACCTTATTCACTGAGCTTTTCATTACTTGTCCCACTAAAAAACCAACAAGTTTATCTTCGGGATCTTCTAATCTTTCAACAATATCTTGATTTTCTTTAATTACAGAAGTCACGAGTGTTTTTATTTCCTCATCATCTGAAGATTGGATAAGATTGTTATCAGTTGCATAAGATTTAGGTGACGAGGCAGTCAATCAAGGTGTCAACGTTTGTATTTCAAGATGGAGAAGAATTAGTCCAACGAGTTTTATACCTTTAGCTAAAGGTGTGGGAGGCTACATGAACTCCACATTAGCCAAGATTGATGCTGTTGAGAATGGTTATGATGACGCAATCATGTTAGGTGATGACGGAACAGTTGCAGAAGGTAGTGGACAAAATATTTTTATCGTTAAAGATAATAATATCTACACCCCTCCAAATTCCACAGGTGCCCTTAATGGAATTACTAGAAGAACAGTAATTGAGATTGCTGAACAGAAAAATATTCTCATTGAAGAGAAAAATCTTACAGTAGAGGATCTTAAAACCGCTGATGAAGTATTTTTTACTGGTACTGCAACTGGTGTTATTGGGGTAGTAAGTATTGATAAAGATGACATATCAGATGGACAGGTTGGAAATGTCACTTCAGACATAATTGATTCATATGAAGATGTGGTAAATGCAAAGGATGATAATTTTAAATCATATATAACATTGATTTAATGCCTCAAGAACCAAATATCAATTTAGATAAAACTAAGAGAATCAACGACCCGGTTATGCCTGTTCCTAGAAAGAACTCTAAAAGACTTGCAGAAAATCTTGATCCTAATGACAAAGAGATTTTTGGAAGTACTGGTCCGGATAGTGGCTTTGCAATAAAAATAGTAAATAAATATAAAACTTTATGGGCCGATCATCCAAGGAATAAATTAGTTTCATCAATTGTTATAAACCTAATGATTAATAGAGCAGCACATTTTGGCAGGGCTCCTACTGTTTACGATCTTCACCATATATTAGGCATATTAAGAATAACTGAAAATAGTTTAGGTGACCTCACAGAAGAATTGTTAATTAAATGTTCTAAGGAAAAAAATAAAGGCACACACCTTTTATCAATATTTAATTTTTACTAAACACTCTATTTTTCCAATGCCTTAATATTGTTAGAAGCATGAAAATTGTAAGAGCAAAACATCAAAATGAAATCTTTTATGGAGAGCTAGTTGAGGATAAAGTTATTCGTTACGAAGGATCTCCTCTAGTTGTTTGGGAAAGTACAGAGGAAATTTATGAACTTGATGAAATTGAATTACTAGCACCAGTCTTACCATCAAAAGTTGTCGCTGTAGCAAAAAACTATGCAAAACACGCTGAGGAAATGGGATTGCCTGGATATGAGTATCAGGCAGATAATCCAGTATTTTTTATTAAACCCTCAACATCTGTAATTGGTACTGGTCAAAATATAATTTATCCAAAAATAGGTCAACATGTTGATCATGAAGCAGAACTAGCACTAGTGATTTCAAAAGTCAGTAAAAATATTTCTAGAGAAAATTGGACGGAACATGTCCTTGGATTAACTGCAGCTAATGATTTATCAGAAAGAGTATTACAAGGCAAAACAGGTCACTTCACAAGAGCTAAAGGTTTCGATACATTTTGTCCTTTAGGACCATTTATCCAAACGGAATTTACAAGTAATCCAGAACTCAACATTAAAGCATATGTAAATGGTGATCTTAAACAGGATGGAAACAGTCGAGATATGATTTATTCAATAGGCGAAATATTAGAATTTGTAACATCAATAATGACATTACTTCCAGGCGATGTTGTGATGACTGGAACTCCAGAAGGGGTAAGTCAAGTTAAACCGGGAGATGAAATTAAAATTGAAATTGAAACTTTAGGAACATTAATTAATTCCGTTGAGTAAATTATGAAATTAAGAATCGCCCCGTCACCTACTGGAGAGCTTCACATTGGCAATGCAAGAACCGCATTATTTAATTGGCTTTATGCAAGAAATAATAATGGTAAATTTCTTCTGAGAATAGACGATACAGATATCGAAAGAAGCACTCCAGAATATATTGAAAATATTGTACAAAATCTTTCGTGGCTTGGTATCGACTGGGATGAGGGTTATGAAATTAGTGATTCAAATTCATATAAGCAGTCAGATAGATTTGGTAGGTATGAGGAAGTAGCAAATCAGCTTCTAAAAAATGATTTTGCATATGAAGATGATGGAGCAGTGAGGTTTAGAGTTCAAAAAGATAAAGAAATATTTTTCCAAGACTACATAAGAGGAGACATGAGGTTTAATAGTAATGATGTTGAAGATTTTGTAATTTTAAGATCTGATAAAAGCCCAACATATCACCTTGCCTCGACTGTAGATGATATTGACTATGAAATTACAATAATCGCTAGAGGAGAGGACATACTCTCTTCCACTCCAAAACATATAATGATAATGAATGCATTGAATGCAAAAGTCCCTGATTTTTGTCATCTTCCTTTATTGTTTGGGCCAGATGGAAAAAAATTAAGTAAAAGACATGGTGACACTTCAGTCTCGTCATTCAGAGAGCGTGGAGTTTTACCTGAAACAATGTTTAATTTTATGTCAATCCTTGGTTGGTCTCCTGGAAATGATATAGAAATATTTGATAAAGAATTTGCAATAAACAATTTTGATTTAAAAAAAGTTTTAGCTAATCCCGCAATTTTTGACACACAGAAGCTTCTTTGGATGAATGGTCAATACATTAGAGAAATTGACGAAAAAACATTTAATAAAATTGCTCATGAGTCTATTAAAACTTCATTATCAAGGGAATTATTCAGCGAAGAAATTGATAGGATCAATTTAATTCTTTCTGTTGTTCAAGAGCGTCTTGAAACATTAAATGACCTAACAGGACAAGTAAAATTTCTACTCGATGAACCTTTTAATGTTGACAAGGACGAATGGGACGAAGTTAATTCAAAATCTGCACAGGATTATCTTACGAACATTCGAGATGAATTTAAAACGATGAAAGATTTCGAACTAGACAAAATTGAAGCAATGATGCGTGAACAATTAAAGAAACTTGATTTAAAACCTAAAGAAGGATTCCAGGCTGCAAGAGTTGCAATAACTGGTACAAAAATAAGTCCACCGTTATTTGAATCCATTTATGCACTAGGTCAATCTTCTACAATTGCAAGAATTGCCGAAAAGATTGATAATTTGTAACAAATAATATATAAGTTACTATATTCTTATACAAATACGGCCCCGTCGTCCAGAGGCCTAGGACGCTGGGTTTTCAACCCAGAAACGCCGGTTCGAATCCGGTCGGGGCTGCTACCTTTCGGGGATGGTGTAATTGGCAACACAATGGGTTCTGGTCCCATCGTTGAGGGTTCAAGTCCTTCTCCCCGAGCAGAGGCCCCGTCGTCTAGAGGCCTAGGACGCCGCCCTCTCAAGGCGGAAACGCCGGTTCAAATCCGGTCGGGGCTGCTAAAACTCTAAATTTTTAGACCATCTTGGTCTATGCTGAAGGAAACTGTTGAAATCTTCTTCATCATCTATCTCAAAACTAAATTCTTTATTAAATGATTTTTTAATTTCTAAATTCTCTTGAAGAAAAATATTCATGTGATTATCAAAACTATTTTTACCATACATTAATTTTTTAATTTTAATATTTCCCCCAAGTAGAGGAGTTCCGCTATCTTTACTTGAACATATTACAATCTGCGATGACTTGCATTCTTTTATCCATTCTTGTGCATAAAAATTGTTTAGGTATGGCAGGTCAGCATGGCAGATAGTCCAATATTCATATTCATAAGAATGAAGAAACTCTTCTAGCTCAAAATTTAAACCCTTTTTTCTGGTTGAGAATGTCTCAATATCATTGTTCTTACAGTAATCAATAACAAGCTCATCATTTGTGATACAAACAATTTTTGTGTCTTCATTTTCAAATGATTTCACTATATTTTCAAACATTCCTTTTGAAAGTTCTATTCTTTTTTCTACACTCAGAACATTTTCAAGTCTAGACATAGGATTTTTAAAATTTCTTACGGGGATACCTATCAAAAAATTTTTTAACATTACAACACTTTACATATTCCATGCTATTAAGTTATATATTGAAATGGCAAGAAAAACTAAAATAATCGCAACTGTAGGTCCAAGTATTCATTCAAAAGAGGCCATCAATGAGATTATTGATGCAGGAGCTAATGTTTTAAGGTTAAATTTTTCGCATGGATCTTATGATGAGTATAAACAAATAGTAGATTGGGCTAGATCATCAAATAAAAAGATTGCAATAATGCAAGATATTCAAGGTCCAAAAATAAGAACAGGCCATTTGGAACAATCATTTGATCTATCTCAAGGAGCTGAAATTCAAATATTCAATGAAGACTCTAAGAAAAATAATGAAAATATCGTTATAAATTATGAGCAGTTATTTGAAGATGTGAGTGAAGGTGAACGCATATTAATTGATGATGGAAAATTATCTTTAAGAGTTACAAAAAAAGCAAAAAATAAAATTCTTGCTGAGGTAGAGATTGGGGGACAATTAAGATCTAATCAAGGTGTTGCTTTCCCAGATTCTAATTTGTCAGTTTCAACTTTAACAAAAAAAGATATTGAAGATTTAGAGTTCGGCAATCAACTTGAATCTGATTTTGTGGCTGTTTCTTTTGTTCGAAACTCAGAAGATATTATAAATGTCAAGAAATACATAGATGCTAATACAAAAGTAATAGCAAAAATTGAACTTAAGTCTGCGGTAAAAAATCTAAAATCAATTATTCAAGAGTCAGATGGTGTTATGGTAGCAAGGGGTGATCTAGGTGTACAACTTCCTCTTGAGAGAATTCCTCTCGTTCAAAAAGAGATATTAAATGAAACAAATTTACAGGGAAAAATTACAATTACAGCTACTGAAATGTTAACTTCCATGATTTCTTCTCATCGGCCTACAAGAGCAGAGGTTTCGGATATTACAAACGCAATACTCGATGGAACTGATGCTGTAATGTTGTCAGCGGAAACCTCAATCGGTGAAAACCCAATTCAAGTTGTCAGTGCCATGGCAAAGATTTGTAGTGAGGTAGATAGTGTTTCTGGTACAAAAATAACTTCATCTAAAGATGTTTTGACTTCTGATGAACTAACAAATTCTCTTTCAAAAGCTGCAGTACAAGTAGCAAATGATTCTAATGCAAAGGCAATCGTAGCTTTCACTGAAACTGGTAAAACAGCATTGTTGATTTCAAATCATCGACCAGACGCTCCAATTTTTACATTTACAACTGTTGAAAAGACTTTTAATCAACTTAATTTGATATGGGGAGTAGAACAGATAAAGATAGAGAGATTGGAAACTACTGATGAGATGTTTGGGATTGCAAATCAATGGTTAACTCAAGAGATGAATTTTATAAAAAATGATAAAGTAGTTATTGTCGCTGGTACACCTCCAAATAAAGAGGCAGCAACTAACCTTATTAGAGTAATGAAGATTGGTGAATTTTAATGGGTCAAAAAATTGAATTAAAAACAACTCAATTTGGAAAAAACGTCATATTCGACTTAAACAGATCATTATCAGGACAAGACGGTGAAACTTATCACAATATAGCTCATGCTTCATTAACCAATGAAATTAGTGCACAACTTGCAATGAAACTATTTCAATTCTCAAATGATATTGAAAATATTTTTATTCAATCGAATGTTGTTACTGTCAATTTTACAAAAAACATGGGTACTGCAGTTACAGACTTTGAAAAGCTAATCGAAGATTTCTTTCTTTTTTATGGAGATGAGGAAGAATGATAGTTGGGGTCACAGGCGCCTCTGGTTTTATTGGTAAAAAAACAATAAAAATTTTAAAGGATTCTGGCCATGAAGTTAAAAGATTTGTAAGAAGAGAAGTGAAGAATGATGATGAAATTTATTGGAGCCCAGCAAAGAAGGAAATAGATAAAGACAAATTTCAAGAACTTGATGCAATAATCCATTTAGCTGGAGAAAGTATAGCTCCACAAGATATATTAGGCTTCCTCCCATTTGCAGGTGGTCGTTGGTCTAAAGAAAGAAAATCAAGAATTTATTGGTCTAGGAAGTGGGCGTCTGATCTTTTTGTGGATACATACAAATCTTGTGAAAAATATCCAAAAATATTTATCACTGCATCTGGAAATGATATTTATGGAGATCACGGAGATGAAATAGTTACTGAAGAAACCACCTTTAATCGTGGTCAATTTTTGCAAATGGTAGCAGAAGAATGCTGGGAAGAACCATTATATGAAATTGAAAAGATGGGTGTAAGAGTAATGAAGTGTAGAGCTGGAATTGTTCTAGGGAAGGGAAATATCGCAACACAAATATTTACACTTATATCAAAATTAAATTTGTCCGGTCCAATTGAAGATGGTAAGCAATATTTTTCTTGGGTATCTGTTTATGACATGGCTGAAGCATTCGTATTTTGTTTAGAAAATGAAAATATCGATGGTGCTGTTAATGTAACTGCTCCTGAACCTTTGCAACAAAAAGAATTTTCAAGAGCCATAGCCAAAATTATGGACAAGGCTTTCTTTGCTCCTCCTTTACCTCCAATAATAATGAGATTAGCTGTCGGTTGGGAACTAGGTGAGCAACTTGGTTTAAATAGTATAAGAGCAATTCCGCAAAAATTATTAAAAGAAGGATTTCAGTTTAAAAACCCTACTTTGGAAACAATGAAAGATGATTTTAATTAATGAGTAGTTACGAAGAAAGAATGTCCCAGAAATATAATTTTTTCTCTTCTGATGATAAAAACCAAGTTTCTGATTCAGAAGTCGAAAAGAAAACAAAAAATGAAGAAATTACTGAAAATGAAGATGAGGTAAATGAAACTCAAGAAGAAGAGAACATGCTCGTTCCAATATCTGCTTGGAAGAAAGTTTTAGATCAATTAGGAAATTTACATGAGGCTGATAAGTTAATGGCTGAAGCTAGAGAGAGGGCAGCAAAAGCAGAGGCTGAAAGTGAATTTTTAAGAGAAAAACTAAAAAATACACGAGAAGAATTAAACATATTTAAAAAGAAAAAAAGGTTTTTCTTTTTCTAATAACTTAATTCACAAAATTGCTTTCATCAGATACACCTCTGATTATAAAAAATGAAATCATTAAGAGTACCACAAGAGACAACATGGCAGTATTTCGTCCTAAATTTAAAGTATTAACAATAAAGCCCCACAAAATAGGACCTACAATTGTTGCAAATCTTCCAACTGTAGAATATAAACCATAAAATTCACCAAGATGTTCTTTTGGACTAAGTCTTGTCATGAACACTCTGTCAACCGCAAATATTCCACCAATGTTGAAGCCACCAATAACTCCAGTTACATAAATTAACCAGTCAATATCAAACTCTGTAGAAACAACAGCAATGATTAATGAAACCATCCAACAACCTAAGCTAAATAAAGTGCATTTCCTTGGACCATATTTATCTCCAGCTTTACCGTAAACATAACCACCGATAATCGAGATGATTATCGCTAAGGCTAATAAATTTTGACTGTCTTCAGCGGTAAGCCCAGCCTCTTCAACAAGATATACAGCGAGTAGACCACTGATTAAAGTATTAATTGCGTCTGCATAAAAGAATCTTCCTATAAGAAATCTTGTAAGACCTTTATATTCTCTGGAATGTCTCCATGACTTAACAACTATATAAAGAGATTCTCTAAATTTAACACTTACTTTATCAATATTAAATTTTTTCTCTTCTATGAACAAAAATGCTGGAATTGAAAATAATAAAAAAAGAATAGCCACGGATCTAAAAATTTCTACATAACTATAACCAAATTCCTGAAGGACGGATGCAACACCAAATCCTATAAGTGATCCCATGTATCCAAACGCAACTCCCATGCCCGAAATCTTTCCTCTGTTACTTTCATTACTTACTGAAACAAGTAAAGCATCGTAGACTACCGAACCGAGATTAAATCCAATTAATGAAATGATGAACAATAGAACAGATATATTGACATTAAACGTCCCAAGAAGGAATGTCGCTATGATGCAGATTGCAGTTGTAATAAATAATAATGGTTTCTTTCCTTGTGCACCATCACTTCTCGCTCCTACCCAGGGACCCGTTAGCGCAACAATTACCATCGCTCCTGAAGTTGCTAGACCCAAAGCTTGATCTGTCCAGCCTTGTTCACTCACAAGCCAGACCGAAAAATATAAACCAGGAATTACAAATGCATAAACTGTATTTGCTAAATCAAAAAGTAACCAGGAATATAAACTTTTTTTCTTTATTTCATTCATTAAATTGATTCTAGAGCGTCTTTAAATCTCGTGAGGCCTTCCTCTAGATCTTGATCGCTTAGAGCATAAGAACAACGTAAAAATCCTTCTTTCCCAAATACCTCACCAGGTACAAATGCAATGTAGAATTTTTCTAATAA
>ARQR01000013.1 GCA_000384495.1 actinobacterium SCGC AAA015-D07 | reverse complement strand
ATGAAAAGAAATATACTCGCTCGTTCAAACACATTTAAATCTATAAGGAATTCAATGGACAGCTTATCTTTTTTAGAATTAGACACCCCAACTCTGACAAAGTCTACACCTGAAGGTGCGAAAGACTTTTTAGTTCCATCAAGAAAACAAAGTGGATCATTTTACGCATTGCCTCAATCACCTCAAATGTATAAACAGTTATTTATGATTTCAGGATTCAACAAATATTATCAGATTGCAAAATGTTATCGAGATGAGGATTCTAGAAAAGATAGGCAACCTGAATTCACTCAACTAGATTTAGAAATCTTAAATGGGACACCTGATGAAGTTAGAAACACTACTGAAACAATAGTTAAAGAATTATTAGATAATGTATTTTCTATTAAAGTTGATGTACCTTTTCAAGATATGACCTATAAAGAAGCAATAGAAAAGTATGGTACCGATAAGCCAGATTTACGAATTAAAGAAACGATTAAAGATTTAAGTGAAATTTTTATAAACACCGAAATAAATTTTATCAAATCAGCACTAGAAAACTCCGCATTTGTTAAAGGTTTTCATACTTCAAAAATTATGACAAGATCAGAGATAGATGCACTAGATAGTTTGGTTAAAGATAATGGAAGTAATGGTCTTGGATGGTTTAAGATTGAGAATTCCAATATATCGGGCCCATTATCCAAAATTACAAATGATAAAGAGAATGAAGAAATATCAAATCTAGGTGATGGTATGCTCTTATTTCAGTCAGGAAATACCGAGATATATCCAATATTAGACATTATTCGTCGAGAAATCTTTACTCCAGAGGATACCTATAGTTTTACTTGGATTTATGATTTTCCATATTTTGAAATTGAAAATGGAAAAATACAACCTTCCCACCATCCCTTCACTTCACCAAAAGATACTGAAAATTTTATGAAAGATCCTAATAATGCAACAGCTCTACATTATGATTTAGTTCTTAATGGATCAGAACTGGGTTCCGGATCACAAAGAATTAACTCTCCAGAAGTTCAAAGAAAAGTATTAGAAATGTGGGGTCTTTCAGACGATGATATTGAAAATCGTTTTGGATGGTTTATTGAAGCTTTGTCATACGGTACACCACAACATGCAGGTATAGCTTTAGGTATAGATAGAATAATTGCTGTAATGCTTAATGTTGATTCAATAAGAGATGTTATACCTTTTCCTAAAACACAATCTGGACTTGACCCATTAACAAACGCACCAACTATTATCGATGTAAATGAATTAGAAGATTATAACCTTAAATACATTGAGGTAGTTGATGAATAGTAATGAGATAAGAGAAGAGTTTTTAAAATTCTTTGAACAAAATAATCATAAGATTATGCCATCAGCTTCATTGATACCTATAGATGAAACCTTACTTTTTACTGCTGCTGGAATGGTCCCATTTAAAGATTATTTTATGGGCAACAGTAAACCACCACATACAAATCTTGTCTCATCACAAAAATGTATAAGAACAGTTGATATTGATATTATTGGAGACACAGATCGCCATCTAACTTTTTTTGAAATGCTTGGTAATTTTAGTATTGGAGAATATTTTAAAGAACAAGCTATAAAACATGCATATGAATTTATAACTAAAAATCTAGGAATTAATCCAAATGATCTATGGTTTACAGTCTATAAAGATGATGACGAATCATTCAATATTTGGAAAGATGTTATAGGTGTTCCTGAAGAGAGAATTCAGAGAGGTGATAAAGATAATTTTTGGCAAATGAATATCCCCGGACCTTGTGGTCCGTGTTCTGAAATATTTATAGATAGAGGACCAGACTATGGTGAAGAAGGTGGCCCCATTGGTGGTGGGGAAGATAGATTCATAGAAATTTGGAATTTAGTTTTTATGGAATCAATACAAGATAAGCCTTACAATGTCGTAGGTGAATTACCTGCAAAAAATATTGATACAGGTATGGGACTTGAGCGAATTGCTATGGTACTTCAAGATAAAGAGTCACCATTTGAAATAGATACATTTGATTCAATTTATGAACAGCTAAAACCAAAAATTAAAAATTCGAATAAGAAATACGAAAGAATCATATTGGATCATATGAAGGCATCAACGTTTATGATTTCAGACGGTGTTGTTCCTACAAATGAGGGTAGAGGATATATTTTAAGGAGATTGATAAGAAGAGCAATTAGGGCATATTATGGTTTAACAGATGAAATAGATACTATTGAATTTCTAATATCACCAATTGTTGAAATTTACAAAGATCACTACCCAGACCTTTATAAGAATATTGATAAAATTAAGAAACTTTACACTACTGAAGAGAAACTCTTTCATAAGACATTAGAAAAAGGCACAGTTGAAATAAACAGGCTTATACAAGATAAAGAGACATTTGATGAGGAAAAAGCATTTTATCTTTTTGAAACTTTTGGTTTTCCATATGAACTCACAAAAGAAATCGCATTTGAAAATGATATTCAATTAAATGATGATAAATATATGAAAAAGTTTCAAGAACATCAGGCTAAATCTAGTGCATTTAAAAAAGAGATATCAGAAATGAGTGAATTTGATGTAGATTGCAACGTTTTTACGGGTTATGAAAATACAAATACCATAAGTGAAGTAACACTGGTACAGAATGAAAATGGTTCTACAACTATATTTACAGAAGCTACCCCTTTTTATTATGAAGCTGGAGGTCAAATATCTGACCAAGGCTCAATAGTATTTGAAGATAAAGAATATACGGTAGCTGAAGTCGTTCAATCTAGCTCTGGTGCTACAGGCTTAGTAATAAATGATGATATAGAAATTAAAACAGGAGAAAAAATTGAATCTAAAGTAAGCGAATCATTTAGAAGATCTGTATCTAAAAGTCATACTTCTGCACATATAGTTCATTCATCTTTGAGAAATATTCTTGGAGGTCATGTTGCTCAGGCAGGGTCATATGTTGCACCTGGTAGATTTAGATTTGACTTTAGTCATTCAGAAAAAGTCACACAAGAAGAACTTAATGAGATATTCTCATTAAGTAATAAAAATGTGTTTTCTGATTTAAATGTAAATACAAAAATAATGAATATTGACGAAGCAAAAAAAGAAGGTGCATTGGCATTTTTCGGTGATAAATATGAAGACGATGTAAGAGTAGTAAATATTGGGAATTTCTCTAAAGAACTTTGTGGAGGAACTCATGTATCTAATTCAAATGAAATAGGATTAATTGTTTTATTAAATGAGTCGTCTATTGGCTCAAATCTAAGAAGGGTAGAGATGCTTTCTGGATTTGAAGCTTATGATTTTATGACTAATGCTTACAATTCATATAAAAGTGTGAGTAATTTATTAAAAACAAATATAGAAGATGTACCAACAAAACTCGAATCATTCTTTAATTCTTATGATGAACTTAAATCACAGGTTGATCAATTTAAACAAATTCAAAACAATGAAATGGTTGATCAGATATCAAATAAATTTGAAACTGTTGGTGACTTTAGAGTATTTATAAATCAAGTATCAATGGATACAGTTGATGATATGAGAAATGTAGCTATTAATTCGATCAATAATGGAGTTGTTGATTACATATATTTAATTTCACAAATAGATTCGAAATTTGTCATAGTTGCTATGAAAAATGAAAAGGTTATTAAAGATATGAATGTATCTGAACTTGTGATTGAAAGTTCTAAAAATTTTGGTGGGGGAGCATCAAAAGATGAGGTTTTATCAGTAGGTGGGGGTCCTAAAGATTATTCAATAGATGAAACCCTTAAATATGTTAAAGAATCTATTGTTAAAAATCTCAAGTGAAAAATATAATAGCTATTGATTATGGCGAACGTTACGTTGGTCTTGCATTAAAAAAGCAATCAATAAATTCGGCTTATGCATATAAGGTTCTGGATAGTAAGACTTTGGATGTATTACATGAAATTAAACAAGTATTAATAGATCATAAAATAGATGAGATTGTAATTGGTTACCCAATAGGATTAAATTCTCATCAAACACGTATGAGTAATGTGGTAGATGAATTTATTGAAAATGATTTAAAATCCATAACAACTGTTCCAATACATAAAGTTGATGAACGAATGACTTCAAAGTTAACAAATGATAATTCAATAAGAAATGATGACTTAGCGGCATTAGAAATACTAAATTCACATTTAAAAAATGATTAATTATTACTACAAAAATCGACTTGTAATATCTGTTGTATTTACAATATTTGCTGTATTTATTGCAATTAATTTAGCTTCAAATATTGCTTCATCAATAGACCAAACAGCAAATATCGTTTCAAATAATGACGATATAGAAGAATCAATTATTTTAATAAATATTCCACAAGGTTCCTCAGCGGCACAGATTTCATCAATACTTGCACAAGAAGGAATTATATCGTCTTCATTAGCTTTTGAAATTTATCTAAGGAATGAGAATCTTGGTGACAAATTACGAGCTGGGGAATATGAAATTTCAAACAAATTAGAGTTCGAAGAGATAAGTAATATTTTATTAAAGGGCCCTCCATTAAAAACTTACACAATTACTATTCCGGAAGGACTTTGGATAACTGAAACAATAGAATCTCTTTCTTCTCAAACTGGTTACGATGTAGATTTACTTACAAATTCACTGTTATCTGGAAATGTCGAAAGTAAATATGTTTATTTAGGTGATGTATCAAAGTTACAAAATTGGGAAGGTCTTCTATATCCAAACACCTATCAAATAGCTTTAGATGCATCAGGTGAAGAAATCTTACAAATCTTAGTTAATGAACTCGAAACTCTAATTGATAGATTATTAGTCACCTACTCAATACCAAATTGGATAAATTCTACGAATGAACTTTTTGCAGTCGCTAGTCTTGTTGAGGCCGAATCGAAACTACAAGAAGACAGACCACTTGTTTCCTCTGTTATAAAAAACCGATTGTATGATGATATGTTACTTCAAATTGATGCGATGATACTGTATGCTCTACAAGAGCGAAAGTCTCAAGTATTACTGATCGATTTACAAGTAGAATCACCATATAACTCATATAAATATACAGGTTTACCACCGACACCTATTTCTGGATTTGGTGAGCGATCATTAATTGCTGTATTTGAAACACCAGAGACTGATTTTATATACTACTTACTGACGGATAAAAATGGAAAAATGTCATTTACAAATGACTACACAGACTTTATTAACATGAAAAATAAAGCAAAAGAGGAAGGTGTAATTCCCTAATGGTATCTACAAACGATATGAGGCCAGGACAGTCAATATTAGTTGATGGAACAATATATCAAATAATGGATTATGCCCATGTTAAACCCGGAAAAGGAAAGGCTTTTGTTAAAACAAAGCTTAAAAATCTTATTGATGGTGGAATTATTGAAAAAACATTTAGAGCAGATGAAAATGTTGACCAAGCTTTTATAGAAAAACAAGATTTTCAATATTTATATAATGAATCTGGAAATTTCATATTTATGAACACTGAGAATTATGAACAAATATCATTAGATGCAAGTCTTATTGCTGAAATCGAACTTTTATTAATACCAAATAGCGAGGTAACTATACAAATGTATGAGAATAAGCCATTGAATGTTCTCTTGCCTTCAAGTGTTGAGTTAAAAGTTACAAAAGCAGAGCCAGCAGTTAAAGGCGATACTGTAACATCATCTACTAAAACAGTTACTTGTGAAACTGGTTTAGAGGTTGTTGTACCTATGTTCATCGAAGAAGGTGAGGTAATTAAAATTGACACAAAAGATAATTCCTATATGACAAGGGTTTAATGAAAGATTTTAGACAAGTAACATTCGAGACATTATTTGAAGAAGGTCTCACGAGTTTAAAAGAAAAAGAATTCAATATATCTTCATTAAGTGAAAATCAAAATCTTAGAGCTAACCAATTGTTTAATAATACAAAACTTAACAGTGAGAGAATTGAAAATTCAATCCGCACTTATTCTGATAATTGGAGTTACGAGAGAATAGGTAAAGTAGAATTAATCATTTTAACATTAGGCATTTCAGAATTAATTATGGATCTTTCTCCAACAAAAGTTATTATCTCAGAATGGGTAAAGCTTGCAGATAAACACTCCTCTTCACAGTCTGCAAAATTTGTAAATGGAATACTTGATAAATTATCTCAGGAGATTTAATGAGTGACTCATTTATATTAGAGATTAAAAATAAAAGAAAAGAATTTATTAACTCATTTGAAAAAAATATTGAAAACATAGATAATGAACTTATAAGAGCAAGAAACGATAATCAATTAAATTCAATAAGAATACACAAATATCTTACAGAAACTGGTGTACTTGGAAAAGTTAAGACTGCTCGCTTTTTAGATGAAATAGGACTCAATGAAAAGTCAAAATTATCTGAACTTAACGATGATTATATTGAATCAATCACTATCTATGTGAAAAATTCATGATAATTATTTTTAGTGGTCCTTCAGGTGTTGGTAAATCAACAATTATTAACAATTTATCAAATGATTTTAATTTTTATTTTTCTACTTCACATACAACTAGACCAAGAAGGGATTCAGAAATAGAAGGTAAGGATTACTATTTTATATCTGAAGACAAATTTAATTTAATGATAGATAATGATGAATTTTTAGAATATGAAAGATACGGCACCTATTATTACGGAACTTCAAAGAAAGAGCTAGAACGAGATGATGTTATTATTCTTGATCTCGAAGTAAACGGGGCTACAAAATTATTAAAATCAAATGATTCATATACAGGAATTTTTATAGATATTGATGATAATGTTTTGATTGAAAGATTAAATGAGCGAGGTCATGACGACCAGTTTATACAGGAAAGAATGAATTTAGCTAAAGAACAACGTCAATCTATGGATATCTTTGACTATATAATTAAAAATATAGATTTAAAGGCTACTATTAAAGAAATATTAGATATATTATATGACCTGGAGAAAAAATGATTAAACCACCTATTGAAGAACTTTTAGAAAACTCACCTGGTAGATTTGCTCTTGTTATAACATCAGCAAGAAGAGCAAAAGATATTAACTCATACTTTAACCAATTAGGCGAAGGTATTGGAGCATATACACCACCTCAGGTACAAAGTCTTAGTAGAAAACCACTTACCGTTGCATTTGAGGAAATTGCATCTGGAAAAGTAGAGGTTAGCGAAAAAGAATAACTCAATGAGCAAAAAAATACTACTTGGTATCACTGGTAGTATTGCTGCTTCAAAGTCAGAAAAGTTACATAAGTTACTTACAGAAAAATACGAAACTGTTGTCTTTTCAACCGATGAAGGGTTGAAGTATATTTCAGAAGAATTTCATACCAAAAATGAAATCTTCCACAGTTGGGATCAATTAGATGGGTCACCTCATATAGAATATGCAAGATGGGCTGATAGTATCGTAATCTATCCTGCAACAGCAAATTTTATTAGTAAATATGCAAATGGTTTGGCTGATAATTTATTACTTTCTACATTATTGATGTTTGATAAAGAAATTTATGTTGCTCCAGCAATGCATGAAGAAATGTTCATGGACGATAAAATTCAGTCAAACATTATTGATTTAAACGACAATGTAATATTCTGTGGTCCCCGATATGGAAACCTTGATATTGGAGATAAAGGTTTGGGTAGGCTTATCGAACCAATAGAAATGTTTGATATTTTATTTAATAAAAAAGAAAAGGTTATTGTAACATCAGGTCCAACTTCTGAATATCTTGATGATGTTAGAACAATAACAAACAAATCGTCTGGAAAGCAAGGTAGGGCAATTGCTATTGAATTGATGAGTCAAGGATATGACGTTGTTTATATTCATTCGAAAGCAATATCTCCTGTTGCAGGTGCAAAAAATATATCATTTGATACTTCAAAAGAATTACAGGAATCAATGAATACTGAATCAAACAATGCAGAACATTTATACATGGTTGCTGCCGTATCTGATTTTATTCCAGAAAAAATAGAAGGAAAAATGAAAAGAAGCGAAGGCAATATGACATTAAATCTGTCACCAAACGTTGATATAGTAAAAGAGTATAAAGAAAAATATAAAATGATAAATGTAATAAGTTTTTCAGCTCAAACTAATGATGACCTTAATTTTGAAAAGATTAATGAAAAAAATTCAGATTTTTTAGTTATTAATAATATAAATGATATTTCATTTGGTTCAGACACCAACAAAGTAACCATCATTAATAAAAAAGATAAAGTGTTTGAATCAGAAGAAAAAAATAAACATATCATTGCTCAAGAGATCATCAAAAATACGTTGATTTAAATTGTTTGCTGATGTAGAAATAATATCAAATAACACATATAAGTTTCAACTTTTTACTTATTCAATACCTAAAAATCTATCTAATAAAATTGATATAGGCTCATTAGTTTCTGTTAATTTTAGAAATAGAAAAAAAACTGCTGTTGTTGTAAATATACATAATAAAAATTTAAAAATTAAAACTTTAAAACCTGTTGAAAAAATTATTAGTAAGTTAGATCAAGATCAGTTACTTTTTTTAAAACACGTTGCAGTTTCTTATTACTTAAATATTGGTTTTTTAATATTCAATTTATATAAGGATGTGAATTTTAAATTAGATAAAAAGATTAAAAATAATTCGTTAATTATTCACAACAATACAGAGATCGACAAAGTGATATCCACTAATTCTAAAAATGTAATCTTTACTCCTTCCTTAAAATCAACTAAAAATTTACAATCATATCTTCATTTAAAAAATAAGACAAAACAGAATTACCACCTTCAACTAATCCACTTTTTATAGAATGTCTCTCTAAAAAGCTACTAAACGAATCTTCATCATTCTCAACATAAAATATAAAATTATTATATAAACTTGAATATTTTTTTAACTCTTTAGTGTCATTTCCCCACAAAACAACTGGTTGAGGGTTTTTATATTCATAATCAAGACGAACACTCAACTTTGGGTTGTCAATTTTTAATGTATTTTTTCCAATTATGACGGAATCAACGGTTGCTCTTAAATAATGCGTAATTTCTAATGAATTTGTATTGGTAATATACTTCTTTTTTTCATTGTAAATTATATGATCTGCTGAAGTCGCTACTTTACCTATAAGATATGGTTTATCATTTTTGATTTTGTACCCAGGATTTAAAAATTCATTTACACCATTTTCAATAGATACGTTTAAATTTTCGTTCTTTAAAAGTTCGATACCTTTACCATTAGTTCTTTCATCACGATCAATATCCCCAACAACAATATTCTGTATTTGTGTTTCCAAGACAGCATTTGCGCAAGATGGTGAAGTATCATCATGAAAACAAGGTTCTAATGTAACATACAAAGTATCATTTTTTGAAATATCTGAATTTTTAAATAGATTATATTCAGCATGATCTTGATCTTTTTCTTTATGAGCAGTTATTTTTTTTATTTTATTATTTTTATCAACCAGTACAGCACCGACTCTTGGATTAGGAGATGGATCATATCTAAGTGCAAATTTAATTGCTTCAATCATATGCTCAGAAAAATTGAGATATTGAAGACTATTTAGCAAATATAGCTCCTCCCTGAACAGCTATATCAACTTTTAAATCCCTCAAGGTTTGTAATTCTTCATTTTTAACGCCCCCATCAACAATTAATAAATTAGAATAATTTGGATAGGTGTTTTTAAATTCAGTTATTCTATCTAATAAATTTACAGCTTTACTTTGATTTGAAAACCCGGGATTTACTGTAAGTAGCAGTACACTATGTGCTTTGTCAATGTAATCAGATAACACACTTATATTCGTACTCGGTAATATGCCTATTCCAACCTTATTATATTTATTAACTAGTGAATTAAATAATTCAGGTGATGTGGTTTCACAATGTACCGTTACTATATCTGAACCAAATTCAAACGCTTTGCTAGTAAATAACTCGTTGTTATTTAACATCAAATGTGTATCAACAACATATTCTGTGTTGGTTTTGATGTACTCAATAATTGCCACTGGTAATGAAATATTATCTGTGAAATTGCCGTCTGTAATATCTACATGTAATTGATCAAAACTATCTTTGTAATTATCCAATTCATCAATGAGATTATATATATTTGATGCCTGAATACTTGCTGATATTTTCATTGAAGCCCACGCATATAATCATTTGCTTTCATTCTTTTTTTCCCTTCAGGTGTTATTTCATCTAAATTTAAGATTCCATCTTTTAATTCATATTTAAAATCTGAATTACCTTCAGTATATTTATGAATTTTAATTATTTTTGATTCGTACTTTATAAAAGCAGGTCCTAAAACATCAAAAGCTTTTATTTTATTTTTTGCTTTGAGTAGTGAATCTTGTTTAGTTATTAAATAATCATTTTTGGTGAATTTATAACTTCTTGTTACTTCACCGACTTGATCCTTCAATGATGAATTAAAGTCGATGTTACCAAAATTTATTTTAAAATCTTCAGCTAATTCTTTATATACATTTGACGAATAATTGTTAACAATATCAATTTGATTTTTAAAAAGAACTGGGCCTTTATCAACCTCATTAATGATTTTAAAAATCGTATATCCAAATACTGTATCCCCATTTAATATTGTTGTTTCAACCGGGGATGGACCCAATAGGTTTGGTAATATGCTTAAATGAATATTGAATATTGGAGGATGTCTATTTATAAAATCTTTTGAAAAAATAGATCCAAAACTTACGCAGATACCAAAATCCATATCCTCATAATATTTTGAATTTGAAAAGTAGGTACATTCAATATTATTACTATTGCAATAATCCTCTACTGGATTATTTAAAATCTTCCTACCACGGCCAGTATTCCGAGGCTCTGTTGTGACGACTTTTATCGTATCGTAATTTTCTAATAAATTACTTAAGTATGGGATACTTCTAATGTCACTACCAAAAAAATATTTATAAGTCATTTCCTGGAAACCCATTCAGAGCAATTTTTTTAATTGCTTCTTTTCTCTCTTTTCTAGATAGAGATGATAGTAAAAGCTTGCCCTTTAAATGGTCATATTCATGTTGAAGAACCCTACCCATAAGCTCCTCCCCTTCATATGTAATATCTTCACCATATATATTTTGGCAGAAAATTTTTGAATATTCCGGTCTTTCAATTTCCCAATAATAACCAGGTAATGAAAGACATCCCTCTAAAAATACTGCAGACCCCTCAACTTGAATTTTTTTTGGATTTATCGCTACTTTTGGACCTTCACCAGCATCAAATACAAAAATGTTTTTATTTATACCTATTTGTGGAGCTGCTAAGCCCACCCCAGGTGCTTCATACATGATTTTTATCATTCTCTCTGATAATTTTTTTAATGCTTCATCAAATTCAGTAATATTTACTGATTTAGATTTAAGGGATGGATGACCAAAAGTTACAATTTCATTCATTATATAGAAGTCACTTTTCTTGGTTCATACTGTAATAGTTTTGAATACATATTTGTAATTTCATTGTAATTAGTATCTTTTGATAAATTTATATTGATTTCGTATTCATATAGATTATCAACCTTTTTAGGTCCTAAAATATATTCATTTTCATATTGAATTATTGAATCGGTAGAAAATCTAAAAACCTTATGATTAAGGTTGGGTCCCCATTTACTCCTAGAAACTAGCTCTTCTTTGCTCCATTTTGTTATATTTGAATTCTTTAAGGACTCTTTCAAATTTATATCTTTTGTTGTAAGTATGATAGTAAGACTATTATTTTGCTTTGATCTTTCTATTTGTCGTAACAGATAAATTAAACGTTCAGAATTTAATTTACCTTTAAAAGATATTGTTGGGTTTACTAATATATTTAAATCGTACAAATCATTTTCACTTTTTACAGTTTTATATTCATTAAGTGATTCATTTAAAATTTCGTCTTGAAAAAATAATGTTAAATTTTTATCAGTATGCTTTGTTTTAAATAATTCAATACAATCTTGTAAAGAGTTGCCATGATAAATTTGTACATTATTTAGTTCAGGAGTTTTATAATTTTCAATCTTATTAAAGAAATTAAGAGATGGATATTCATTGTAATAATGATAATTACCTCCAAAGTATTTATTTTTAAGGACTGACAATTCAATGATATTTAAAGAATTAAATTTTGGTAAGTTGTAAGAATAATCATTGGTATCAAAAAAATGATAATTAGTCGTTGGATGTGGCTTTATTTTTAAAAAATTGTTTGCAAGAAGTATGCAATTGTCAAATTTATTAACTGTACTTAATGCGTTTTGAATTTCATCTTTGCCACCAGTTTTTTGATAAAAATTTACTTTTATCCCCTTTTTTGTGAGATATGATTGTAAATTTTTAGTTGATTTTAAGGAAGGAGTAAAGATTACATTTTTAGAATTAGTGGATATCACTTTGTCGATCTCTGTATTGTT
>ARQR01000012.1 GCA_000384495.1 actinobacterium SCGC AAA015-D07 | reverse complement strand
TGTGTCACACCAAGAAAAAAAGTTAAAGACGTTCTAAAAATTGTTTCAACTATTAGTCCAGATGCTTACATCACAACGGAATCAACAAATCCAACAAAACTTACTGCAAATCGTAAGTAATTAAATACCCTTCTCGAATTCGTCTTCGAAAGAAACTCTTTTTCTTTTTTTATTAGCATCATTGTTTTCACGAGGCTTTGAAGATCTTGGTTTTCTTTCTCTCTTACCAGATTGTCTCTTCTCAATGGCATCTTCTGGTATTTCGATATCGTTTACAGGTGTTAAACCAACTTTTCCATTTTCAATTGAGTCAACTACTACCTGAATTTTATCTCCTACGGTAAGTACCTTTTCTGGGTCGCCGACTCTAATTTCAGAGTGAAATTTTGATATATGCATTAATCCATCTCTTCCAGGGAGAATGTTAACAAACGCCCCATATTTAGCAAGACTAACAACCTCTCCTTCATACTCTTGATTTAATTCTGGTTCCTCAGGATCAATAATTGCCATTACCATCTCTTTTGCAGTATCAAGAGATTCTTGTTCTGTTGAACCTAGTGTGAGTATTCCATCATCATCAATCTCAACACTTGCACCAGTTTCCTCTTCAATCTTCCTAATGTTTTTTCCTTTAGGCCCAATTACCTCACCAATTTTATCTTTAGGTAGTTCAATTGACTCAAGTCTTGGAGCATTACCAGATAAAGAATCAGCCGGTTCAGAAATAGTATCTTCCATGATATCCAAGATATGATGTCGAGCATCTTTTGCTTGCTCAAGAGCTTGTCTTAAAATATCGGATGGTAGCCCTTCAATTTTCATATCTAGTTGAAGAGCAGTTATCACTCCTCTAGTTCCTGCAACTTTAAAGTCCATATCACCTAATGCATCCTCTGCTCCTAAAATATCGGTTAAAGTTACAAATTCATTATTTTTAGATATTAAACCCATTGCTATTCCTGAAACGTGTTCTCTAATTGGCACACCGGCTGCCATCAAAGAAAGACTTGATGCGCATACAGAAGCTTGAGAAGTAGAGCCATTTGATGAAATAGCTTCACTCACAACTCTTATGGTGTAGGGAAAGTCAGCCTTTGGTGGAATAACAGGTAGTATCGCTTTTTCTGCCAAAGCACCATGACCAATCTCCCTTCTTTTTGGTCCCCTCATCATATAAGCCTCACCTGTTGAATATGGTGGAAAATTGTAATGATGCATATACCTCTTTGAGGTAACTGTATCTATTGTGTCTAACATTTGTTCAAGCCTTGACATGCCCAATGTTGTTACATTCAATACCTGAGTTTCACCTCTAAGAAACAAAGATGATCCATGAACCATAGGTAATAAATTGATTTCAGAAGAAATATTTCTAATATCTGTAGGAGATCTTCCATCAAGTCTTGGACCTCCACTAACAACTCTATCCCTAACTAATTCTTTAAATATAGATTTAAAGGCTAATTTGATAGCTTTTGAGTTATCCTCTTCTTCATCTAAAAATTCTTCAACAACTTTTTCTTGTAATGCATTTTGGCGTGAGCTTCTCTCAGACCTATCAATTATTGAAGCAATTTCAGAAAGTTCTTCTTTGCAGCTTGCCTCAATTTTTGACTTTAGTTCATCGGTATAATCTTCAACAAGTGGCCAATCAACAGATGGGATATCATTCATTGAAACTAGCTCTTTTTGAGAATTTATTAACGATAAAATATAATCTTTAGACATGTCTATACCGTCTGCAACTATTTCTTCAGATGGAGCAAGGCTTCCATCGTCTATTTTTTCAAATGTATTTTCCTTGGCGCCAGCTTCAACCATGACAATATCAATTTCATTATTTTCATTGAGTTTTCCTGCTATGACCATATCAAAAATTGAATCTTCTTGTTCTGTATTTGTAGCTTGTACAACCCACTCATCATTAATGAGAGACATCCTTACTGCGCCAACTGGTGATTCCAATGGGATACCAGCAAGTTGTAAACCAAGTGAGGCAGCATTTAGAGATAAAACGTCATATTCGTTTTCGTTATCAACACTCAAAACTGTAGCAATAATTTGTGTTTCACATCTAAAACCATCTTTGAAAGAAGGCCTTAGTGGTCTATCTATTAATCGACAGGCTAAAATTGCTTTCTCTGTTTGCCTTCCTTCTCTTCTAAAAAATCCACCAGGAATTTTACCAGCGGCATACATTCTCTCTTCGACATCGACAGTCAAAGGAAAGAAATCAATACCTTCTCTTACTGATTCATTTGCAACTGTTGTTACAAGAACATTTGTATCTCCAGATGTTACAACTACAGAACCAGGAGCCTGGAGAGCTAATTTACCTGTTTCAAATTTAATTTCTTTATCACCAATATTGCATGTGACATTTGTTACGGACATTTATCCTCATTTCCAAGATGAGGTTATTAATTGCCAGCTTTCCTTAAAAGCTCTCAATTAACAACACTCTATCTTATATTTACTTACTTTCTTAAACCAAGTTTATCAATTAAAGAACGATATCTCTCAACATCTTGATTTTCAAGATATTGAAGAAGCCTTTTTCTTTTACCCACAAGCATCAATAATCCTCTTCTTGTGTGATGATCTTTCTTGTGTATTTTTAAATGATCAGTTAAGTCATTTATTCTTTGTGAAAGTAAAGCAACCTGTACTTCAGTTGAACCGGTATCATTTTCAGATTTACCGTATTCTTTAATTATTTTTTCTTTGGTTGTCATTCGAAATAATAATAGTAGTCAATAGATCTAAAGTGTAAATTATATGTATTTCTTTACTGATTGAATATCTTCCAAAACTTGATTTTTTAGCTCATCAATATTTTCAAACTTTTGCTCATTACGGATAAAATTTTTCAAAAAAAGTCTTATTTCTTTATGATATATATCATCATTAAAATCTAAAATATGAGCTTCAATTTTTATAGAATCCTCATCATCAACTGTTGGATTTAAACCAATATTTGCAACGCTATTGAACCTTTTTTTATCAACTTCAACAACACCGTAATAAACTCCGTATGTTGGTAAAAATACTTCTTCATCTAAAGTGAGATTTGCAGTTGGAAAACCTAATTCACTTCCTAATTGTTTCCCTTTTTTTACCTTACCTGTAAGACAGTAATCTCTACCCAATAGATTATTGGCTTTATCAATCTCACCAGAAGTTAGATAATATCGTAATTTAGTAGATGAGACTTTTTCATTATTTATTAAAAAATCTTCCAAGAGAAAAACATTATCTTCACCAAAAGAATCAATCAAGGAGTTTATATCACCAGATCTGTTTTTACCAAATTTAAAATCTTTACCAACAACAATTTTTTTTATACCAAGGTTTTCATCCAAGAATTTACAAAAATCAGCAGATGATATTCGATTGAATTGTTCAAAATTTAAATAAATTAAATTTTTCGGACTAAATGATTCAAAAATTTCATTTCTTTCTTTTTTGGAAACTAAAGGTTTAAGAGAATCATTAAAGTAAATCTTCGGCAACACATTGAATGTAACAATATCGAATTGTTTATTTAAATCTCTTGTTTTTTTGAATAACTCTTGATGAGCTAAGTGAACTCCATCAAACGCACCAATGCAGACAATTTCAGAATTATCATTAATTATTTCTGTTGTATCTAATTTTTCGTAAATTTTCATATTAAAACTTTTTGTGGTTTGAACTTATTTTCATTGTATGGTTCATAAATGGCAACAATTGAATTTTTATTTTCTATTATATGTTGACCATCAGATCCAAATAATGAACTTTTTAAAAAATTTCCATTTTTAATATCTTTTAAAACATCATCCTGAACTGAAATAATTGGGATATCAAACAAAATTCTCCAATCTAATGGTTCAGGTGTATCTGTTCTCTCTAACTGTTCAATGTTTTTAATAACATTTGAATTTTTTTTACTTAAAGTTCCAATTTCAATTCTATTAATTGAAGATACCACCGCTTTTGTACCAATTGATTTAGCTAAGTCTACAATTAATGATCTGATGTAGGTTCCCTTACTCACTGTTGCTATAAATTTTCCTTTATTTCCCTCGTAACTAATTAATTTAAAATTATTCACTGCTACATCTCGTATTGGTAACTCTACTTCTTTTTCTTGTCGTGCATACTTATAAAGTCGTTTACCTTTTACTTTTACTGCAGAATAAATTGGTGGTACCTGTTTAATATTTCCTGTAAGTCCTGAAATACCCTTATTCAATTCTTCTAACTTATTTTCCAAATTTATTGTCTCGATTTCTACCAACTCTGAATCAGTATCATTGGTAGCTGATTCAAACCCAAATAAAGCCTCAAATTCATATGTCTTATGAGTGTTGTCAATGTAATCAAATAATTTTGTATATTTATTTGTTGCGATCAACATTAATCCTTCCGCGCTTGGATCTAATGTTCCGGAATGTCCAACCTTCTTAAATTTATATTTTTTTTTAAAAAATGTACAAAGATCTTGAGATGTCCAGCTATTAGGTTTATAAAGTAAATAAAAGTCAGATTGATTTTCTAATTTCATGTTCAATTTTTTCAAGAATAAATTCAGGTGATTGGTTACTAGAAAAACCACTTGCAGCTACATGTCCCCCTCCACCAAAAATAGAAGCAATTTTTTGGACATCGATATCACCTCTTGATCTTAGACTTCCCTTAAATGAACCGTCTTCTTGCTCTTTTATAAGTAAAGCAACTGTTGATTCCTTAACAAGTCTTACAACATCAATAAGAAAATCTGTTTCTTCTGGTTCTACTTTATAATCTTTGTAGTCATTTTGAAATACAATTGAATGTGCAAATTGTAAGTCTTCATTTAGGACTATTCTTTCAATTATCTTGCTTTGAAGAGTTAGTGCGTTGAACTCTATTGAACCATATATATTTTCACTTATTTTAGAAAGATTAGCTCCATTGCCTAAAAGCTCAGCAGCAATACTAAATACTTCTGAAGTGGTATTTGAGTATTGAAAACGACCCGTATCGGTAATTAAACCTGTAAGTAGACAGTTTGCCATTTCTTCATTAATTTCAATATTTTCATCTTTAAATTGTCTGAACAATACTTGTGTTGTACTCGCTGCATGAGGATCAATAATCTGTACATCTCCAAAAGATGGATCAACATGATGATCAATTACAACAACATTTTCAGCTGCTATTACAACTTCTTCGTATTTACCAAGCCTTGATGAATTTCCACAATCAAATACAAATACAGTGTTGTATTTTTCTTTTAAGTCATCAGATATTAGGTGATAAGGTAGGTGATTAAGATTAGATGGTAATTTAGTTGTTATATCGAAATCAACATCAGATATAATATTTTGTGAATCTAAAAATAATTTTAAGGCAAAAGCAGATCCTAAAGCATCTCCATCTGGATTTACATGACCAGTTATAAAAATTGGACCATTATCAACATAATCAATTAACTTAGTTTTCATTTATTGTTCCGATAATCTTATTTATTCTATCGATGTCATCAAATGAATTATCTAGTTCAAATGTAATTGAAGGGACATATTTAGTTTTCATTTCCTTTGAAAGTACTTTTTGAATCTTTTGTTTATTTCTTGCTAGAGAGTTATTAAGTGATGATTTGTTATTTTCAATTGAAGAGACGAGTACGGTGGTTTTTTTCAAATCTGGTGAAGTCGATACATATGTAACAGTTGCTTTATTTAGAACTGGATCAGAACTATTTAAAAAACAATCAGAAACAATTTGTTGAATCATTGGATTGATTCTGTTTATTCTTCCACCTCTTAAGTTCTTATCCATAAGATTTAGACTGCAACTTCTCCCAAGATTTCAATAACGTCACCTTGTTTGATATCTTTATAATCAGATAAGCCAATACCACACTCAAGACCTTCATTTACGCTTTCTACATCATCCTTAAATCTTCGCAGAGAAACGATACTGCCTTCATATATAACAACTCCATCTCTTAGCAATCTGGCTTTAGCTCCAAGTTCAACTCTACCCTCTGAAACAACTGAACCTGCTACAACACCGACTTTTGGAGCTTTAAATGTTGTTTTGACATCCACCATACCTATTACAGACTCCTCAGTTCTTAAAGTAAGTTCACCAACTACAGCTTCACTTATGTCATCTATCAATTCATAAATTATGTTGTAGGTTCTAATATCAATACCTTTACTTTGGCCCATATTTCTAGCTTGACTATCAGGTCTTACATTGAATCCTACAATAATTGAACCTGTTGCACTAGCTAGATCCACGTCGGATAATACAATACCTCCAACAGCAGCATGTACAATCTGAATACTTACATCACCATCAGAAAGTTTTAAAAGACTGTCTTTTATCGCCTCAACAGAACCATTTGTATCAGCTTTAACAATTATATTTATAGTATTTAATTCACCTTCTTGAAGTAATTGCATCATCTCTGATACACGAGATTCGACTGTGTAAGCAGTATCATCAAATTGTTTTAATTTATTTTGATTTTCTTCAGCTTTGTTTTTTGCAGTTTTTTGATTCTTTGCAGCAACAAATTGATCTCCAGCAATGGGAGAAGTGTCCCAACCAATAATGTCAGCAGGTGAACCAGGGGCTACTGATTTTAATGTCACTCCATTATGATCAAACAGGGACTTAACTCTACAAAATGCTCCTCCAGCATAAATAAAGTCACCAGCTTTGAGTGTTCCCCTTTTTACAATTACAGTAGCGACGTTACCTTTGCCAACCTCCATCCTTGATTCAATTATGAAGCCGGATGGATCAGCTTCGTAGTTGCTTTTTAATTCTTCAATCTCAGCTACCAAATTTAAAGTTTCTAATAAATCATCTATACCGTCACCGGTAGTCGCTGAAATCTCAACGACTGGAATATCGCCTCCCAAATCTTCAGATACTACTTCGTATTTTGTAAGATCTGCTTTTACTAGTGTTGGATTTGCTTCGGGCAAATCACATTTGTTTATTGCTACAACCATTGGGACATCTGCAGCTTTTGTATGATTAATTGCTTCTATTGTTTGAGGCATTATTCCATCATCTGCAGCAACAACAAGAATTACTATATCTGTTACATCTGCTCCCCTGGCTCTCATTTGGGTAAAAGCTTCATGGCCTGGAGTATCAATAAAAGTAACACTTCCTGAATCATTTGTTACATTGTATGCACCAACATGTTGTGTAATTCCACCGGCTTCACCAGAAGCAACTTTTTCTTTTCTTATATAATCCAATAAACTCGTTTTTCCGTGGTCAACATGGCCCATAACAGTTATGATTGCAGGTCTTGTTTTCAACGAATCCGGGGCATCTTCAAACTTCTCAGATTCAATTATGTCTGATCTTTTTATTTCTACTTTTTCTACAAACTCTGGAATTGCATTATATTTTTCAAAAAGTTTTTCAATCTCATCATTATTTAATGTCGAAGTAAGTGACTGCATTATGCCAAGAGACATCAAGTCTGCAACAACTGTAGTGGCATCAAGTTCAAATATAGATGCTATTTCTTCTGGAGTAGATCCTTCTGTTACTTCAATTATGTTTATATCTACATTTTCAGCTTCATCAATTGTTTCATCTTCTTCAATAACTTTATCCTCTTGTGTAATAGTGACTTCCTCGTTAATTTGAACATTTATTTCTTCTTCAATGTCTTGCTCTGAGGATTCTTCTGCAAAAGCCAGTTTTAACAATTCTTCATCTTCTGGTACTAACCCTGATGATGCTGTTTTAACTTCAAAGCCTAATTCTTTTGCTTTATGAAGCACGTCAGCAGATGCAATATCAAGTTCTTTAGCTATTTGGTGAATACGTTTTTTTGCCATTTAATCTATTCTTCTTCTTTTGTAGGCTCTTCCTCCTCAGGAGGTGAATCTCCTAAACCCTCAATATCGATTTTGTAACCAGTTAATTTAGCAGCGAGACGCGCATTTTGTCCTTCTTTCCCAATAGCAAGTGAAAGTTGACTATCTTTTACAATTACTTTTGCTGATTTTGTATCCTCGTCAAGAATAACTTCATCAATGTCAGCTGGTCCAAGAGCTTCAATTATGAATCTTACTTTATCTTCTCTCCACTCAACAACATCTAATTTTTCACCTTTAAGTTCATTAACTATTTGTCTAACTCTTGAACCACGTGAACCAACACATGCTCCTTTTGGATCAACATTTGGATCGTTCGAGAATACTGCAATCTTTGTTCTACTTCCAGCTTCTCTAGCTATAGCTCGTAACTCAACAGTTCCATCAGTTAATTCTGGAACTTCTAATTCCAACATTCTTTGTACAAATTCTGCTCTATTTCTGCTAACAACAATAGGTATACCCTTTGACTCAGTTCTTATCTCAGTAATTAATGCTTTTATTCGGTTTCCTCTTTCAAGACGTTCAAAAGGTATTCGTTCACTAGATGGAATTACAGCTTCTGCGTCTTGTAAGTCAATTATTGTTTGGTTAAACCTTGGATCAAATTGGGTAACAATACCAGTAATCAGCTCGCCCTCTCTTCCAATATAGGCATCAAGTACAGTTGCTCTTTTTGCATCTCTTACTTTTGTTGACATCATTTGTTTGAATGATTGAGCAGCTATTCTTCCAAAGTCTGAATCACTTATATCAGGTTCCCATTCCTTAATTACATTTCCATCAACATCTAGCTCTTGAGCGTATACAGTTATTTCACCACTATCAGGATCTAACGTAACTCTAGCTTCTTCTGCAGCTCCAGGAATTCTCATATAAGCTGACCTGAAGGCTGATACTAAAGCTTCATACATACTATCTACATCGACACCCTTGTCTAAAGCAAGAGATTCTATAGCTTGCTTAATATCACTTCCTAATTTCATATTTACCTCAACTTTTTACTTTTTGCCTAAATTTGTTAAATCTAATATTTGCTTTCTTAATATTTTCATATTCAAAATTATGAGTCAGTCCATCATTTAAAATCTCAACATCTTTATCGTTTATACGTACTAAGTTTCCAATGAATGTGTACTCTCCATTCTTTGGATTAACGAGATTAATTTTTATTTCTTCATTTAGAGCTAGTTCAAAGTGCCTTTTTGTTTTTAAAGAACGTTCAACACCTGGACTAGAGAGGATTAATTCATACGTACCTTTTTCAAGCCCTATATCTTCAAGTAATCTTTGTATTTGATAATTGAGTCTCTCAAAGGTACTCAATTCCTGGTCTTCTTGTGAAAAGATATATATCTCGACTTTAGAAATTGATTCGTTGCCTGCAATGTTTAAATCATATAATTCAAGATTTTCAGTTTCCAAATATGTTGAAATAGCAAGGGAGATGTCGTTTTTGATAACCACTTGATCACCTCCATTCATAAAAAAAGTGGGCTTTGAACCCACTATTTTGTAGTTAAGTTGTTAATTTAATATTAACTTAAATCTGATTTAAGATAAAGAATTTTTAATAAGCTTTAGAAAATATAGCGAAATTACCATTTTCAGAATCAGAATTAACTGCTTTTTCAGAATCAGTATTTTCTAATGGATAACATCTAAGGGTTGCGCTAGTCTCTTCTTTAATTTTTAATTCATCTCCCTTATTTTCCTTCCAAAAACAAGATACAAAACCTTTCTTACTGTTTAATACTTCTATTAATTCGTTAAAAGATTCAACATGAGTCGTATTTTCTTTAAGAGTATTTTCAGAATTTTTATATAAGTTGTCTTGAATTTCATCAAGAAGTTTTTTTAAGGTATTTTGAACGTCATCCATAGGGTATGAATTTTTGGACTCATCATCTCTTCTTGAAACAAGAATTGTATTTCTTTCTATATCTTTAGGTCCTACCTCAACTCTCAATGGAACCCCTTTCTGTTCCCACTCATTAAATTTAAAACCTGGTGAAACTTCTGATCTATCATCAATGATTACTCTAAATTCACTAAGAGAGTCGTTTAATTGATTAACAACTTTCATTACTGAATCTTTATCTTTGTCATTTGGGATTATCGGAACGATGACTATTTGATGAGGAGCCAATTTAGGTGGAAGTTTTAAACCTTTATCATCTCCATGAGCCATGATTATCATACCTACCAATCTTGTGCTCACTCCCCAACTAGTTTGATACGGATGTTGTAATTCATTATTCTCATCAGAAAATGTAATATCAAATGCTTTTGAAAAGTTTTGTCCTAATTCATGAGAGGTTCCTGCTTGAAGTGCTTTCATGTCATTCATCATTGCTTCAATTGAATATGTTGTTGTAGCGCCTGCAAACTTTTCTATATCTGACTTTGTCCCTTTGATAACAGATACAGCTGCTGCTTGTTTTGCGAACTCTTCATATATATCTAGCATTTTTAATGCTTCTTCTTTAGCTTCATCAATTGTTGCATGAGCAGTGTGCCCCTCTTGCCATAGAAATTCTGATGTCCTTAAAAATAGTCTTGTTCTCATTTCCCATCTGACGACATTTGACCATTGATTTATAAGCATAGGTAGATCTCTATGGCTTGATATCCACTTTGCGAACATATGGTTAATTATCGTTTCAGAAGTAGGTCTAACAATTAATGGTTCCTCTAATTCTTTACCACCAGCATGTGTAACAGTTGCTAACTCTGGAGAAAACCCTTCAACATGTTCAGCTTCTTTTTCTATAAATGATTTGGGTATAAACATTGGAAAATAAGCATTTTTATGACCTGTCTCTTTAAATCTTTTATCTAAGTAGGACTGTATATTTTCCCATATCGCATAGCCATAAGGCTTAATGACCATAGTTCCTTTTACAGGTGAATAATCGGCAAGATCAGCTAGTTGTACGATTTCGGTATACCATTGATTAAAATCTTCAGACATGGGGGTCAGTTTTTTTACCATAGGTATATTCTATTACGTTAACTAATCATTATCTTGTTTTGAAGTAATCTCAACAACTGATTTTTTTCTCTCCGTAAAGTTATTTATATCACCTTGAGAGTTTAATAAATCTTCAACATCTTTTTGAGCTAGTTCTGCTGCATTATCATCTGCAGCTGCCAATCTTGATTCGATTCCTTCTTCTACAATCAAACGGGCTTCATCCAGTAAAGAATTAACCATGTCTTTTTCATTTACAACTCTCACAACCTCACCGCGTATAAACAAATGGCCCTTATTTTTTCCTGCAGCAATACCAAGATCTGCTGATCTAGCCTCTCCGGGTCCATTAACTACACAACCCATAACAGCAACCTGAAGGGGTATATCTTCTTTATTCAATACCTCCTGTGCTTCTTCAGCAACTTTAATAACATCAACTTCTGCCCTACCGCAGCTTGGACATGCAATCAAATCAAGAGAATTTCTCTCTCTGAGTCCTAAATATTCGAGTAACTGTCTACCACTTTTAGCTTCTTCTATAGGATCGGCGGTTAATGAATACCTTATTGTATCTCCAATCCCTTCATTTAATAATGTTGAAATACCCGCTGTGGACTTTATAAGTCCTCCTGGAAGTGGGCCTGCTTCGGTTACCCCTAAATGTAAAGGGTATTCAACTTTCTCTGCAAGCAATCTGTATGACTCAATCATTAGAGGTACATTTGAATGTTTTACAGAAATCTTTATATTAAAGAAATCAACATCCTCAAGATACTTTAATTCTGTCATAGCTGATTCAACCAAAGCTTCAGGAGTAGCGTCTCCATATTTTTCAAGCAAATCTTTATCAAGTGATCCACCATTTACCCCAATTCGTATTGGGATGTTTGCACTTAATGCAGCTTTCGCTACTTCTTTAATCTGCGATTCTTTTCTAATGTTTCCAGGATTAAGTCTAAGACCATCTACACCTGCATCAATTGCAGCAAGTGCTAACTTATACTGAAAATGTATGTCAGCAATAATAGGGACTGGGCTTCTTTGGGTAATCTCAACAAGACCTTCAGCAGCTTCAACCTCATTGCACGTAACTCTGACAATGTCAGCTCCATTTGAGGCAATTTCATAAATTTGTGCAAGTGTCCCGTCTACATCTCTAGTCTTAGTAGTTGTCATCGACTGCACTGATATGGGGAAATTAGAACCAACTCCAACTTTACCTACTTGAATTTGTGAAGTTTTTCTTCTGTTGAACATCATAAATTAATTGGTTGTGTTATATCTAAATAAAATGCTGTTATTCCAATAAAAACAAATACAAAAATTACAACAGCTGCAACAGGGTAAAGTTTTTTATCTGATATTTTTTTCCCTGTTACTCCCTCAATCAAAGATAATAAAACACGACCTCCATCTAAAGGTATCAAGGGAATTGCATTAAAAACGGCGAGAAAAACATTTACAAAAGCAAGTAAGCTGAAAAGATTTATATATCCATTATCAGCAATTTGACTTCCGGCCTGGGCAAGGCCTATTGGACTTAATGGTCTAGCCTCGTCTGGAACAATTTCTCCAGAGTAAGTACCCAATAGTGTTCTTATATTATCTGGACTAAGTAAAGTAAATATTCCATCTACCGCCGCGACAGTCATTTCAATTTCTAAACTAGTAGTAAATAATGCTGCATCTAAAATTCCAACATCTGTTTGTTGTATTACTGGTGAGACTCCAAGATAACCAATTTCTGAACCATTGATGTTACGCGTTTCTAAAATTGCAGAAGTTAGGTAAACACTGTTTCCCCGAAGATATTTAATACTGACTTCTTGACCCGGATTGACTTCTATAATCGAAACTAGTTGATCCCAAGTCTCAACATCTTGACCATTAAATTGAATAATTGTATCACCAGGTCTTAGACCAGCTGATTGTGATGGAGAACTATCTTGTTGATTGATTGAGTCCCCTATTGTCTCAATATTCAAGGTTGGCTGTGTAACTCCATTTGTAATAAAGATCGCAAATATCATAATCCAGGCTGTTAAAAAATTTACAATTATCCCTGCAGAGGCAATAAAAAGTTTTGTCGTCCATTTTGAAGTATGAAACAATTCACTATCTTCATATCCTTCAACTTGCTCAGACTCATCCATACCGGGTATCTTTACATATCCCCCGAATGGGATCCCTTTTAAACCATATTCTGTTCCGTTTCGTTTAAAAGAAAATATTTTTGGGCCAAAACCAACAAAAAACTCAGATACAGCAACTTTAGAATATCTAGCCGCAAAATAATGTCCTGCTTCATGCATTACCACAAAAAAGGTAAGCATTAATATAGTCAATATCCCATTCATATACTTATTATCTCACCTAGAGATTTAAATAAAAAAATTGTAAAACAATTAAAAGATAAGGAAAACTAATTAAATAAGAATCAATTCTATCAAGTAAACCTCCATGACCGGGAAATATAGTGCCAGAATCTTTAACATCAATTGATCGCTTAATCTTTGACATAAATAAATCACCAACAACTCCTAAAGAGATAAATACGATTGAAACTAAAATTGATGAAAGATAACTCTTATCTAGATTGATTGCAATATTAAAGCTCATAAATAAAGTTCCAATAAACAAACCAGCTAAAAATCCTTCCACAGTTTTATTTGGTGATATATTTTCAGCAAGTTTTCTAGAACCAAACCTTTTGCCAATTTCATACGCAAAAATATCAGATATTGCAATTGCAATTATTGACAGGTAAACGAAAATTAATTCTTGAGATTTTAAAAGCCACCCTATTGATGCAATCCCTATTGAAAACCATGAATGAAAAACCATAGCGCTTCCAAACTTTTCATAAATTGAAAAATTTGTATAAAAACCTAAATAAATTATCAATCCAAGTGGAAATATAAAATATGGAATAAATATGTCTGATAATTCATAAAAATAAACAACTAATAATGGTGCAAGTGCTGAAAATAAAAGTAAAGGATATGGTATGAAAATACTATATTCAAAAAGGTCAAACCATTCTTTAGCAGCGATGAAAGCGACTAATACAAACAAGATAAAAGCACTTAGCTTAGATATAAAAAATAATGAGAGAATTGCAAATAATATTACACCTGTGATGATTCGCTGATTTTTGTTTTCATCATTACCAGGCTCAACACTAGATACCTCATTATCTACCGGCAGTTCAACAACACCAGGCCAAAATGTTCCTTCTTCATCTGAAGAAAAAAAGAATTTAAACTTCGAGTAACTCATTTTCTTTTATTTTGTAAAGTTCATCAATTTTCTGGACAAACTTATCTGTTAGGTCTTGTATCTGAGCTTCATATCTTTTCAAATCATCAGCTGGTAAATCATCTTTTAACTTTGAAAGCTGGTCAATTCCTGTTCTTCTATGTGATCTAATAGAAACTTTTGTATCCTCTGCAGCCTTTGAAGCTACTTTAGTTAATTCTTTCCTTCTTTCCTCAGACAAGGCAGGTATAGGAATCCTTATGATATCTCCATCAGTTGCAGGATTTAATCCTATATCTGCATTTTGAATAGCTTTCTCAATCTCTTCAAATGAGTTTTTATCGAATGGTTGTACTACAAGCAGTCTAGGATCGGGAACGCTTACAGATGCTAGTTGTTGAAGAGGTGTTTTTACACCATAATACTCGACCTGTATGCCAGTAACTAAACTTGGATTAGCTCTTCCAGTTCTAATTTTTCCAAACTCATCAATAAGATGCTCAATGGAGATACCCATCTCTAGCTCAACTTCTGAAATGATATTATCTGCCATAATTACGAAATGATTGTTCCCATTTTTTCACCCTGTAAGACTTTAAAAATATTTCCATCCTTTGTGCCATCAAAGACTCTTATAGGCATGTTATTTTCCTCACATAATGTTATTGCAGTTAAGTCCATTACTGAAAGTTTATTATCTAATACTTCTTTATATGTAAGTTGCCCATAAAGTTCAGCAGAAGAGTTTTTTTCAGGATCATCACTATAAACGCCATCAACTCGAGTTGATTTGAGAACTATTTCAGCTTCAATTTCTGCTGCTCTCAAAGATGCGGCTGTGTCAGTTGTAAAATAAGGATTACCTGTACCAGCTGCAAAAATAACAACCCTACCCTTTTCAAGGTGTCTAATTGCTCGCAATCTTATGTATGGCTCTGCAACAGAGGTCATTGTGATTGCAGATTGAACTCTGGTATTTGTTCCATTTTTATCTAGTGCATCCTTAAGGGCAATTGCGTTAATTACAGTAGCAAGCATACCCATGTAATCAGCATTTGCTTGAGCCATGTTTTTCGCAGATTCGCTTACTCCTCTAAAAAAGTTTCCTCCGCCTACAACAATTCCAATTTGGACACCTGTTTCACTAGCCTTTGAAATTTCATCAGCAATTCTAGTTAGTGTATTGGATTCAATACCAAAATTAGTATCTTGATCTGCAAATGATTCTCCAGAAAGTTTAAGTAAAACTCTGGACATGTTTTATTTGCCCACCTCTAGATGAGAAAATTTCTTAATGTAAATTCTTTCACCTAATTTACCTGACATTTCTTCAATCATTACCCCAACTTTTCCTTCATAAATTTCAGGGTTTACAAATATTTGTTCATTTAAAACAGTGTCACTGTAAAAGGATGAAATTTTACCTTCTACTATTTTTTCCATAACTTCTTTTGGCTTACCCTCGTTTTCAGATTGTTTTAAAATAATATCTTTTTCTTCGTTAATTTTATTTTTTGCTTTAGCAATGGTTGCATCCGCATGTTCTAGTGCGGCAGTTCCTTGTGATGAAGTAGAAATTACAACTGGTGAAAATGGTTTACCAGATCTTGATGGATGTGAGTTCACATTTGCAGTAGAAAATGCA
>ARQR01000011.1 GCA_000384495.1 actinobacterium SCGC AAA015-D07 | reverse complement strand
TCTTTTGCCATTGGATGAGGACGTCTATTTTCTTCATATCTCTCTATAAGCGTGTCGTTGTCAGCATCCAAGAATATTACTCTGGTTAACACTCCAGACTGACTTAGCTTATCAAGACTTTTTGTTAGCTCACTTTGTGATGAGCTCTCCTTAGCATCTACAGTTAAAACTAATTGCTTATTTGTTTCAGCAACATCATTAGACTCAACAACTGATTGAATTAAATTGGTTGGTAAATTTTCAATCACGTAATAACCAAGATCTTCGAAAACATTAGCACTTGCAGAGCGACCAGCTCCCGACATTCCAACTAGTAATAATACTTCAGGGCGTTTTGATACCATATTTAATCTAATGATATTCTAATTGTCATCTGTTTACATGGAATAATTTATTATTGTTTGGTATAAATTAATCTAAAAATCACCATTGAAATATGAATATACTTTCCTAGCTATACTATCTGAAACTACTTCTCTCAGCTCCTCATATGTGGCTTTTGAGAGCCTAGAGACGTCCTTAAACCTTTTTAATAGGATATCTGATGATTTAATGCCAACGCCATTAATACTCAATAATGTTTGATCATCAAAATTTTTTATTCTTAATCTTCTATTTTCGGTAATCGCAAATCTATGAGCTTCATCTCTTATATTTTGTAATAAAAACATTGATTCAGAACTTTTATCAAGAATAAATGGGTTTTTGCGGTTAGGTTTGAATATCTCCTCAAACTTTTTAGCTAAACCGATTACTTCAATATCTAACTCAAAATGATCAATTACACTTTTTGCAGATGATAATTGGCCTTTACCTCCATCAATTAGTATTAAGTCAGGTT
Organism: actinobacterium SCGC AAA015-D07; assembly: GCA_000384495.1. The sequence continues at coordinate 15,754 of ARQR01000011.1, read as the reverse complement.
TACGTTTAAAACTTTTATCTTTTTCATCAGGTTTTATAAGTCTCTTTAATCTTCTGAACAAAACTTCTTCCATGGATTTAAAATCATCCTGACCCGTAAATGATTTTATATGGAATTTGCGATACATAGAGGGTTTACAAATTCCATCATCCATTACAACCATTGATCCAGCTCTGTATTCTGCACCTAAATTTGAGATGTCGAAAGCTTCAATGCGAAAAGGAATCTGTTTAAGATCTAGATTATTTCTTAACTGCTCCAAAGATTGGGATCTGAACTCAAGGTCTGTTCTTCTTCTAAAATTTACAACTCTTCTAATTTCTTTTGCATCTAAAATTGCAGTTTCAAGAAGGTCTTTTTTCCATCCTTTCACAGGAGTTTTTAACACGATACTTTTATCCCATTTTTCTGATAAGCTTTTTTGTACTGTTTCCACAAAAGGAAAATTATGACTCACCAATATTTCATCTGATGGTTGGTTTTCTGAGAAAATTGAGAGAATAATTTGTGGCAGATATTCTTCGTACTGCTCTGTATCAATTGGTTCAAGTGTCTTTTTAACCTCTCCAATTATTCTCCCATTTCTAATCAATAGACATGAAATCACAACGTCAAAATTGCTTATGTCAATTCCCACTACATCGACAGACTTTTTATCAGCAACCATGAGTGTTTGTGTAGTTCTTGCGTTTTCAAGATGCGATATTATATTTTTGGCTTGTTGTGCCTTTTCATATTCTTGATTCTTAGAGAAACTCATCATTTCATTTATTTTTTCATCAATATACTGATCTGACTTACCAGAATAAAAATTTTCTAATTTAGATGTTAATTCTTTATAATCTGTTTCACTTATAGCACCGATACATGGTCCAGCACATTTTTTGATGTCATAGAGCAAGCAAGCTTTTTCTAGTTTTTGGTGTCTTTCAAATACATTTTTAGAACAAGTCCTTACAGGAAATATATTTATTAAATGATCTAGTGAGCGCCTAGCTGAGCCGATAAAAGGAAAAGGTCCAAAGTTTTTATTTCTTTGACTTATTCTTCTTGATATATATGCCCTTGGCCATTCTTCATTGGATAACGTTACATAAGGATAGGATTTGTCATCTTTGAACTGTACATTGTACTTTGGTTTATATTCTTGAATAAAAGAATACTCGGCAAGTAATGCATCTGCCTCATTTTTAGATACAACAAAACTTAAGTCTTTTGATTCAGCAACAAGTCTTTTTATTTTCCAAGAAGATTTTTCTCTAAAGTATGATGGAACTCTTTTTCTTAGATTTTTGGCTTTTCCAACATATAAAGGCTCTTCGTACTCATCTTTGAAAATATAAATACCTGGACTTGTTGGAATTTCTTTGATATCTATTTTTTGCATTACAAGACTGACTTTAAATGATACCCCGTTAAAGAGGTCTTATCAGTAGCAATACTTTCAGGTGTACCCTCTGAGACAATTTTTCCGCCATTTTCTCCCCCCTCAGGACCTAAGTCAATTACCCAATCAGAGTTTTTAATTACATCTAGATTGTGTTCAATGACTAATACTGTATTGCCTTTGTCAACAAGCATATGTAAAACTTCTAAAAGCTTTTGAACATCAGCAAAATGTAATCCTGTTGTAGGCTCATCTAAGATGTACATTGTTCTTCCTGTTGATCTCTTACTTAATTCTTTTGCAAGCTTTACTCTCTGTGCTTCACCACCAGACAAAGTCGTAGCTGATTGTCCTAATGTAATATATGACAATCCAACATCATCTAATGTTTTAATAATTCTTGAAATTTGGGGCTGATTTTCAAAGATTTTCAGTGAATTTTCAACGGTTGAGTTTAATATATCAGCAATATTATTGCCTTTCCAACGAATATTTAAAGTTTCATTGTTATATCTTGAACCGTTACAATCTTCACACATTACATAGACATCAGGTAGAAAATACATCTCAACTTTAATTGTCCCGTCTCCCTTGCAGAGCTCGCACCTTCCACCAGGAACATTAAATGAGAACCTACCAGGTTTATATCCTCTAATCTTTGCTTCTTCAGTTTGAGAATATAAAGAACGTATCATGTCAAATACTCCTGAATAAGTAGCAGGATTTGATCTTGGTGTACGACCAATTGGAGATTGATCTATTTCAATTAACTTGTCAATATAATTTAATCCACTAATGCTTTTATGAATACCAGGAGGATTCCAGTTTTTACGATTAAATTCGTTTTGAATTGCTTTTGATAGAATTTCTGAGACAAGAGTGGATTTTCCGCTTCCAGATACACCTGTAACCGAAATAAATTTTCCTAATGGAAATTCAGCTGTTAAATTCTTTAGGTTATTTTCTTTTGCTCCTCTTACAACAATCTTTTCATTGTTACCTTTTCTTCTATTTTTGGGATATGGAACAATCTGTTTTCCTGATAAGTATTGACCAGTAATAGATTTTTTATTTTTGGATATTGATTCACAGTCACCTGTGGCAACTATATTTCCACCTTCTTCACCTGCTCCCCAACCGATATCAATAATAAAGTCTGAACTTCTCATTGTTTCTTCATCATGCTCAACAACAAGCACTGTATTTCCTAAATTCTTTAACCTAAGTAAAGTTTCTATTAATTTTTTGTTATCAGACTGGTGAAGGCCTATGGAGGGCTCATCCAAAACATAGAGCACACCCGTCAAACCGGATCCTATTTGAGTGGCTAATCTTATCCTTTGCGCTTCACCGCCAGATAAAGTTGCGGCGCCTCTATTTAACTGTAAATAACTCAGTCCAACTTCATTAAGAAAAAGCAATCTTTCATTTATTTCCCTTAGTATTGTCTCAGCTATTTCTTTTTCGTTTCCTGTAAGTTTTAGATTTTGAATTATTTCGCTGGCTTTTTGAATTGATAATTTGTTAAACTCTCCAAGTGTTAGTGATTTTACTTTTACATTTCTTGACCGTGAGTTTAATCTTTCACCTTCACAATCGCTACATGGCAATTCTCTCATAAATTGCATATAATATTCTCTTCTATGGTCTGAGTCAGTTTCTTCGTATATTTTTTTAAACAATGGGATTACTCCTGGAAAAGCTCTTTCCCATGTTCTAGAATTTCCAAATCTGTTTGTGTATCTTATTGGAGTTTTTATACCGTCTGATCCAAACAGCAGTATATATTTATCATTGTCGGATAAATCTTTATATGGAATATTTCTAGGTATATTGAAATATTCGCAAACACCATATATTTGAGCACGAAAATATTTTCTCTTTGACATTTCAGGAAAAACATTGTCATCAATTGCTTGCTCAGAATCCTTAATAAGCAAGTTTTCATCTATTTCATAATTAATACCAATTCCATTGCATGACTCACAAGCACCAAATGGTGAGTTGAATGAAAAATCTCTGGGTTCAAGTTTTCCATAAGAAGTTCCGCATTCTTTACAGCCAAGATTTTGACTAAAGTTTTTAATTTCTTCATCGATTTTTACATCTATCAAACCATTTGTTAAATTTATTGCTGCTTCCACAGATTGTGGTAATCTCCTACCACCTGTTTTTTTTATTTTTACTCTATCAACAACAACTGATATGTTGTGATTGAAATATCTATCTAGTCGTTTGGCTTCATCTAATCTTATAAGTTCCCCGTCAACATAAGCTCTACTGAACCCTTGTTTTAGAAGATCTTTAAACAATGTTTCAAATTCACCTTTTCGTGATTTTACAACTGGTGCAAGTATCTCTACATTTATGTCTTCTCCAATCTCTAAAATTTGATTTACAATAAAATCAGTTGATTGTTTCTCGATTTTTGATCCACAATTTGGACAATAACTAATGCCTATTCTTGCCCACAAAAGCCTTAAATAGTCATGGATTTCAGTCACAGTTCCAACTGTTGATCTAGGACTTCTTGAAGACGTTTTTTGATCAATTGCTATTGCTGGAGATAATCCTTCAATCTGCTCCACATTTGGTTTTTCCATTTGTCCAAGAAATTGACGTGCATATGCAGATAAACTTTCGACATATCTTCTTTGGCCTTCTGCATAGATTGTGTCAAAAGCTAAAGAAGATTTTCCCGAGCCTGATAAGCCCGTTATTACTACCAATTGATTTTTAGGTATATCAACACTGATATCTTTTAGATTATGCTCTTTTGCACCTTTTACTTTTAAATACTCATTTTTCATTAACTAGGAAGCTCCATAATTTCTTTTTTTATTTCTTTTAATTCGTCTCTTAATCTAGCAGCGACCTCAAATTCTAATAAATCTGCAGCTACTTTCATTTCTTTTTCTATGTCTTTTGAAATTTTGTATAAATCTTCTCTCGATGCATTTTTTAAATTTATGTTTGTTCTAAAAGAAATATCTTCTTTAGAAGGTCTATTTCTTTCAACTATTTCTAAAATATCAGTGATTTCTTTTTTTACCGTAGTGGGATTGATATTGTATTTCTCATTATGTTGTTTTTGGATTTCTCTTCGTCTTTTTGTCTCATTAACGGATTTAGTTATAGAGTCTGTAACTTTATCAGCGTACATAATCACATATCCATCTTTGTTTCTTGCAGCTCTTCCTACTGTTTGTATAAGACTGGTCTCAGATCTTAAAAAGCCTTCTTTATCAGCATCCATAATGGCTACCAATTGAACTTCTGGTAAATCTAATCCCTCTCTGAGTAAATTAATACCAACTAAAACATCAAATTCACCTTTTCTTAAATCCCTTAGGATTTCAATTCTTTCTAAAGTATCTATGTCCGAATGAAGATATCTTGTTTTAATTCCCATTTTTAAAAAATAGTCACTTAGTGCCTCACTCATTTTTTTAGTAAGAGTCGTGACTAATACTCTATTGCCATTATCAATTACTGATTTTATCTCACTTAACAAATCTTCAATTTGATTTTTGGTTGGTCTAACAAAAATATTTGGATCTAATAAACCTGTAGGCCTAATAATTTGCTCAATAAAAATTTCAGAATTTTCGTTTTCCCATTTTCCAGGAGTAGCTGAAACTAAAACAGTTGAGCTTACTTTATTTTTCCACTCATCAAATTTTAATGGTCGATTGTCCAATGCAGCTGGCAATCTAAATCCATAATCTACAAGTGTTGATTTTCTTGATTTATCACCTTCATATTGGCCTCTAATCTGAGGTATTGCAATATGACTTTCATCAACAACCATTAAAAAATCTTTTGGGAAAAAATCGATCAATGTATATGGTGCTTCACCAGGTTTTCTTCCGTCAAAATATCTTGAATAATTTTCAATTCCAGAACATACACCTAATTCAGTTAACATTTCTAAATCAAACATTGTTCTTTGTTTTATACGTTGTGCTTCTAATAACTTATTTTCACTCTCAAACTTTGCAATTTGCTTAGATAAATCATTTTCTATTTCTTTTAATGCACTTTTTCTTTCATCATCAGATGTAACATAATGAGATGCTGGGAATATTGCTAACTCACTTAGTTTTTCAAGTATTTCACCAGTTACTGGATCAATACGTGATATTTTCTCAATTTCATCACCGTAAAATTCAACTCTAAATATTGTTTCCTCATAGACGGGAAATATATCCAAAGTATCACCTTTTAATCTAAATGTTCCTCTTGTTACAACAAGGTCATTTCTAATATATTGTTGTTTTATAAGCTGACTTATCAAATCATCTAAATCAAATTCATTACCTTGGATTATTGGGATTATTTTATTTTTATATTCTTTAGGAGAACCAAGTCCATAAATACAAGAAACAGAGGAAACTACTATAACATCATTTCTCAAAAGTAGAGCACTTGTAGCAGCGTGTCTTAACCTGTCTATTTCCTCATTTATGTTTGCATCTTTTTCAATAAATGTATCAGTCCGAGGTACATATGCTTCTGGTTGGTAATAGTCATAGTATGAAACAAAGTACTCAACCCTGTTTTCAGGAAAAAATTGTTTAAACTCATTTGCTAGTTGTGCAGCCAAAGCTTTGTTTGGTGCTAAAACAAGAGTAGGTTTCTGAATTTCCTCTATAAGCCATGCAATAGTTGCAGATTTTCCAGAACCTGTAATCCCCATTAATGTTTGAAAGTCAATATTATTGTCTATACCATTTTTTAGTTTTTTGATTGCAGCAGGCTGATCTCCTTTGGGTGTAAATTCTGAAATGACTTTAAATTTTTTCATAATAACTTTAAAATTTCATAATTTAATTTATTTTCTAAGTCTTCGATTTTATTATTTTCAATCAGTGTGCCAATGGAGTACCACCACTCATCATTAGGTTGATTATTTATTCGATTTGTAATATCTTCTTCATCCATTCCTCTATCAAGCAATCTCTTTATGCGTACTTCTTTGGGACTCCAAATCACAATACATTTAAATAAGTCTGTAACACTTTTTGGTGCTGATACTTCGATAAAAGTAAGTCCCTCATTTTTTTCTAAAATAGATAGTAATTTTTCTTGAACTTTTGGATGTAAAAAGCTCTCAAGTATTTTTAATTGATCTTTGTTTTTAAAAACAATGTTTGCCAGCCTTGTTCTGTCTATACTATTTTCGTTTATACAATCAGGAAAAGTTGAATCTAAAAATTTAATTCCTTCATCGCTTTCTAGGATTTCATTTGATATAACATCAAGATCAACTGTAAGATAACCTAGTTTTTTAATTATTTTTAAAGCCTCTGATTTACCAGAACCAATAGGTCCAGTAATAACTATTCCATTTTTAAACATATATATAAGATTAAGGAAAATTAGAATTTAACTTTAATTGTTAATTACTTCCAATTCCTCTTTCTTTAAGTTCCTGCAATATATTTTCAAGGGATTCATCAACGCCTTCAACGGTTTGTCTTTCTGCAGGTTTATCATCTGATTGTGATGAGTGAGTTTTTGGCTTATTTTTTTCTTCTTCTTTAACTTCCCAATTAGGATCGGCTTGTTTAATTGATAGATTTACTCTTCTCTTTGGTATATCAAGTTCCATAATTTTAATTTTTACTCCTTGGCCAATGGCTAACGCAAGTTCTGGAGATTCAATTTTATCTACAGAGATCTCTGAAACATGGACCAGTCCCTCAACACCTTTGCCTATTGTTACAAATGCACCAAAAGGTACAACTTTTGTAACTTCTCCATCTACAACATCTCCTTCATTAAAATTAAGTTCAAAATCTAGCCAAGGATCTTCGGTAACCTGTTTAATAGATAATGATATCCTTTCCTTATCATTATCAATTTCTAAAACTTTAACTGTTACGGCATCACCAACTTTTACTATTTCATTTGGGTTTTCAACATGTCTCCATGACAACTCTGAAACATGGACAAGTCCATCCATTCCACCAATATCTACAAATGCGCCGAAATTTACAATAGATGATATCTTGCCATCTTTTACATCGCCAACTTGTAAGTCACCTAAAAATCCTTGTCTCTCTTCAGAAAGTTCTTCTTCTAAATGTGCTTTTCTCGAAAGAACTATGTTATTTCTTTGTTTATCTAATTCTAATATTTTCGCTTCAACCTCTTCACCGACATATGAACTAAGCTCCTTCACTCTTCTTACATCTATTAATGATGCAGGTAGAAATCCTCTTACACCAATATCAACAATTAGACCTCCTTTGACGGATTCAATAACTGTTCCTTTTACTGACTTATTTTGATCTGAAATTGTCTGAATGTCTCCCCAGGCTTTTTCATATATTGCTCTTTTTACAGATAAAATTAGTCTTCCTTCATCGTCTTCTTTTTCAAGAACAAGAGCTTGTACTTTATCACCAACATTAAATACTTCGTTAGGATTTATTGATTTTCTTACTGATAATTCTCTGGATGGAATTACACCTTCGGACTTATAACCAACATCAACCATGACTTCATTTCTGTCAATCCTGACCACGGTCCCTTCAATAACATCACCATTTTTAAAAGATACAAGTGTTTGTTCTAATAATGCTGGAAAATCATCTGGGCTGATGTCTTCAGGAAGGTTTACGTCATTGATTGGCTTTACTGCCTCATTTTGGCTATCTGACATATGTATTATAAATTCCAATCATAGTATTGCGTTTCTTAGGATAACATATTTGTGTAATTTGCAAGTAATTAATTTAAATTTGATAAGTTTATATTTTCTTTTATATCAACAAAAAGTGGAACTTTTAATTTAGACGCACCCTCCATCTCCTTTTTAACTATCTTTGATACTTTATTGGCAGATTCTTTGGGTGTCTGAATAATAATCTCATCATGTATTTGTAAAAGAAGATCAGTTGATTTTATTTTTTGAATTTCTTTATTAAGCTTTATCATTGCGATTTTCATAATGTCTGAAGCTGTTCCTTGTATAGGTGCATTCATAGCAATTCTTTTTCCCATTGCTTTTAACTGAAAGTTAGATGATGCTAATTCTTTAATATATCTTTTTCTACCATAGAGCGTTTCGGTAAAGGTGTTTGTGGTTGCGTCATCGACTATTTTGTCAAGAAAACCTTTTATCTTTGGAAATTGTGAAAAATATGCTTCTATTAGCTCCTCGGCTTCTTTTTTTGAAATATTTAAGCTTTTAGAGAGACCAAACGATTCCATTCCATAAATTAAACCAAAATTAACTTCCTTAGCCTTTCTTCTCATATCTTTTGTTACAGATTCAATATTTGTTTGAAAAATTTTTGAAGCAGTCTCTGAGTGAATATCAGATTCTCTATTTTGTAACATATCAATCATTGATTTATCGTTACTTAAATGAGCAAGAACTCTCAACTCTATTTGTGAATAATCAGCAATAACAAAAACATGTTTAGAATCAGCAATAAAAAATTCTCTTATTCTTTGACCCATGTCTGTTTTATTTGGAATATTTTGTAAATTTGGTTTTTCTGAAGAAAGACGGCCTGTTGTTGTTCCAAATAAATTGTAACTGGTATGTACTCTGTTCTTAATAACTTCATTTTTTAAGCCTTCGATGTATGTAGAGCGTAACTTTTCATACTCTCTATATTTCAAAATTAGTTTTGGAAGCTCATGAGATTTTGAGAGCTCTTCTAGGACTGATGCATCGGTCGATGGTGCTCCTTTTGGAGTTTTTTTAAGAACAGGATATTTCATGTCTTCGTAAAGAATTTCAGATAGTTGTTTTGGAGAATTTAAATTAAAGTCTTTTTTTGTGATTGACTTGATAGCGTTTTTATAATTTTCTAATTCATGATTTATCTCCTCTGAAAGTATCTCAATTTTTTTTAATGATATTCTTACACCCTTCTTGTTCATTGAATCTAAGATTTTTAACATTGGATAATCTAGATCTTTATAGATAAGGTACAGTTTTTTATCTGTTTTAAATTTATTAATTTCTTTGTCAATAAATTCAATATTTTTTTGGAAAAATTGAAGAAATTCATAAACTTCTGACTTCTTAGTAAGACCTGATGTTCTATTAATATGCTTACAAATACTTAAAAGATTATCAGGCCTTATGCTTGGATCTTTTAGAAATAAAATGCAGTCATATGCGTCTGCCTTTTCAAAATTAATTTTTTCATCTATTATTTCCAAAATACTTTGGGAGTTTAAGAATATTAATTCCTTTAGATCTGAAATTTTGCCAATATATTTTCCAAAACTATCTTTTTGTATGAAATATATATCTTCTTCAAAATTTAGTAAGTATGCTTTACCTTCTAGCTTTTTATTTTCAGATATATCTTCTTTTGAATCATTTTCAATCTCTAACTCGATATTTTCATCTTGAGATATTGTGTATTTATTAAGTTCTAGATTTAAGACCTTTTCTTGAGCTTCTAGTAATACCTGATCAGATAAATATGCAGTTTCGCTAGTTTTTACTGTTGGCAATTCTAGATCTAAATCAGTTTTTATAGTTGCTAACTCCTTACTTATAAATAAAATTTCTTTATTTTCTTCAAATGAGTTTTTCAACTTAGGAGTTAACTCGTCAAGGTTTTTATATATTTTGTCAATATTCTCATACTGTTGGAGAAGTGAAATTGCTGTTTTCTCTCCCACCCCTGCAAGACCTGGTATGTTATCAGAAGGATCACCCTTTAAAGCTAGATACTCTATGTATTGTGATGGTTTAATGCCAAACTTATTTTTAAAAAATGATTCATCTACTTTATCAGTATCCGTAATCCCTCTTTTTGTATATAAAATATTTGTTTTTTTTGTTATTAATTGAAAAGTATCTCTATCTCCAGTCACTATCAATACATTTTTATTATTTTGATTAAAAAGGGTGGATAAAGAACCTAAAACATCATCAGCCTCATGTCCTTCAACTGAAACTTGTGGAATATTAAATGATTCAATGAGTTCATGTAATAAAGGAATTTGAACGTTAAAGTTGTCAGGTGCTGGAGATCTATTTGCTTTGTACTCTTTATATATGTCATTCCTAAATGTTTTTCCTGGTAGATCCCACGTAATTATTATTTGTTTGGGATCATAATCATTTACGACTTTATTAATCATGGATAAAAAACCATGTATAACGTTTGTAGGCGTTCCATTTGAAGTCATTAAGGTCTCTGGTAAAGCATAAAAAGCTCTAAACGCAACACTGAAACCATCTATGAGAACTATCACTTCACCATTTTAAACTTAAAAAATAAATTCTCTTATTTTATATATATCAAATATAATCTTTAGATAGGCCCGGATGGCGGAATTGGCAGACGCGCTGGACTCAAAATCCAGTATCTTCGGATGTGGGGGTTCGACTCCCCCTCCGGGTACATTTTAAAAACTAAAATATTTAATGGACAATAATGTAGTGTGAAGAAAATTCCTTTAATAAGTGTGATAGTTTTTATTATCCTAAGTATTTCATTTATCATTTATCAAAATTTTTCAAGTGATTCTTTTGGAAGTGAATTTGTCGAACAAATTAGAATTGCAGATGCTGAAGATACTCTAGATAACATTCCTGAAAATACTTTAATTAATATAGGAAAAAATATATGCATATCTTCTGTCGATTGGATTGATGTTGAGACTTCAGAAAATCTTATTAGGAATGAATTAATTAATAACGAAATCGTTGTCGATGAAAAAAATAGAATCATTCCAATTTTAAGGTTTCAATCAATTTATGAACTATGTCCAGAGAATATCCCTTATCTTGAACAAATTTTCATAATTAATGAGTAAAAAAATTTTAAAGAGGCTTCCACAATGTTTCTTCGGTTTGTTTCTATGTGGAATAGGTCTTGCGTTTACGATAGAGGCTAAGTTAGGACTTAACCCATGGGATGTATTCCATGATGGTTTTAGTCAATTAATAAATGTAAGAATTGGCTTTGCCGGGGTAATTACCGGATTCATTGTTTTACTAGGTTGGATTCCATTGAGACAAAAGCCGTTTCTTGGAACGATTCTAAACATTTTAACTATTGGAAATGTACTTGACTTAACAATGTATTTCATACCAACGCCAGAGGAAATTTGGACAAGACATGTATACCTATATTTTGGCACTGTGCTTTTTGCAATGGGTGTTGGAATATATATCGGTTCTGGATTAGGTCCTGGTCCAAGAGATGGAATTATGACAGGCATTGCCAAGCGAGGTCCAAGTGTTCGAGCAACAAGAATCGGAATTGATTTTACGGCATTCTTAACTGGAGTTCTACTTGGAGGCTCATATGGATATGGAACAATATTTATGGTTATAGTTATTGGACCAATAGTTCAATTCTCTTTAAAACGATATGATAAAGGTGCTATCTTTTCTTTATAGAAACATTTGTTTTTAAATTAATTTCACCTTTTTCTTTCTTAATCAATTTTTTTTCAAAATAAATCAATCTTGAGATTGATGAGACAATTTCAAATTTATTTTTATTCGATGAAACAATATTCTTTACTGAAATCCATTCTTTACTTACTGAATTAAGAACAAATTTGTTTGTATTTAAAATATCAATCTTATTTTTAAATTTTTGTTTACATTTTTTAGAACAAAGAAGATATTTATCGGATCTATTAATATTTAAAATTCTTCCACAATATTCGCAACGATCCATTTTTCAAATTTTTATTATTTCTTGAATGCCTAATTCGTTTGTAACCAGCATCCTTCTAGACTTTCCTCTAAATTTTATTCTTGACGCTTGCTCTTGTCCAAGAAAGCAACCTTTCTCAAAATCAACAAAAAAATCTAACCATTTTGTTTCATTGGGTAGTAATCCAGTATTTACTATTTCTTTAGTGGGTAGTTCGTTGTTTAATTCAAAATCATACCAAGAGACTGACTCTTCTTTCGTTTCAGTTGTTTTTAATGTTGCTTTATCAAGATCAACTTGTAAAGTGATTATGCTGTCTTCAATTTCAAAATTACAGTCAATTCTTATTGCATATTTTTTCAAACTATCCAATATAAAATTCAATTCTTTCTTATCTTGATATACAAATACTTCTTTATTTTTTTCTTCTATTAAAAACCAGTGATTAATTTTTCCATCAGGTCCAAGTAAAAATGAAGGTTTGATGTTATCTTGTTCGATATTATTTGAAATTATAGAGTCAAGGAATGTTACATTATCACTACCAGTAATTTTTAAAACCTTTTCAGTTTGAATATTTGAAGTCATAATTAAATATTACTTAGACGCTCTAAGTTGAGACGAATGAATATGTCTTGAAAGAAAGAAGCAAGTATGTACATTCTATCAGAAAAAATAAGTGCACCTATTGCAACCAATGTTGTTCCTGATATATAAGAAGAGTATCTTTTGAAAAAAGTAAATATTTTTGATTTCAAATTTACCTTTGTTGAAAATATTGGTAACAAAATAAATGGAATCGCTAATCCAAAAGAGTAAAAGATTAATAGCGATATCCCTTGGTTAATTGTGTTACTACTTGAAGAAAGTGTTAGAAGTGCTCCTAACACAGGGCCAATGCATGGTGTAAATCCAAAAGCAAACGTTAGACCAAGAACAAAATTTTTCATTCTATTAAAGTTTTTAATATCTATGTAATTCGAACTATAAAAATATTTATTGTTTAAAGATGGAATCATTAACATTAAGCCGAAAAATATGATTATCAAGCCACTTACCCTAGACAAAGATTCAGAGTTTCTGCTAAAAAAAGATCCTATATTTGTTGCTATAGCTGCAAGCGAGATGAAAACTAAAGAAAATCCTAATGTAAATTGTACTGATCCAAATAAGCGAGTTTTAATGTCATCTTCTGATTCTGAAAATATAGCCAGATAACCAGGCACAAGGGGAAGAACACAAGGAGAAACAAATGATAAAAACCCAAATATAAACGCAATAAAAAAATTGACTTCCATTTATTTCATATCTTTTCTTCCATACTTGCTACATATTGGACATAATTCTTTTTTATGTGAAATCGCAGGGCAATATTCTCTTCCAAAAAAAATAATCTGTAAATGAAGTTTATTCCATGAATTTTCTGGAAATAATCTTTTTAAATCCTTTTCAGTTTGCTCAACACTTCTCCTTGTAGAAAGCCCCCATCTCCATGCAAGTCTATGAATATGAGTATCAACTGGAAATGTTTGGATTCCAAAAGCTTGACCCATCACAACAGATGCACTTTTATGACCGATCCCTGGAAGAGATTCTAAATCATCAAAGTTGTCTGGTACTTTTCCATTATATTTTTTTACTAAGATTTTTGATAGATTTGATATTGCTTTTGACTTCTGTGGTGAAAGTCCACAAGGTTTGACGATTTTTCTAATCGTCCTGACATCTATTTTGGACATGTCTTTTGGATTATCTGCGATCTTAAACAGTTCAGGAGTAACTTCATTTACTTTTTTATCAGTACATCTTGCTGATAACAAAACTGCAATTAATAACGTATAAGCATCTTTGTGATTTAATGGTTTTTGAGGTTTTGGATAAAGTTCATCTAAAATTTTATGAATTTTTTTTACCTTATCTTGTTTTTTCATATCATTATTTTATACAAGATATTAATGTTCACTTATTCGGATGATTTTAAATAATAAAAATATTGCAATTGTAGCTTTGGTTACATCCGCTTTATTATTTGGATCAACCTTTGCTGTTGTAAAAGATTTAATTACTTCAATTAATCCTGTAAATGTAGTTTTCTTAAGATACGTTATTGCAGCAATGTTATTTTTAATCATTGGTGGAATTCCTGGAAAAACGTACATATTTCCTGGCTTGCTTATGGGTGTATTCTTATGGATTGGCTATATAACACAAACAATTGGTCTTAAAACAACTTCAACGATTAATTCTGGAGTTGTCACAGGATTTTATATTGTCTTAACTCCTATTTTTTCAAAATTTATAAATAACAAAACTATTCAGAGAAAAAATTTAATTGGATCAGTATCAGGTTTTTTTGGAATTTTATTAATTGCTTTAAACGATTTAGATCAATTATTTGGTAATTTATTTACATTAATTTGTGCAACTGGATATGCCTTACATATAGTTATGGTTGAAAGATATATTAAAAATATGAGCATTTCAAAATTGATGTTCATACAATCATTATCAGGATCGATTTTTTGCTTACCCTTTTTAAATTTTACAAACTTAAGCTTAGCTAGCGATTTTATATTTCCCATCTTGTTTTTAGGATTTGTTGTTAATTTTTGTGCATTTTATCTTCAACTATTTGGACAGAAAAGTATAAATGCATCTACAGCATCTTTATTATTTGGATTAGAAGGAGTTTTTGCCTTACTAATAGGTGTTTTTTTTGTTGGAGAAGTTTTAAATTTAATTAATTGGCTCGGGGTGATTGTTATATTAATTTCAATATTTTATGTAATTAAAGAATAGTTTGTTCCTTATTAATACTGTTCAAATATTTCATTATTGCTCTCAAAACAGCGACTAAAAAGAAAAAAGTAATAATTAAAATAACAAGAATTCTTGGTCCCTCTAGAAATGGAATTTCACAGGTAATTAGATCACTACAAAGACCAAACCCATCACCACCATTTGCAAGATTGAAAATAATTAAAAGTGGATATGCGAGAATGACAACTAACGATACTAAAATTAGAAAAACTACTACTCTTAATAAAAACATAATTAAATTATTTTAATATATTATTTGAAATGAAAGTAAAGTTAATAAGTTATTCAAAGCCAACTGATTCTATTAGTGATGAAGGAATAGATAATGCACAGGAGCTTGTTGCTTTTTGTGCGAGAGTTTCAAATCCATCAAACCAGTTAAATACTGAAACAAGTGAAAAATTAATTAATTATTTAATTAAAAATGCACATTGGTCACCACTAGAAATGGTAAGTGCTTGTCTTGAGATTGAAACAACAAGGGATATAGCTAGACAAATTCTTCGTCATAGATCATTTAGCTTTCAAGAATTTAGTCAAAGATATGCAAATCCTGTTGAAGATTTAGAGTTTGTTATTAGAGAGGCAAGATTACAAGATCCAAAAAACAGACAGAACTCTGTGGAGACAGAAGATGAGAAGATAATAAATGAATGGGAAAAATTGCAAAATAACTTAATCGAAAATGCTAAAGAAGTTTACAATTGGGCAATTGAAAACGGCATAGCAAAAGAACAAGCAAGATCGGTTTTACCTGAAGGGAATACAGTTAGTCGGATTTATATGAATGGTACTTTAAGAAGTTGGATTCACTACATTCAACTAAGAGAAGCTAACGGTACACAAAAAGAACATATGGAAATTGCCAAGGCGTGTGCTGAGGTTATAAATA
>ARQR01000010.1 GCA_000384495.1 actinobacterium SCGC AAA015-D07 | reverse complement strand
TCCGTCATCTCCAAAACCCCATCCAACTTGTAACGCTTTAACAGCAGGTGGAGCTGTTGTTGAACCTTCAACTAAAGTTGCAACTCCATCGATGTTTTCAAAAGCACCTATCACTGGTGTGGTTTCGCAAATACTTGCATCTGTTGTCCAGAACGTACCATGGTATGATCCAGAACCGAATCTTACAGATTTGGCAATAGCCTCAAATCTTGTCGGGAATGCATTCATAGCTGTAACGTAACCCAATGTGGCAAATGCTCCAACATCTGCTTGACCAGATCCCATTGCAACTAATAATCCCGAATAGTCACTAGTAACAAAACCTTCAACTTCAATTCCTAATCCCTCTGATAATACTTTCATCATCGGTTGAATATTGTCTAAAAGTTCTGCTTGCTCTGCACTTGGCACAAAACCGAAAACAATTTTATCTAGCACTTCAGCTGTAGTAGTAGCTGGTGCATCTAGGCTTTCTGTTTCTTCAACAACTGCAGGTTCTTCTACTGTTTCTTCTTCTGCAGTACCGCAAGCAGCAAACACAAGAGAGAGACATAAAAGAATTAAAATTGTTTTTTTCACAATTTCCTCCGCTTGATTACACTCTTATCATACAATTTATGACAGAAACTGCTTGAGTATTAAGTTAAAATTTTGTAAATTTATAAGTCGTTTGGAACGTATCCATATTCTCGTGAAAGAATATTGCCATCTGTATCAATAATTAAAGAAATTGGTTGACCAATAATTTTTAAATTATCTCTCATATCAGATGTAGAAAACCCAATTGTGATTTCACCTTTTAAATTTTCTGATACCCAAGTCATAGTGGAATCGACATCACTATGTGCCAATGCGATTACATCATAGTTTTGGCTAACTGCTGCTAGATTAGCTTCTAAGAGAGGCAACTCCTCTCTACAAATCCCTCAATAATCAGCCCAGAAAACAACAAGTGTTTTCTTATTAGTCAGGTCTTCATTTACTAAATTTCCATTTGCATCTTCATATACAAGTTCTTCAATTGATGATGCAAGAAGAACTCTAAGAAAAACAAATGCAGATGTTGGTGAAAAGGTAATTGCTTTTGCTATTACAGAAGAAATACCTAATGATGTCATAGCAGTTAGAACAGATCTACCTGAAGACATTAAACAACAAATTTATGACATATTATCTGCATATATTGCCACTGATGAAGGTTTAGCCATAATGGATGAAATTTATGGTTGGACAGATTTAGTGCCAGCAGTTAACTCTGAATTCGACGTTGTGAGAGAAGCAGCGGAAGAATTCGGTCTATACGACGATTAAATCTTAGTTTTAACCGGGTTGTTCTTCAGCCCGGTTAAAATTTTTTATATGATTAAATTCGAAAATGTAAGTGTCACCTATCCAGGTGGTGTAGAAGCGCTAAAAAATTTAGATCTAGAAATAAATGAAGGCGATTTTTTAATTATTGTCGGCTTATCTGGAGCAGGTAAATCAACACTACTTCGAACAATCAATAATTTAGTCAAACCTAGCAATGGTGTTGTTTTTTTAGACAACAAAGATATAACTAATGCAAATAAAAAGCAACTAAAACAAATTAGATCAGAAATTGGTATGATTTTTCAAACTTTTAATCTAGTAAATAGATCAACGGTTTTAAAAAATGTATTAACAGGTAGATTAAGTAATGTCTCCACTATAAGGTCAATTTTTGGATTATGGCCAAAAGATCAAAAACAAATGGCATTTGAAGCATTAAATCAAGTTGAGATACTTGAAAAAGCATATGTTAGAGCTTCTAATCTCTCCGGTGGACAACAACAGAGAGTAGGGATTGCGAGGGCTTTGTCTCAAAAACCAAAAGTTATGCTTGCAGATGAACCTGTTGCTTCACTTGATCCAATCACATCAAGAGTTGTAATGAGTTATCTTAAAAAAATAAATAAAGAGCTTGGAATTACAACAATTGTTAATTTACATTTTCTTGATTTAGCAAAAGAATTTGGAGACAGACTAATTGGTTTACGTGATGGTGAATTAGTTTATGATGGCAAAGTTGACGACGTTTCAGATGAAGACTTTGAGAATATTTATGGAAGATCAATCAAGCAATCAGATTTAATAGGTAATGATTAATTATCCCAAGAAGCCAAATCCTTCATTATTAGTTTTAATAGGAATACCGACTGGAATACTATTTTCTATATTTTCATTTCTTCAGATAGGTTTTAATTTTGAAGATTTTAAAAATAACTTATCTAATAGACATCTAGTCACTGATCCACTATTTGATCCAAAATGGGCATGGGCTTGGGAAAATTCATCAGAAGCATTGGTAGAAACTATACAAATTGCTATTTTGGCAAGTATTGTAGGCTGTGCAATTGCTTTACCGTTATCTTTTTATGCATCAAGAGCTACAAATCTAAATACATATTCTTATTTCATATACAAGTCATTTTTAAATCTAGTGAGAACAATTCCTGATTTATTCTGGGCTATGATTTTTACTGTTGCTGTAGGCATTGGCCCATTTGCTGGTGTACTTGCATTATTAATGTTTTCGCTTGCAATAATGGGTAAATTATTATCCGAAACAATAGATAGCATTGATCCCGGTCCCATGGAAGCCGCAAAAGCAACTGGTGCATCACATAACCAATCTGTCTTTACATCTGCTTTGCCTCAAGTATTGCCCAACTTTACTGCATATTTTCTATATATATTTGAATTATGTATTAGAGCAAGCGTAATTCTTGGATTAGTTGGTGCTGGTGGTGTTGGAAGAATAATTGAAACACAAAGAATTTTTCTTAGATTTGATAGAATCTCACCCATAATTGTTCTCATCCTTATTGTTGTCATATTGATAGAACAATTTAGTGTTTGGTTAAGAAGAAAAATATTGTGAAAATTCCAAAGCAACCATTAAATCAAAGAATATTTAAGTATTCATTAACTAGTTTGATTGTCGTTTCTGCGATTTGGTCTGCATCAGGTTTAGAAATAACTCTAGATAGAATACTTAATGCTCCTGCACAAATAGCAACTTTGGTCGGTGCTATGTTTCCTTTGGATTTAAGCTCAGAAGCATTTGATAGAATAATTCCAAAAGTTTTTGAATCTTTATTTATTGCATGGGCAGGAACAGTCATTGGAGCAATATTTAGTTTTCCCATATCCTTTTTAGCAGCAAATAATATAACAATTGGATCTGTTAACAGGGTAATTAAACAAATACTTAATGGTATAAGAGCTTTTCCAGAATTGATATTAGCTTTTGTTTTCTTGCCGATAACTGGACTTGGCCCGTTAACAGGAACACTTGCTGTAGGTATTCATTCAATAGGAACTTTAGGAAAACTTTCTTCAGAAGTTATAGAGGGTATTGATGAAGGACCACTTGAGTCTATAAAAGCTTCTGGGGGATCAAAAATTAATGAACTTACTTTTGGAGTAATACCTCAAGTTATGCCAACAATTACATCCTATTGGCTATATCGTTTTGAAATTAATTTAAGAGCATCAGCAGTTCTTGGTGTTGTAGGAGCAGGTGGTGTTGGACAGGAATTAATTAATCAACTTAGATTTAGAGATTTTCCAAGAGCAGGTACGGTATTAATTTGTACTATTTTATTGGTACTAACCGCAGATACGATTTCTGCTGCAATAAGAAATAGAATTATAAAAGGTAAAACTGTAAAGAGTTAACTACTCTTCGTACCAACTGTCGTCAGTTGTTTCTTCTTGATCATCTATTCCTTCAGATGTCTGATCAGTATCAGAAATTTCATTATCATCATCAATTGAGGAAAGATTATTTGTTTCGTATTCTTCAACTGTAATTAAAACCTCTCTTGCTTTTGAACCTTCAGATGGCCCAACAATTCCTTGAGATTCAAGAATATCCATTAATCGGCCTGCTCTAGCAAATCCAACTCTTAGTTTTCTTTGTAACATTGAAGTGGATCCTAATTGTGATCTAACAACAAGATCTGTAGCAGTTTTAATTAATTCTTCATCTTCACCTAAATCATCTTCACTTTGAACAGTTGTAGATTTTTGTTCTTCAATAACAGCAGGATTATATTCAGCTTCTTTTTGTGACTTAACCCATGAGACTACATCTTTAATTTCTTCCTCAGTAACCCAAGCACCTTGGATTCTTTCTAATCTAGGATTTGAAGCAGTAACAATTAGCATGTCTCCAAGCCCAATTAATTTTTCAGCTCCAGACTGATCAAGAATAACTCTTGAGTCTGTTGTTGAGGCTACAGAAAATGCAAGTCTTGAAGGAATGTTTGCTTTCATTACACCAGTTATAACATCTACAGAAGGTCTTTGAGTTGCGACAACTAAATGTATTCCAATAGCTCTAGCCATTTGAGCAAGTCTTACAATTGCCGACTCCACTTCCCTACCAGCAACCATCATCAAATCATTCAATTCATCAATACAGACAACTATGTAAGGAAATCTATCAAATTTTTCTGTATCTAATAATCCAGCATCAAATTTTTCATGATATCCATTAATATCACGTACTTGCCCATCAGCTAATAAATCATATCTTCTATCCATTTCAGATACAGCCCAAGATAAAGCATCAACAGCTTTCTTTGGGTTTGTAATTACCTTTGTAAGTAAATGAGGTACATTGTTGTATTGTCCTAACTCTACTCTTTTTGGATCTACCATTACCATTTTTACTTCATCTGGATTAGTTCTCATTAAAAGAGAAGTAACAATTGAATTTATACAAGAAGATTTACCTGCACCAGTTTGACCTGCTATCAAAACGTGAGGTAGTTCAGATAAGTTAATTAGTCTAGCTTGGCCTGAAATATCTAATCCAAGTCCTACATTTAATGGATGATCTAATTTTTTTGCCTCTGGTGAGGTAAGAACATCTCCCAATGAAACAAGTCTTCTTTGTCTATTTGGAATCTCAATACCAATCGCACTTCTTCCAGGAATTGGGGCTAAAAGTCTTACATCTGGTGTAGCTAATGCATAGGCAATATCGTGTGAAAGCGATGTAACTTTAGATACTTTAACACCAGGTGATAACTCAATCTCATATCTTGTGACAGTTGGTCCAGGAACGATTTTTGTTAATTCAGCTTCTACACCATGTTCTTTTAAGAGATTTTGTAAATCTGTTGCCGTTTGTTGTAAAAGTTTTTTTGAAGTAGAAACATCAGTACCCATTTTTAATAATTTCAATGGTGGAAGTACATAGTTGGATGATTTTGTATTTGGTTTTTTCGATTTAGGCAATGAAGGTTCTTTTGATTTAGGCTTCTTCGAATTAACTGATTTTTTGACTTTTTCCTTTTTCAATGTAACAACATTATTAGTTTCAACTTCTTCTGATGGAGTTATAGTTTCAGTATTAATAAGATCAAAATTTATTTTAGATGCCTCTCTCCTAGCTTTATAAAATGCAAAAATAAACCTATATGAGTAAACAAAAATTGCCTGTACTCCACCAATGAGATCTTTTAGTTCTATATCCGTCATATATAAAACAGAAATTATCAAACCGAATAAAAGCACAACATGCGTCATTTCTGCAGCAAGTAAATTATTTAGTGGGTAAACAATGAATGCAGAAATAAAACCTCCGGATTTTTGTAGAGCAGCACTCCCAACACTTATTGACAGTGGTTCAGAGTGTATGTAAAAGTGAAATAACGCTGAAGTGAATATTTGTACCCAGATCGTTCCAATAAATACTTTTTGGGTATTTATAAAGTCTTTATCTCTTATAAGAATTGCAGCACCATAAATTAAAAGTAGAGGAAATAAATATACACCATAGCCAAACGACCATGTAAGTAAATTATTTACAAACTCTCCTATTGGACCAGCTTTGCCAAAAGAAGATAATCCTACAAGAATGCCTAAAACTGTCATAAACACAGCAACAGCTTGGTAAGACTTAAAAAATGAACTAGTGATATTTTTTGAAGTATCTGAAATACCTCTTAGAGTTTGAGGTATTTTTATTAAATTTTTCGGTTTAGACACCCGCTTACGCCCATCAACCCTTTTGCGAGTGGATGTCTTAACAGCCACGTATTAATTATACCATAAAAAATAGTAAAAAAAGCCTAATTTTCCTTTATTTTTTTGTAAAAACCCCTAATTTTATTGGCTAATTCAGGTGTTATTGAGGTTATTGGAAGTAAAGGCTCTCCAACTTCCTCCCAACTTTCAGATAAGATTTTTTTAATTGGTCCTGGACTTGGCTCTTCAAATATTGCTTCAAATAAATTAGATAATTGCATATTGATCTCTTCAGCTTTTTCTAAATCATTATCTTTGGCAAAACTTATCATTTCAGCTATTTCATCACCAACAACATGTGATGCAACTGAAACTACTCCTACTCCACCATTTATTACAAAATCATATGTTTGGTTATCGTTTCCAGAATAAATATCTACTTTATCCTTTAACAATTCAAGTTGCTTTTTAGAAAATTCAAAATTACCAACTGCATCTTTAATAGAATGAATGCCGATATCATCAACAAGTGTTTGAAGAGTTTCAAGTTCAATTAATGTACTTGTACGACCTGGAATGTTGTAGGCCATTATTGGAAGATCTGTTATTTTTGATATTTCTTCAAAATGACGCAAAATTCCATGTTGAGAAGGTTTTGAATAATACGGAGTAACAATCATTATGCCGTCTACACCTAGAGAATCTGCCATCTTAGTAATTTCAATTGATTCAGAAGTTGAATATGTACCAGTACCAGCAATAATCTTAGCTTTATCACTCACAGAATCTATAGCAGTGGAGTAAATAATCTCTCTATCTTTAATTGAAAGGTTTGGTGATTCTCCTGTTGTTCCAGTAAGAACAAGTCCTTCCGATTTGTCATGCACCAATTTTCTACAAAGTCTCCAAAGAGTGTCAGTATTTAATACACCTCGTGAATCAAATGGAGTAATTGAAGCTGTTAATAAACTACCAAACTCAGTCATGATCAGTCCATTGCTTCTTTCATAAGAGTTTCAAGTCCATAAACGTAAGAATTTACATTTTCCATTTCACGTAATACTATCTCGATACCTGTTAAATATGCTTTTCTATCATTAACTTTATGTTCAAGAATAAATTCTTCAAAAGTATTAGAAAATACGACTTCTTGTTCAGCTAAATAATCATCCGACCTTAATGAATAAATATTGATTGAATTTTCCTCTGTTGTTGCAAAATACTCCCCCTCTATATCTTCTGAGTTCATCTTTTCTAAACTTGAAGCAACATCTTTTGAAGTCCCAGATGGTGCATCTTCCTTATTTGAATGATGTTTTTCTACTATGTGTACATTCTTAAATGTATTTGATAACTGCTCAGAAAAAACTTTTTGGAAAGCTGCACCCGCTGAAAAATTAGGAATAACTGCAACTCCTTTTTCAGAATTTTTTAATAGTTCAATTGATTCATCATTCACACCTGATGATCCAATTATTAATTTGGCATCATTATTTACAAGAATCTTAATATTTTCATTAACAACAGATGCTGGAGCAAATTCGAAAATATAATCACATACAAAATCATCTGATATTAAAAAGTTTTTAAATGTTGAGTCATTTTCTCCAGGATCAATTATCCCAACTACTTCATAACCATCTAGATCATTAATATAATTTGAGACCATCACTCCCATGCTTCCTTTACCACCGGAAACGATTACAGT
The DNA here is from genome assembly GCA_000384495.1 of actinobacterium SCGC AAA015-D07. The sequence goes on along the minus strand of ARQR01000010.1, from coordinate 19,998 downwards.
CTTGTTTGCAATTTCATTCAACTTTATATTCACCTTATACTTGTATTATCAGTCTTTAATGATAATGATAAAAAATGGAATTTAAGAAAAAAACTTTAGAAACTCAAATTATTGAAATATTTCAAAAAATTAGTCCAGCAATTACACGACTAATACAATCCGAAACTGATAATCCAAATATTGTTATTAATCTTGGTAAAACTAAAAGCAAAAACAAAAACGAGATCAACATAAATCCTTCTATTTTGGTTAATGCAGTTTCAGATTCAGAACTTGAATTTAAGGAATTAATAATTGGAACTGTAGTCCATGAGGCTATCCATTCTATGGAAGAATATAATTTCGATGTTGATGAAGATCTCACAAAATATAAAGATGACACAGAAGGGTTAACTAACATTGATGAAGTTCTGGAAGTTCTTGCGGGTCCATTTGGAAAATACATTTTTGAAATACTTGTGCATTCCTATGATGAGTTTAAATTTGTTAAAAACTTTAATGGGCTTAGATCAATCCTCGAGGATATTTATAAAGAATCTAGTATCAACATAAAAAATTTAAAGCCTTTTAATAAATTTTTAACATTGCTTTTTCATAACATCACAGGATATGTTGAATTAGATATAGAAAAGTATCCAAAAAATATTAAAGAACCTTTAAAAGAGACTTTAAGAGTCTTAGATAATTTTTCATATGATAAAAACTTGATAGAAGACACTATTGATATAACGATAGAAATTACAGATATTTGTAGAAGATACAATCTATTACCAGATGTTGATAGCCAAACATTGGGAGAACGTAGAGAATCAATAGAAAATTTTGAAGACTCCGTAATTGATGATTTAAACAAAGTCTTAATTCCTTCTAGTACAAACATTACTTCAGGTAATACCTTAGAAAAATTCTTAGGTAAAAAGGGTGCAGATTCAGAAGATGAAAAGCTTAACTTTATGGATGATCATGTTTCAAAAGTTGGAACATCCTCAACCGTTTATCTTCCAAATGGTAAAGTATCAAAATTACTGAGTACTAATTTACCAAAATCATTTAAAAATTTATATACAAATGGATTAAATACTTATAACTCCCTGTTGGAAGAATGGGATCTGCCAGTATTCAAAGTTACAAACAAAATAAAACCTTACTTTATACATAACAAAAAAAGGCTAAGAATCAGTGGTTATGATCAGGGCGATTTATCACCACATGTTCCTCTAATGCTTGCATCAGGTAGGTATGAAAGAATGTTTGAACAAAAACAGCGGCTTTCAAACAAATCTTATGCAGTATCTTTACTAATTGATGGAAGTGGATCAATGCTTGAAAAAGATAAAGGTGATTTCTATCCCTGGTCACTCTCTGCGGCATTAATAGGAGCAAGTTATCTTGCACAAATCTGCCATGAATTAGATATTGATTTTGAAGTAGCAATTTTTAATAGGAGCTTCGCTGCAGATGAATTAGAAAATGAAGAATTATATTTAAAAAGAAAGATGGCTGTTTCCTCGATGCTAAATACAAATTATGGATCGAATGCTGAATATTATTTCAATACAACAAATCATTATTTTATTAAAAAGTTTGATGATTCATGGAAAGAAAATTATGAAAAGTTTATAGGTTTAATTGAATTTTCAAGAAACTTAAGGGAGTCATTAGACAAAATAGAATCCAATTTGGATCACCCTCCTGCAAGCATGTTTGAAAGAGGAACCAATGTTGATGAAAGAAATATAATGTTTTCTACAAAAAGACTTCTAGAAAAAGGTTCTAAAACAAAACTTTTAGCCGTACTGTCAGACGGCATGACAAGAGGATCGCTTGAGGATTTAAAAAGTTCTATCAATTATGCTTCCAAAGTTGGGATTGATGTAATTGGTATAGGTATTGGAGAAAGAGGCACTTGGAAAGAATATATAAATAAAACCCAAATAAATGAACCTGAAGAGTTAATTCATTCAATAGTAAACATCACAAAGGATATACTTATAAAGAATATTGAAGAATCTACAGGAGTTGCTTGATGGCTGAACAAATATTTAAAAACCCAACTGGTAAGGGTGATATAAAGCTAAATGAATGTAAGCTATCAAAATCAATTCCTGATTATGAATCAAGAGCCGAACGCATACCTGAGTTAGATAAAAATTATGTAGACTTTGGAATTCAATATAAATTAGCTCAAATTATTAAAAGCAAAGAAGATACGTTTAAAAATGAAATCCCGATTCATATTGCACTTAAAGGACATATGGGAACAGGTAAGGATCACGATATAGAGCAATTAGCTGCAAAATTAAATTATCCATACTATCGGATTCCTTTATCAGGTGAAGTTAGAGACGTGACTTTACTTGGTTCTGTTCAATTATATGGAGATGGAGTTGGTGGAACAGATTCCAAATGGCAGGATGGCGAACTAACCAGAGCACTAAGAGGACCTTCCATTATTAATCTATCAGAATTAAATGCAGCTGGACCAGAAGTTTTATTTGCTTTACATTCACTATTAGATAGACACAAAAAACTAGAGCTTCCTAATGGAGAAGTTATTGAATTAAGAAATGACTCATATATTTTTGGAACAATGAATCCAACGAGCTTAAGAGATTATGCGGGAACACAAACTCTAAACAAAGCATTTGCTGATCGATGGGTTATTTGGGATAAACCTTTTCCTAACAAAGAACAGCTTGAATCAATATTTAAAAAACGATATCCAAAATTACAAAATGAATTCACAGATCTAATAATCAAATTGGCTATTGAAATTAATAACTCATTTTTATCTGATGACATAAGCATCAATATTGAAACGCCAATGAGTCTTAGAACAGTTGTAGAAAGAATTCCCGTTGGATTAGATTTGTACAAAAATGATTCAGATCCTTTGCATGAAACATGGAAAAATATGGTTCTTCCTCATGTAAATCCTGAAGACCTTGATCATTATTCAACACTATGGAATACCGTGGTAAGAAACGGTCCAAATATAAAACCTAGTTTGTAACAAGTTTTACTAAAGGAATATCTCTCTCTGTTTTTGACCTGTAAAGATTAAAAGTAGGATAAAAATCAGTTAATAACTTCCAATACTCTTCCTTTTCAAGTTCATCAACAATTAATGGCTTTGCATCTTTGTATTCCTTATTTACGAGTATTTTTACTTTGTCTGTATTTATGTTGAAAAACCAATCAGGAGTTTTGTCTCTCCCTCCATATGAGGCTGCAACAAGATATCCTTCATCAATTACAACATAAGTCAAAGGTGTTTTTCTTAATTTATTTGATTTACGGCCAACTGTTTCTAAGAGTAAAATATTCTCCCCTATTAGCTTTCTACCAATAAATGTATGATTGAATTTCATAATATTTGAATGGGCAGTTGTTATTAACTTGACGAGCCAAGTTGGCCAATATGAAAATGTTTTACCTAGTAGTTTCCAGATATTTTACTCCGGGGAGTCTTGATTTTTGTTTTTGAATCCGTCGATTTTATTTTGAAAATCTTTAATTTTCTGATCAATATCAGACATTTCTAAATTTGTAACTTCTTCTTTTAATTTATCAATCTGTTCTTTAACAAACTTGTTTTCATTAAAAACGTCATAAAATACTTTTATTAAAATTGTTGATATTACTAATTTTATGATTTTCTTCATATATAGATAATACGTAGATTTAAATCATAAATAAAGTATTTTATTTGATGTTCCTATTGGAGTAAGAGAGTTTCACAATTAAAATTAAATTGTGAAAGATTTATTAAGCAGTCTGGTAGCTGAACAGCAACTTCTAGATCAATACTTACAAAGTATTCCTGTAAGAAATTGGGATACCAAAACAACCTTTAAGAATTGGAACATCACAAATCATGTAAGTTATTTAGCAGGACTGGAAGATCTAGCGCTTAATGCAATGAAAAAGAAAGGTACCGATTTCAATAAATACAGGGGGCCAAAAGGGTTAGAAAAATTTGAAAAAGAATGTATAAAAAAAGGTAATGAGATGAGACCACAAGATGTTATTGAGTGGTGGAGACTCTCAAGAGCAAAGGTTGTAGAAATTTTAGCTAAAGGATCTCCTGGAAAAAAAATAAAATGGTGGAATAACGAAATTGATTATCTCACATTTTCATCTACAAAATTAGCTGAAACTTGGGCTCATGGCTTAGACATTTACGACAGTATGAAAAAAGATTATGAAGATACAGTAAGAATTGAACATGTTGCATTATTTGGTTGGCTAAATGCCGAACACACAAGTAAAAAGAACAAAGTCAAGTTTAAAGATTTGAGAATTGAATTAATTGGACCTGAATACAGAGCATGGCAATTTGGAAATGAGAAGTCAGAAAATAGTATCAAAGGAAATGCAAGCGACTGGTGTAGGATTGTAACTGGTAGGACAAATAAGGGATTCAAACCAACTCTTTCAGTTGAGGGTGATTTTGCAAAAAAATATCTAAAACTACAGCACGCAAAAATTTAATTTATGATCATCCATGGCGTAGTTCATTTAAAAGCTTTGCCGGGTTCACCGTCAAATTCCTTAGGATTAGATGAGATCACCAAACTTGCCCAAAAAGATGTAGAAAATTTATATACTGCTGGGGTTGATGGAATTATTATCGAAAATTTTGGCGATGTACCTTTTGTAAAAAATGATATTTCAAAAAGAACTCTTGCTAGTTTTACTTCTGTTGTACAAAAGTTAGAAATAAATTCAGATTTAAAAGTTGGTATAAATGTTTTAAGAAATGATGGAATAGCAGCTCTATCAATTGCAGAAGCTACGAATTCAGATTTTGTAAGGATTAATGTTTTAAATAATGTAATGATGTTTACCGACCAGGGAATAATTGAAGGTGAAGCACATGAAATTTCTGATTTTAAAAAAAATCTAAATAATGATATTGAAATATATGCTGATGTGTTTGTTAAACACGCAGTACCACCAGAGGGTTCGAAAATAGAAAATCATGCAGAAGAATTAATAAACAGAGCTGGTGCAGATGTTGTTATTGTAACGGGTGATGGAACTGGTCATCAAATAAATATGGATGACCTTACAAAGGTTAGAGAGATAGTTCCTGTTGGAAAATTAGCAATTGGATCAGGAGTTGATCATACAAACATTAATCAATATGAAAATATTGCAGATATTTTGATTATTGGAACAAGTTTTAAAAAAGATGGAAATGTTGAAAATCCAGTTGATATTGATACGGCAAAAGAAGTTATTGATCAATTAAAATAAATTTTCAATAAAACTCTTAAATATTGATTTGCTTACTATCATTTCTATTTGAATGGAAGCCATACTTAATCCAGTAATTATTTTATTTATTTCTGGGATCATCATTGGACGAATATTTAACGATACACTGCCACCAGCTCTATCAAAATATTTAGGATATTACTTGCTTCTTTCATTGGGTCTAAAAGGTGGTATCAGTTTGCAACAAAACGGATTCACTAGCGAAGTTGTTAACGCTCTATCCCTTGGAATATTTTTTGCATTGCTTATTCCTATACTTTCTTATTTATACTTAAGAAATAATTTAAATATTGATGATGCAGCTGCTCTTTCTGGCACATACGGTTCTGTAAGTGCAATCACTTTTGTTACTGCAATATCCTATTTATCGACAAACTCTCAAGCATTTGATGACTTTATGTCAGCTGTTCTCGTTGTAATGGAATTCCCTGCAATTTTTATGGCACTTTTTCTTATTACAAGAAAACGTAACGTTGACCAAAATAATTTTGAAATAATAAAAACAGCATTTTTAGAAGTGCCAAATGTATTGTTAATATCCTCACTGATAATTGGCTTTAGTGTCGAAGGCACAATTTCAGATAATGTTGAATTCTTCACTGATACTTTGTTTGAATATGTTTTATATTTATTTTTATTTGTGATGGGAACTCGTGTAGCTAAAAGACTTAAAGAGCTAAAGGGTAAAGGTAAAACTTTAATACTTTTTGCATTGATCACTCCCCTTATAGGATCTCTTTTAGCATTATTTGCATCAAACTATTTTTCATTTTCAATTGGAAATGCAACATTACTTATGGTTTTGACGGCCAGTGCAAGCTATATTGCTGTTCCAGCAGTAGTTAAAGATGCAATTCCAGATGCAAATCCAGCAATTTATCTTGGTTTGAGCTTAGGTGTGACTTTTCCTTTTAACATAATCATTGGCATACCCGTCTATCACGAGCTTGCAAAATATTTTATAGGTTAGTTAAGCTGTAATAAATGTACACCCGTAAATATAAAGTAAATAGACAAAAAGTTCACTATGTAAAATTTGATAAGGATACCTATTTACTCGAATCATTAACTGAATATGCAATCAACAATAAAATAAAGACTGCTGAAATTTCATTTATAGGTGCTGTTCAAAATTTAAATGTTGTTTACTTTAACCAAGAAACTAAAGAATACGAAGATCACTTTTTTGATGGTGGTTTTGAGGTACTGAGTGGTCTAGGAAACATCACATTATTTGAAAATAAACCATTGGTTCATATCCATATATCTGTATCTGATAAAGATGGTAAGGCATTTGGAGGACATTTAGTTAATGGTACAAAAATTTGGCTGATAGAGGCCATCATAAAGCAACCTACATTTTTAGGAAAAAATTATATAAATAGATACTTTGATGAAGAATTATGTTTGAATGTTTGGAATGACTAGGATAAAGAATTTCCGTTAATACTAAACCCACCATCAACAGTTAGTATTTCCCCAGTTATCCAGCCAGCTTCTTCTGAGCACAGGAAATATACCGCTTCTGCAATATCTTCTGGTTCTCCAAGTTTTTGAAGCAAATGAAGATTTTTTGAATATTCTTCATTTTCCCATAAAAGTTGTGAGAGCCTTGTTCTAACAATAGCCGGAGCAACACCATTTACTCTGATATCAGGTGCTAATTCATAAGCAAGCTGCTTTGTCATGTAAATTAGAGCAGCTTTAGAAATATTATATGCCCCCATTAGATCAGACGGAAAATATCCTGCTACAGAACAAATGTTCATAATAGCTGTGCTTAATTCATTTTTGTATGCTGCTCTTGCCCAAAGTAAAGGACCTTTTTGATTTACTGCCCATGTTTTTTCAAGAGCTCCCATATCAACATCCATTAAGTTTCCACCAGCAGGATTTGTTCCTGCATTGTTGATCAAAATATCAAGAGATCCAAATTTTTCATTTATTTCTTTACAAGTACGATCTGCGGCTTCTTCATCATCAGCTTTTGCCATAATTGTATGAAAATTATCGTTATTTACAGAATTTTGAAGTTCTTCTAAGGTGTCAGGTTTTCTTCCTGTAACAACTACATTAGAGTCTCCATCACTTAAATATTTTTCAGCGATTGCAAGACCAATACCCCTGGTCCCTCCTGTGATAAGTACAGTTTTCATAAAATTAATTATAACACTCATAAATCAGTGAGCAGTTACAGTAAATGAGTCATGGATAACTTTGAGAAATACACTTTTTTATTAACTAAAAATAAAGATTTTCAAAAACTTTTTTATGCGAAGTTTATAACTTATATGGGTGACTGGTTTTTAACAGTTCCACTTTTAAGCATCATTTATGAACTAACCAATAGTCCGCTGATAACTTCAATTGTTCTTGTAGTACAAAGTGCTCCCTATGTCATACTTGGTAGTTTTGGAGGATATCTTGCTGATAAATTCGACAGAAAAGTTGTAATTGCTGTTTCGGAATTTTTATCCGGATGTGCTGTCTTATTGATTATGTATTCTGTATCTACGGAAAATGTTTTATTTATTCTTATTTCTTTTTCCTTTTTAGGCGTTGTAAATTGTGCTTATATGCCTGCTTCAGACGCTGCCTTGCCAAATGTAGTATTAAGAGAAAATTTACCTGAAGCAAATGTACTTAATTTCTCAACTTGGGGAATTGCTGCTGGACTTGGAGCTGGACTTGGTGGATTTTTATCTGAATTTTTATCAAGAAATCAATTGTTCACCATAAACTTTCTGTCTTTTATGTTCTCAGCATTCCTTGTATTTCTAATTAAAACAAACTTAAATGAAAATTCAAAAAATGTTGACAATAGCAATAGACTTAAATTTCGAGATGGACTGAATTTTGTTTTATCAGATAAAAAAATATTCTATTTAACTGTAACAAAGGGAATGTTTGGTATCTCAGCTGCTGGCTTACTTTCATTGTTTACAATACTTTCATTAGACATATACAACACTGGTGATTTTGGAGCAGGTTTAATGTGGAGTGCTCGTGGCGTTGGTGCATTTATAGGGCCAGTAATGTTTAGGTACTTTTTTGGAAAAACAGATCAGAAACTTCTTTCAACTATTGGTCCCTGCATAATGATCTGGGGTATTTTCTACTTTCTAATAACCTTCTCACCTAGCTTATATATAACAACTCTTCTTCTTGTCCTAGGTCACTGTGGTGGAGGTGCACAATGGGCTTTTTCATCTTATGGTATACAAATTTTGACCCCTGATAATATTAGAGGACGAATTGCAGGTTTGGATTACTCTTTTTATTTTTTAATGTTTACAAACTCAAATCTTATTATTGGATACTTGGCTACTCAGTATGACGTCTTAACTTTATTTAAAATATTTCCAACTTTAGGATTTTGCGTTGGACTTTTTTGGTTTATTAGAACAAGATCTTTCTGGAAAACAATCGAAAGTTAATCAACTTTAGGAATGTCTATCAATTTGGTTGTGTAAGCAGCTGATTTTCTATCAGCTCGCATTTTCCAGTTTTTTTGAATTCCCTGTGCTCCCATAAATAAAGTTCCATTTCCAAATCTATCATTTAACTGGTCTAGTGAATCCATAAGAATATCGGATCTCTCATAATTCTCATGCTCATAGAAGCTAAACTGTTCATGTTTGGCATCAGATATATCCAAGAGTATTACGCCTATTTTTTGGTACTCATAATTTGGCAAAAAAAGTTTATTTGTTAATCTTTTGGCTTCTTTGATTATTTTTGAAGTATTACTAGTTGGAATTGTAAAGAAAGAGCTCATTCCATTGCTATATTTTCTTTCATCTTCTATAAATGGACTTGTTCTTAAAAATACGTGAATACCTCCAGCTCTTGAATTCTGAGCTCGTAACTTTTCACAAGCTCTTGCAACGTATGTTGAAACAGCTTCTTCAAGTTCATATACTTTTGTTACTTTTTTCCCAAACGACTTTGAAGAAATTATGTTTTTCTTATTTTTAACTTCTTCAATTTGCATACATGATATGCCATTTAGCTCATGATAGATTCTCTCTCCTACAATGCTCAGAGTCTTTCGTATCTGTCTTGGATCTCCTGTTGATAGTTCATATGCTGAATTGATACCAATTTTTCTTAGTCTTCTACCCCATCTTGTTGAGATACCCCATATATCTTCTAGTTCGAGGTCTTTTAGAACTCTTACTCTCTCTGACTCTTCACGTATATCAAAGACATTTGATTCCTCATATTTTTTTGCTTGTCTGTTTGCAGCTTTTGCCAGAGTTTTTGAGGGTCCAATACCAATCGAGATTGGTATCCCTGTCCACTGCTTTATTAGTCTCCGTATTTCATTCGCTGTCTCCGTTAAGTCGCAATAATAAAACTTGCTAATATCTAAAAAAGCTTCATCAATTGAATAGATTTCGATGTCTCCAACTATTGATCGTAAAGATGTCATTACTCTTGCTGACATGTCTCCATAAAATGTATAGTTCGATGAAAATACATGGACATTGTTTCTCTTTATCAATTGTTCATATTTAAATAGTGGAGCGCCCATTGGAATCCCTAACGCTTTTGCCTCATTTGACCTTGCAACAATGCATCCATCGTTGTTTGAGAGAACAACGATAGGTTTTCCTTCCAGTTTTGGATTAAACACCCTCTCACAAGATGCGTAAAAATTATTACAGTCGACTAAAGCAAAAATTTTATTTTTCATTCTTTATTTATTTCTTTGAATACTGTACACTATTCTAAGATAAAAGAAAGACATTTTTATGCCAAAAGGTGGAGCAAGAAAAGGAGCAGGAAGGCCTAGAGGTCAAGGCAAGTATGGCGAAGCAACTAAAGCGATTCGTGTACCCGAAAGTAAAGTTAAGTACATTTCAGAAATAGTAAGTAAAGGCCTTTACGAAATTCCTCTATACGGAGACCGAGTTGCAGCAGGCTTCCCATCCCCTGCAGATGACTACTTAGAAGACAAGATTGACCTCAACCAATATCTAGTAAAACATCCTGCATCAACATTTTTGGTAAGGGCATCAGGAAATTCAATGATAAACGCTGGAATATTCCCAAATGATATTTTGGTAGTCGATAAAAGCATCAAAGCCGAAAATGGGAATGTGGTAATAGCAATAATTGATGGTGAGCTAACAGTAAAAAGATATATTAAAAAAAGATCATCAGTTGTCTTGCAACCTGAGAATGAAGACTATGAGCCTATAGAGTTGAATGGAAAAAGTGAAGCACAAATCTGGGGTGTTGTTACCAGCGTAATTCATGACCTTTAATCATGAATCAAGATCAAATTTGTAAATACCTTTTGCCATTAGTGAAGTTTCTTGTTCAGATAATTTAAGATAAATCTCATTTTTAATCTCACTAAATAACTCTTTGTTTACTGTGTAGACGGCGTCAACAATAACAGACGCTTCTCTATATTTCTCTGAAGAAACTAATGAGTTTAAGAATTCAAGTAAATTATCTTCTCCTCCGGCCATGTCAATATAGGTTTTTCCTATTTCATCAAGAGCAGGAGGTTTTAATTCCGATGGAGTTCCTGAGTACCAACCTCCATATTGTCTCCATACAGAATTAATTAAAAATTTGAAGTCATCATATACAGAAACTAAATATGGCTGTTGAAATTCAGGAGGAAGTGATAATTTTGAATGAATTTCTCGAAGAGAATGTCCACTATTCATCAAAGATAAAACATTGTCCTCAATCCACAACATACAATTACTTGTATCAAGAAGTACTTTAGTAATTTCTTTTTTTCCTTTGATCAATGGACCGTGACCAGGAAAAAGATATTCCGGATTTAATTCAGACATTTTTTTAAGCACTTCTCCCCACGAACCCACATATCTTTGAGATTTGGATGGATTTCCAGCATTGGGTAATGACCATATAAAAAAATCACCTGTGAATAAAGCGTTGTCTTTTTCTGAATAAATATAGGTTGCGTCATCAGTTTCACCTTTCCCGTGAAACAACTTCAGTGTAGAATTGTTAAATTCAAGTTCATAACTATCATCGTATGTTGTATCAGGATAAGTAAATTCATTAGGAAAAACCGGAGAAGGTAATCCAAACTGTCTTTGGTTAATAATACCGTTATATCCAATAGTTTTTTTATAGCGATCAAACCTATTAACAATATTTTTATGACCGATAACTTCTGTGTTGCTATTCTCAAATGCATTAATGATGTAATCAGTACCAGTAACGTGATCTACATGCCCATGGGTATAAATAATAAATTCCACATTTTCAATTCCCCATTCCTTTAATTTACTTACAACTTGAACAGATGAAACTCCCATACCTGTATCTATTAACAATGCAGATGTATCATTTTTAAAAGCAGCTACATTCCCAAAATTTTTTATGAAAGCTAAATTTTTATTAACTTCAAACAACTCAACATTGAAACCCTCTTGAATACTTACCTGATTTGGCAATGTTTTTTTTGTTAAAAAACTTTTTGATAAATCAATAGGATTGTAGTTATTATCTGTATTCACAAACTGTAGTCCTTCTAAACTCATCTAATTTAGAGATCTCATCTGCTGTATTAACTAATAGTCTCCAAAAAACTGTTCCTTTATTTGTTGTTTTTATAGTTTTTATTTCTTCATTTTGGTTATTTGAGCTTGTTACCAAAAATTCATACCTTTCATTTTCTATTTGTAAATTATTAATTTTAAACTCAACAGTTGTATTGTTATTGTGCACATGTACAACCCAGTAACGTTCATCTTCTGGTACGGGCATAGATACAAATAGATCCCCATTAGCTAAGTCATATCTGCACATGGTGTATATAAAATCATAATTTGGCATTCTTGTTGAAGATCTTTTAGAGATACAAACCTGATCTAAATATCCAATTATACCGTCATAAGTATCCTCACAGCCGTCAAAGGGATTTTCGATAGCATCAGCAATATTCCTATCCAATTGATTCATAACTATATATGGACCCATAAAAATTAAAAAAACGTGGGTGATCAAAGCAACTATTGAAATTTTTATAGTCCAACTTTTCATTTACAACCTTCATTGATAATGCTTGCGACAGGAATCGATATTGGATTTTCATAATAATTTAAGTTAGGTCCGTAAATTCTATAAATTAAGGTGAAATCATTTCCAAAATGACTTAATGTTCCATTTTGATTAATTAGATTATTATCTATTTTTATTATGTAATTTTCACCAATTATCGATGTAAGCTCGCTTCCATTTGTAACTTGAGCAAACAAATCATCAAAAGTTGGTTCATCAAACAAGCTATTAGGATCTTGTAAATAATAGTTATCATTTCCATAAATTGCATAACTCCAGTAACGTGCATCAGGAACTTCTCCTGATAGTGTGTAGCTGCAATTACCAGACAGTGACTCTCCCCCGTCATCAAAACTTGTCTGCAGATAAATAACTTCGGGACTAGCGCTAGGTAGTAATCCTAATAATGAAACATAAGCCCTTTGCCAAATATTTTGAGACTCTAATCCGTAATCAAGATAATAATTCCACTGATTAATAGCATCTTTCCCAAAACCAGTTAGGAATGCGGCTGTAGATGTTGGTCTTGTAAATGGTAAAAAACTTACGATGCCAATAATTATTCCAACAATATATGGAAGAGACTTATTGATAGTTTTTCTCATCATATTCATACTAATTTAAGTTTTTTAGGCTTGATAGTTACTTTGAAGTAAATAAGAAAATTTTAATCATGGTCACTAAAATATAGTCATGTCAGTTTTAAAAACAGATTTAACTTTATTTGAAAATCTAAGTGATTGGGAATATAAAGAAAATTTCACAACTGTAACATCAGAATTTGGAGAATTGGATATTCATTTTGTTGATGAAAATTCAACTAGTGATGAATGTGTTCTTCTTTTACATGGGAATCCTACTTGGGGATATTTATACAGAAACATGATCGATCCATTGAAAGAGAATGGATACCGAGTAGTTGTTCCCGATTTACCGGGATTTGGAAAATCTGATAAATTTTCAGTGAGATATAACTATTCCTATGAGGGATTTGTAGATTGGATGTCACAATTTATTGAGAATACTGATTTAAAAAATATTACTCTCTTTTGTCAGGACTGGGGTGGCTTGATAGGTTTGAGGCTTGCAGCAAAGTATGGAGATAGATTTGAAAAAATTGTTGCTGCAAATACAGGACTGCCTACTGGTAAGGCTCCTTTAAGCGAAGGGTTTGCTGTGTTTCGTGAATTTTTACAGATAAAATCTGATCTTCATGTTGCAGGACAAGTAAGGAATGGCACAACTAAAGGGATAGATGACAACGCACTAGCTGCTTACAATGCACCATTTCNAGATGACGATCACAAACAAGGAGTTAGACAATTTCCAAACTTAGTTCCAGGTACACCTAGAACTCCAAGTGCGGAACCAAATAAAGAAGCCTGGAAGATATTAAGAGAATGGAAAAAACCATTTTTATGCGCATTTAGCGACAAGGACCCAATATTTTCTGGTGTTGAAAATTCATTTTATAAATTAATTCCTGGGTGCAAAGATATGCCCCACGTAACAATTGAAGATGCCGGACATTTTTTACAAGAAGATCAACCAGAGGCATGCGTTGATGCAATTTTATCAATAAAGGATATCTAGCGAACAGCTACACCCCAGTAATTGTATCCAAGAAACTTTACAGATCCTGGTAAGTACATTGTGTCTTTTTCAATAATATTTAATCCAGCATCGTTTATTAACTTTGGTATATCTCTATTTGCATGACAACCTCCTGATAATTTTGGATAAAATATGCTCGTCACATTCTGAAATACTCTAGTGGTCATATCTGGTGAAATTCCATGCTCACAGAAAAAGTATTTACCTCCTGGCTTTAAAATCCTAAAAATTTCATTTAAAGCTTTATTTGGATCAGGAATAGAACACAATGAGAAAGTACAAACTACTGAATCAATAGAGGATGTTGGTAAATCAATACTTTCAGCTGAGGATAAATTAAATTCAATATCTAAATTGACCTTGTCAGCATTTTTTTTAGCTATCTTGTTTAGTTCATCTGAAGGATCTATACCAATAACTTTGTTGACCTTTTCGAAGTTATAGTATTGCAAATTTAATCCTGGACCTACACCTATTTCAACAACATCACCAGTTGCTAATGGAACAACTTTTTTTCTTTGATAATGATTAGGTTTTGTATTACAAAGAACAGTCAATAGTTTCGGGACTACGTTGGTTTCATAATATTTTTTACCAAATAATTTTAAAATTGGAAGAACCAAAAATATTGATATGTATGTAAGGATTTTAAAAGCTACTTTTTTCATTAATACCTCAGAATTATTCTACTTTTACATTTTGGACATTGCGATAAAAAGGAGACATACTCCGTTAGTTTTGTTCTTTTCCATTTATGTTTACATTTAATACATTTCATAATTTTTTAATTTTTAAACTTAAGAGATTTTCTTTTTATTAGAGGTTAAATTCAATTATTTATTTTCAATATATAAAATTTTAACTTTTTGAAAAATCAACAACGTCATTCAAAGGAATATGACTTGCAGTATGAGATCCGTAAAAAGCTTTTTCAACAATTCCATTTTCATCAATAAGTATGTCAGCAGGTATTCCTAAAAATGCACCGCTAATATTTGAAGTTGGATTATATCCTTTTAACAAAGCCTTGAAAAAACGATCAACTCTAATCGTGATACCAACTAAAAATCTCAGGAAACTGTTTTGTACATCAAACTTATCAAAATATATACGATCATCATCACATAAAATTATGATTTTACCATCATGCTTTTTTGAGTTTTTTACTAGATCATCAAAATCACAGTCGAATATGGCAATAGGTACAAAATTATCTCCGAATTCACTTTCCTTTCCAATAATTTCATTTATACGTAGATGGCAAAATGGACATGAAGAATATCTATAGAAAGATATCATTGCTTTCTTTCCTTTTATTGATTCAAGATTAAATGTAGAGCCATCAACAGAAGGTAAAGTAAGTTCATTAATTAGATCGCCTTTTTTTAATTTCACAAATTTCCTATCAATTAAAATTATAGATCCAAAACTTAGAAAGATAAATTGTGAAATATTAAATTAATGTGAACTAATGACCGCCACGAGGTACACCGCCATACTTCATTCTTGTGTCCCCCATGTATGCAACCCTTTCATCTGGGTTAAGTGTTTTACAATCTAATATCTCACCAATAAAGAAAGTGTGAGTTCCAAGATCAATTTTTTGATTAGTTTTTAGCTCAAACCACACAGTTGCATTATCAAATATTGGAACAGTATTCTTTGTTAAAGTTATTGGTTCTTTATTTAAGAAACCTTCAGAGTACTCAGCAGGTTTTGAAAATTTAACGAAGACTTTTGTATATTCGGGTGAAAACATATTTAATGTAAAATAATCACTTCTGTTCATTAAGTCAAAAGTAACACTTTTATTGTCAATACCGACTCCAATAAGTGCTGGTTCCATACTAACTTGTGTAATCCAACTCGCTGTCATACCATTGAACTTACCATCTGCATGACTTCCAATTATGCCCAATGGGCTTGGAATTTTCCAAGTAGAAACATTTATATCTTCATTACTTATATCTGTCATATCAATGCTGTGTTAGTTTTTATTCTATCAAGTTGTATCTGACTTGGCTCTGCACAACAAAACCAAGTTTCTGATAATTTTGGTACATTTTTATATGTGTAATTTAAATCTAATTTCAAATTAGATTGTGTCATATTTTCAATTATTTTAACCATACCTAGATACTGACTATGCTCATCTAAATCAGGGGTTTCCAATAAGTAATTAAAAAGAGAAACTTGTAATTTATTTACTTCCTCATTTTTATAATCCCACACGTAACTCAATGAATTTTTGTCATAATCTTTTAGATATCCTTTTATTTCTGACCTTTGGAGAATAAGTGAATGCTTAGGGATCAATAATTTGATGGTTAATTGTATAGGGTCAACAGTTTCTCTAAGGTTATATTTTTCAATTAAATTAATTATGTCAATTAAATCGCTTTGATTTGTCCATGGAGAAAAAGGCATCCATGTAGGACGAATATCCATATTATTAATTTGTGATATCTCTATAGCATTGGCTAAATCAGTACTAGAGTGATTTTTTTCTAAAATTGTTAAAACTTCATCATTTGTGGTCTCAAATGCTGAGATAACAAAAATCATATTTAAAGAAGATAGTTCTTTAAAGTATTTTTCATACTTAATAATATGCTCTACCTTTATAGTTGAATCGTAAGTCACTTCAGGAAATTTTGAATTAAGAATTTCAAGCACTTTAAGAGCATGCATTGGACCATTAAAAAAATCTGGATCATTAAATGATATATGCATTGCTCCAGATTTAACTTGATTTTCAACATCAAGTAATATTTTTTCTAAATTGTAGGTCTTAAAACTACCCTGAAATGAGATTGGTATTGGACAATGTGTGCATGAATGTTTACAGCCATAGGTTGTTTCAACTGATCCTGCTATTAAATTTGAAGATCCGTTTACCAGGTGGGCATAATTAGATATATCGGGAAGAATATCTCTGTTTGGTATGTTGTTTTTCAAAGAGAATAATTCATTTTTATTAATATCTAAAAATGTATCTAACTCACCATTTTCAATATTGCTGATGTATTTAATTGATGAATCAAAATCCTCAAGGACAGCACCATAGAGACCAAATGTAAAAACTTTCTTTGGTAGGGTTTTGTTCTTTAAAAATTCAATTGATAGAACTGTTGCAGTATGCATTGGTGCATAAATACCAAGTACATCATATTCATCTATCTTTATTTCAGGATTATCTATCGAAAAGTCGACAATATCAAATTGAATATTTTCAGATTTATACTTATCAACAATTTCAGCGATAATTTTTGGTTGTTTACCTAAATCATAGAAAGATGTTAGAAGAATTTTCACAGTAATTCTTTTATGAATTTAACCGTTTCAAAATCAATTGGAAGTGAAAGAGATATCTCAGTTATGTTACTATCTTTCCATGTTTCCAACTTCTTTTCAATGTCTTTTTTAGTACCTACTAGTGTTAATTCATTTAATAACTCTTTTGGAAAAAGTTCCTCAGATTCTTTCTTATTACCGCTCAAATAAAGATTTTGAAGTTCATCTGCAATATCTTCATATCCATATTCACAAAATAAGTTGTAATAGAAGTTTTTTGATTTTGCACCCATACCTCCAACATATAGCGTATAAATATTTCGTGCGGGATATAGATATTGATCAATTTCATCCTCTTCGCAAACACGACCAAATACAGTTGTAACAATTTGAAATTTATTTTTTTTATCAGAGTCACCAGATTTTTTGAATCCATTATTTAGAGATTCTTTATAGATATCCTCACCCTTAATTGGTGAGTACATAAATGGTAACCATCCTTCCGCAATTTCTGCCGTTAGTTCTACATTTTTTAATCCGACTGCAGCTAAATATATTGGAATTTCACTTCTAAACGGTTGCTCAATTAGCTTAAGTGGCTTACCTAAACCTGTTGTCCCATCACCTTCTAAAGGTAAATCATAATAATCGCCATGATGTTCAACTTTTCCATCCCTGCTAATAATTTTTCGAACTAGTTCTACATATTCTCTAGTTTTTTTAAGTGGCTTTCCATATGGTACACCGTGCCAACCTTCCACAACCTGTGGACCTGAAACACCTAAACCTAATCTAAATCTTCCTTTAGACATTTGATCAAGTGTTACAGCTGTCATTGCTGTCATTGCTGGTGTTCTTGCAGGAATTTGCATAATCCNTGAACCAATGTTCATATTCTCAGTCAAAGCGGAGAAATATGCAAGAGGTGTTACTGCATCGAAGCCATAAGCTTCAGCTGTCCAGACACAAGATACACCAATATCATCTAATTTTTTTATTAAATCTTTATCTTCTGAAATATGTGGTCCAAAATAACCAACATTGATGCTTATATCCATAATTTGTAATTTTAATGTATTTTAAAATTATCGTTCTCAGTGAGAACATAATCCATTAGTATATCGTGTGATTCTTGGGGTAATTTATCATAAAGATGTACACTTGAACATATTGCTACCTTAATTGAATTCGGATATTTTGCTAAAAGTTTATCATAGAGTCCCTTTCCCCTACCGAGTCGTACTCCAGATTTTGAAAATGCCAATCCTGGTACAAAAAATATTTCAGTACTGTTAGCTATCTCTATATTTTGTGGTTCCATAATTTTAAGTTTGTTGATAACAAAAGGTTCTTTCAAGAGACAAACATTCAACTCATTATTATCAAGAAAAGTTGTTTGAATCTCTAAAAATGTATTTAAGAATAAATTAATATCTAGTTCAGAATCCAGTGGAATATATGTACATATTTTTTTTCTATCTATTAATTTTGATATAAATTTTTGGTTTTTATTCGACAGATTAAATTCTTTGTAATCAACTTTTTTTAAGTTACTTCTAAAAATTTTTTTTTCGTACATTTTTACTTATGAATATGATATCACTGTAATATAAGCCCATGCTCAAGAATAAATTATTAAGCTGGATCAATTTATTTATTATGGTACTTTATACAATTCCAGTTACCTACAGTATTTGGTTAGTGGGCCTTTTTAGTAAGTACGGTTCTTTAAAATATCACATTGCACAATCATGGGTAAATCCTTGGTTATGGGCAGCAAGAGCAAAAACAACATTTACAAAAGCTGTTGAATATAAGAACAATGAATCTTATGTTGTTATATCGAACCACTTATCAAATATTGATTCATTAATATTATTCAAATTACTTAAAATTAAATGGGCATTCATGGCCAAAAAAGAAGTCTATAAATTACCTGTCTTCAGAACAGCAGCCAGAGCATTTAACTTTATAAAAGTAGATAGAGACAATCCAAATGACAGAGAATCAATAAATGAACAGGCTAGAAATCTTTTTAAGAATGGATGGTCTTTAATGGTATACCCTCAAGGCACAAGGGTGGATAAAAATGAATTTAGAGAATTTAAAAGTGGTGCATTTCACATAGCACAACAAAACAATGTAAGGATCTTGCCAGTGGTGATAGCTGGTACTGGTGATATATGGCCTAAGGGTCGAAAATTCATGACTAGCGGAAAAGCATTCATTAAGACTTTAGAACCTATAGACGTGTCTAAATATACAAAAGAAAATATAGAAGACCTTGTAAAAGAAACACATAAAAAGATGAAAAATGTCTACGACGATATGACTATAAAACTTAAAAGCTAGTTATGGAATTACTTTTAGCAGCTGGTTACATTTTTATACTTCGTCTTATCGACCAAAGCTTAGGAACACTAAGAACACTATACGTAAATAAAGGAAAGCCATTTTTTGGAGCAATTCTTGGATTTATTGAATCAGGTATTTGGATTATTGCTATATCTCAAGTTATAAGAGATTTAAACGATCCATATTTGGCAGTTGGTTATGCTTTGGGATTTGCTGCAGGGACTATAGTTGGATCGTACATTGAATCATCTATTGCAATTGGTGATGTTGTTGTACGTATTTTTTCTCCAAAAGATAGTGATAGTAAAAAATTAGCTAAAGAACTACGCAGTAATGGATATGGTGTAACTGTAATAAATGGAGAAGGTATGGAAGGAGAAGTAACTATTTCATGGT
>ARQR01000009.1 GCA_000384495.1 actinobacterium SCGC AAA015-D07 | reverse complement strand
CTTAGAAATTTTAATCCAAATAGGCAAATAGAAAAATATCAAGGAGATGGGACTTCAACCCTTGTTTTGAAAAAAGCAGGCATTGAAAATGCAAGTGCTTTAGTAACGCTAACTAATGATGATGAAGTGAATTTGGAAATTTTAAAAATTGCAAAACAAAATAATATTTACAGGTTATCTTCAATAATTAATGAAGATAAAAATTCTCAGCAGTATAAGGATTTAGATGTTGAGGTTGTAGACCCAGATGTATTAATAGGAAGAAGATTAGAACACATACTTGAACCAAGAAGAGTAGTCTCCCAGGCATTTGCTGGTGGTAGAGCAGAGGCGATAGAAATTGAAATTAACTCAGATAGTCCTGCTAGAGGAAAAATACTAAAAGATATAGGTTCTGATTTTTTTATAGTTGGAGCACTGTTAAGAAAAGGAAATGTTGTTATTCCTCATGGTGATACTGAGCTCGAGACGGGTGATCTTGTAACAATCGTTTTACAATCAGGAGCTTTCTCAAATGTTATAAATTTATTTTCTGGTTCTGAATCAAGATTTCCACTTGAGTTTGGTAAAAATGTTGCCGTATTCCTTAAGAATGAAGATGAATTAAAAAATCTATCTGAAGCAGAATATTTCATTAGAAATACAAAAGCAGATAAATTAGAAATTTTAACTTCAGGAGATATATTTCCAGATCAAAAGGAAGATCAAACAGATACATATAACGCGATCATGAAGGATCAAGATTTTGAATTATATAATGTACAAAAATCCTTACTTAAAGAAATTGAGAGTAATAAAGATTCATTCTCTATAGGAACTATATTGATACCATTTGATGAAAAAGAAATTACAAAATCAAAATTAAAAACATATATTAATTTTTCAAATAAAAACAGTATTCCTTTATTGTTTTCGAGATCTTCATTCCCATATAAAAAAATAGGGATACTTGTCAGTGATGATTTTAGTGATAATAGTCCTATCAATGTAGCATTTGATTTAGCCTCAACTTTATCTGCAGATGTTACAGCTTTAAACATATCTCAACCAAAGTTTCTTCAACCAGAACATATAGCAACATCAAATAAAAACACAGAAAGAATTCAAGATTTAGCATTATCTAATGAAGTACAGTGTGAGATTGTCAATGCTGAAGGAAATGAAGCAAAAGTCTTTTCTTCTTTTACAGATAAAATTGATCTTTCAATTGTTAGTCAAACTAGTCAGTCCAATTGGCAAGGTAAAAAGATTGCAGAGTTTATTCTTCAGAATGCAAAATCTTCAGTTTTATATATACCTAATTAATGGAAAACTTTGACGCTTTATCTCTTGTAATTATTTCTTTAGGTGCTTTTTTATTGCCACTTATTGCACAAAGAATAAGCATTCCAAGTATTGTTTTAGAAATTGCATATGGAATACTAGTTGGGCCAGTTTTGGGAATAGTCAAGATTTCAGAATTTATATCTGGGTTGGCAATATTTGGATTTATGTTGTTAATGTTTTTGTCTGGGTTTGAAATAGAGCTAGACACATTTAGAGAAAAAGGTTTGAAAACTTTATCGATACCTCTTGCAATCTATGTTGCTACTGTTGCAACATCTTTTTATTTGATAATTACTCTAGATTATCCAATATTTTTGGCACTTGTACTTTGTACTACAAGTGTCGACATTGTTATAACTGTTTTGAGAAGTGATGATACGATTAAAACTAATTATGGTCAGTCACTTTTTATGTCTGCTTTGATAGCTGATATATTTACTTTGATTGGAGTAACAGTTTTTGCATCTTTACAACACTCTGAAGGATTTTCTTTATCTAACTTAAATGTAATTTTGTATTTCTTAATTGTAATTTTAATTCTTAGAATTATTCGAAGAGTTGCTTGGTGGAACCCACAAATATTTTCAAGAATGTTTGATGGTAATGACCCAGAGGAGATGGGCATTAGAAGTTCAATAGCTTTAATGCTGACTTTAGTGGGTGTTGCTGTGTTGTTCGATATTGAATATATATTAGGTGCTTTTCTTGCAGGAACTTTATTTGCCTTTACTTTTCCAAATAGAGGAAGTTTAGAAAACAGCCTAAAAGGTTTTTCCTATGGATTTCTGATTCCAATATTCTTTATAAATATCGGATTAAATTACGATATTGAAGTTTTTAAAAATACAGAATTTTATATTCAGGTGTTGAGTCTTTTAGGAATTGCACTCATTGTTAAAATTGTGCCCTCACTATTTCTAATATTTTCAAAAATAAAATTTAGACAATTAGTAGCAGGAGGTTTTTTATTAGCTGCAAGATTTAGCTTAATTATTGCTATGGCTGAAATTGGTGTAGAACTGGAACTTATTTCAAAAGCATTGGAGCAGCAGATTATATTGCTTGCTGTACTTACTGCAACAATTTCACCAATTTTCTATAGAATTTTTTCTCCAAAATCGACAGAGGCTTAAATTGAAAGAGAGAATTGGTCTTTTCTTTAAAGGTGTTGCGATGGGCGCTGCAGATATTGTTCCAGGTGTTTCTGGAGGAACTATTGCACTTATCACAGGTATATATGAGGAGCTTATTGAATCAATTAAAAATATTAACTTTTCTTTATTTCAGACATTATTTAAAACCGGTGTAAAAGATTTTTGGAAAAAACTAAATGGTAATTTTCTTTTAACGATTTATCTGGGAATAACAGCAGCTGTTTTTTTGTTAGCTAATTTAATTAGTTATTTACTTTCTAATCATGAATATAAGATTTGGGGATTATTTTTTGGATTAGTACTTGCATCAGCCTTTATGATCCTTAATCAAGTTGAAAAACTTACAAATAAAAATTTTGTTTTTTTAGTTATAGGAATAGTTGTTGCAGGACTTATTTCATTTCTTTCTCCAGCCTCAACTCCAGAAACACCTATTTTTGTATTTTTATCAGGCTCTATAGCAATCACCGCAACTATTCTCCCAGGAATAAGTGGTTCGTTTATTTTGCTACTTCTTTCAAAGTATGAATTTATTATTAATGCAATTAAAAGTTTTGATTTACAAATTTTGTCAGTCTTTGCTTTTGGTTGTATTTTAGGCTTAATTATTTTTAGTAGAGTTTTATCATTTATGTTTGCAAATTTTAAGAATGAAATATTATCTCTACTTTCCGGATTTCTTATTGGCTCTCTTATCAAGATATGGCCATTTAGAAATGTTCTTGAATCAAGAATAAATAGTGAAGGTGAATTAGAGGCTGTTGCAACTAGACCCGAACTACCAAACGCTAGCAATTTTGAAGAAATTATATTCTTTACTGTATTTACAATATTTGGATATGTAATAATCAATTTATTACAAAAGAAATCTTTAGAAGATAATAAAGAATAGATTAAGTTAAAATTAAATTATGAGATTAGGACTACCTGAATTACTTATAATTTTATCGATTTTATTGTTACTTTTTGGAGCAAAGCGACTCCCGGGTTTGGCAAGATCCTTAGGTAAATCAACTAGAGAGTTTAAAACTGGCCTAGAAGAAGAATAAACATGAAAAAAGCAATCGTATTGTTTCTTTTTTTATTTATTGCATGCGGATCTCAAGAAACTGTAGAGCTCACTTCTGGAAAAGAGATATACACAGCTAGATGCTCTGCTTGTCACCAAGAAGATTTCTCCGGTAGGGTAGGACCTAGTCTTAAAACGACATCAGTGCTTAATAAACCAGATTCATATTGGCTTCAAACTATTTTAAAAGGAAAAGGGTCAATGCCTGCAGTTCGTATTACAGAAGAACAAGCTCAAATCGTAATTGAATATATAAGAGATAGTAACTAAGCCCTATTTGTTACTTTATTAAGTGTTTTAAGATCTTCCTTAACTTCTTCTAAACTGTTCAAATTTTCAAGTCTCCATATCCAGTTGTTTTTTGATGTTCCAGGAATATTAAAACGTGCTTTATAATCTAGTTTTAATAAATCTTGAGTTGTTGTAACTGCTAATTGAGAATTAGACTCCCAAACTAAAGCAATGAAATCCCAAACATCATTGTTAAAAGAATTTTTTAGGGTTTTGGTATATTCTTTGTAATTTCTATATTTTGACTCATTAACTTCATCAAACCACTCTTGAGTTGTAGGACTATCGTGAGTTCCTGTATAGGCTGCTAGATTATAATCCCATTCATTTGGATGAGTTTCCTCAAAATAATCATCAGAAGCTTCCTCAAATAATGTTTCTTTATCTATGATTTCTGTATCTCCAAGAAATGGTAGGTCTTCAACATCATCAGGTATTCTTTGTTGAAGCACCTTCATGCCTGGTATGTTGTATTTAGTTAATATCTCTTTTGTTTCCTTGAGAATTACACCAAGATCTTCAGCTAGTAATTTTGTTAAATTAACATCTTGAGAAATAGATTCAAAAAAGTCATGACGAGGCCCCTCTCTCCAGTGTCCATTAAGTGCGGACTCTCCAGTCGGAATTGCCCAGAATTTAAAGAATCCTACGAAATGGTCAACTCTTAAATAATCGTAAAGATCTAGAGATTTGTTTAACTTTTCTTTCCAGTATTTAAAGTTGCTAGATTTATGGTTATCCCATTTATATAGAGCATTACCCCATACCTGTCCTTGTTGGTTAAAACTATCAGGAACTGCACCAGAAATAAACTCCATCTCACCATTTTGGTCTAACTCAAAAATTTCTTTATTTAACCATACATCTGCTGAATCATGATTTACATAAATTGGAATATCACCAAGAATATTTATTTTTTTATCATTGGCATATTTTTTTAAATCATTCCATTGTTTAAAGAATTCATATTGTGTAAAAATATGAAAATTCATTAAATGAGATTCATCTTTTAATAATTTCTCAAATAATTTTTCACTATATTCTTTGTATTCGTTATCCCAACTAGTCCATACTGTTTGGTTAAGATCTTTTAATGCCAAGAAAGTAATGTGTTGTTTTATCAATTCTTCATTTAAAAAATTTGAATAAATTTCATCATCTGGATTTATAGTCTGAGATAAGTCTTTAAACACTAGATCTTTGAAATCATATACTTTTTTATACTCAACGTATTCTTTTGAAAAATTCCCTGCATCATAATTCTTTTTATCAAAGCCATCCAATTGTTCAATATCAATTAAATATCTATTTCCCAAAATTGATGACGGACTTGAATATGGTGAAAATTCATCAAGGCTAGTTAGTCCTAATGGAAGTACCTGCCATACATTTGTCGATGTTTCGTCTAGAAAGTCTATAAACTCTTTCGATGTGTTACCAAAATCACCAATTCCATACTTTGAAGGTAAAGCAGTTGGGTGCATTATTAATCCAGATGATTTTTTGATATCCAATTCAATCCTTTCAACTAAATTATATAGTACAATATTTATTCGGAAATACATTTATGGTTGAAAGACACTCAGTTGAATTTACAGATAAAGATGAAGCACAAAAACTCGAATTTTTTGAAGGCGATGTACATCTAGGCCATTATGACTTTCGTTTTGATTTTAACGATAAAAAGTTTTTCTCAATTTCAGCAGATGGTACCGTAAACCTTAGAATCCACAGTGAGCCAAAAATTGCAAAGGTTTGGCTTTTAGTTGAGGATGATGACTTAAGACCATTAGATCTTGAAATGTATGCTGAAACAGATAGATTTAAGTTTTGGAATTTAAATTTTAATTTTAGAGCTAAAGTCGCAAAGTTTAGTTTTGCAGCTCAAACAGAAGATGAGTTAAATATTTATTTTGGAACAAGTGGGGTAGCTAATTTTATTTCTCCTTCTGAAAAATGGATTTATAGCTCAGAGGACTTTCCTCGACACACCATCCCTGATTGGGTTTATGGAGGTGTCATGTATCAGATATTTCCTGAAAGATTTAGGAATGGAAATGATGAAATTAGTCCTGAAAATTCTATTCCTTGGGAAAGTACTCCAACTAGGTTAGGTTTTCATGGTGGCGACCTTTACGGAGTCACAGAAAAAATAGACTACATCAAAGACTTAGGTGTAAATATAATCTATTTGAATCCTATATTTTTATCATCAAGTACCCATAAATATGATGCTTGGGATCATTTTAAAGTTGATGACACTTTTGGGGGTGATGAGGCATTAAAGGATCTTATCAAAGAAGCTCATATTAGGAATATGAAAGTTGTATTAGATTGCTCTTTAAATCATGTTCATCCTAGACATTTTGCCTTCCAAGACATTGTAGAAAAAGGGGAAAAATCAGAATATAAAGACTGGTTTACTATATTTGATTATCCCGTTCGTTTTTTACATAGACCACACTTATACGCTAATACTTACAAAGTAGGATGGGACGGTAATGCTGAAGAATATAAAACATACCTTGAAAAGACCTTTAAAGAGACAAAAGTTCCAGTTGAAGTTGTTGATGATGATGGACCAATTATAGAACCAACATTCAAAGCATGGTGGGGTGTGCCTGACATGCCAAAAATAAACTTCAAAAATGATGGTGCTAGACAATGGGCATTAGATGTTACAGAACATTGGATTAAAAATTTTGATATAGATGGTTGGCGAATGGATGTTGCAAAAGAACTAGATTTTTCATTTTGGAAAGATTTTAGAGATGTTGCTTATAGTGCAAAAAAAGATATATTGCTTATTTCAGAAATATTTGGAGATACTTCTCAATGGCTTCAAGGAGAGAGATTTGATGGAACAATGAACTATTCATTTAGAGAGACTATGACAGACTACTTTGCTACGAAAAGAATTGACAACAAAGAGTTTGCAAATTCTCTAGCTAACTTATATTCCATGTACTCTTTTGAGGCTTTATCTTCTTGTCAAAATCTACTAAGTTCACACGATGTAAAAAGATTCCTTAATCGTTGTGGAGCAAATACTGATGGTATGTTCGGAGCTATATTTCTTCAGGCAACTTTCCCTGGTATAGCTGGAATTTATTATGGTGATGAAATTGGGTTAGGAGGAGCAGATGACCCATTCAATAGAGAGCCATTCCCCTGGGAATCGGAAGATAAATGGAATAAAGACCTTTTAAAGTTTACAAGTGAGCTGATGAATATAAAAACAAGTCAGCCAATTTTAAGATATGGCAACTTTGAAATGGTTACTTATGATGATAACTATGTCATATTCAGAAGAGTTTTAAATGATGAGTCACTTTTGTGTATCGTAAATAGGGATCTTAATAACAAAGACATAGAATTAAATACAAATGCTCATAGTGTCGACATTGTTTATGGTGATTGCACTATTCAACTTGATTCAGGTAAATTGAAAATTACAGATATAGCAGATAACTTTGGACTCATAATTAAAGAGAGCTAAATTTTTCAATCAATTAGAAATTTTTCTAATTAAATCATATAATTCAAATAGTTCATTTTGTGAATATACGTATATTAAGAAAGGGAGTGTATGAATAATACAAAATTGCGATTTGGTGCAATTTTATTAATTCTTTCACTGGTGTTAGTAGCCTGTGGTGGTTCAGCTGAAGAAACAGTTGAAGAACCAGCAGTTGAAGAAGCACCAGCTGAAACACTTGCAGCCCCAGCTACAACTTCTCCACCACCGGAAAAGTTAGTAATTTGGGCTGAAGAAAAAATCGCTACGGCTTTAGATCCACTTGTGGGAGCTTATGAATCCGCAGCTGGAGTTGATGTTGAAGTAGTAATTTACGATTTTGGAGCAATTAAAAATGATGTGCTCACAGCTGGACCTGCTGGAGAAGGACCTGACTTGTTTGTCGGCCCTCATGACATGGTTGGTGAAATAGTTGCTAATGGTGTTGTAGCTCCATTAGATCTAGGTTCAATATCAGAAGACATATTTGATGTCGGTATTGCAGGCTTTAGTTATAACGGTGAAGTGTATGGATTTCCATACGCTACAGAAGCTATTGCAATGTATTACAACGCTGATTTAATTGACGGTGTTCCAACTACATGGGATGATGTCAAAGCAGCTTGTGATGAAGCAGGCACAGAATTATGTGTTGGTGCACCTGGTGGTGGTGGAGGTGGAGACGCTTATCACAACCATCCATTTTTTGCATCTGATGGTGGTTACATCTTTAAATTTGATGGAGGATTTGATCCTTCAGACGTTGGTTTAGATAATGCAAGCGCGTTAGCTTCTGCAGAATATCTTGACTCGCTAGTTAAAAATGGAACTGTAGCATCAACTGATTACAGTGCATCCATGACTGCTTTCCAAGAAGGAAGATCCCTATTTTGGATGACAGGTCCTTGGGCAAGAAATGATGCTGCTGCTGTAAATTATGGTGTAGGGCTCATACCTACATTTAACGGCAATCCTGCCACACCATTTGTTGGTGTAAGAGGAATGTTCGTTTCAGCATTCAGTGAAAAGAAAGTATTAGCACAAAGCTTTATTTTGGACTTCTTCTCAACAGTTGATGTTCAAGCAGCTATGTATGCAGAAGATCCAAGACTTCCAGCAACAAAATCATTGTTTGCTGTTGTAGAAGCTGAAGATCCAATTGCAGCACAGTTTGCAGCAAGTGCATCTAATGGTATCCCAATGCCTAATATTCCTGAAATGGGAAATGTTTGGGGTCCTGTTGGAGACGCTATGTTAATTATTAGAGATCAAAATTATGGTACTAACGAAGAAACTGGAGTTACCGTTAACTCTGCTTCGGACGCTATGAAATTAGCAGCTCAACAAGTTAGAGATGCTATCGCAGGCGGATAATTAATATCTAAATTTATATATCGGGGCTCTATATGAGCCCCGATTTTTTATGTGATATATTTGATTATGAAAATTTCTACAGCATTAAGATACTTTTTTCTAGCAGTTTTTAATGCAGCTGCTTTTTATGTAATACCATTAGCTATTTCTTTTGAATCCTGGTTTTTATTACTCATTATCGGATTAATCACTATATTGATCAATTTCACATATCTGACAGAAAGATTCAAAGCTTTAAAATGGATTACTCCTGGCTTTATATTCCTTATTGCCTTTGTTCTTTTTCCAGCTGGTTATAGTTTTTATGTTTCTTTTACAAATTGGTCAACTGGTCACATTCTTACTAAACAACAGGCAATTGAAAGGCTTGAAGACCTCTCATATTCCCTCGATGATCAAAAAGGTGTTGAATTTGATCTGTATGTTTTACAAAATCAGAATCTAGATTTTTATTATATTGCAGATTTGGACAATGAAAATATTTTATTCGGTCAGGCTATTTCAGATGATGAGTATGACGATAAATATTTTGCTAGCCATGAACCATCGCTTAAAAATTCAAATGGTGAAATAGTAATTCCAGAAAACTTCTATCAATTATCAGGCAAAGAACAAATTGCAAACTCAAGCCAGCTTCAAGATTTAGCTTTACTTGTTGATAAAAATACAAGAATAAAGCTATACAATATTTCAGTTTTTGNTGCTTCTAGTGGAAGACTATCGTCTTCACAGCAAAAATACTCATACGATGTAGATACTGATACTTTGTTTGATAATTCCAAAAATTTATCATGTGAGTTAGGTTTCAGAGGAAATTTCGTTTGTGGTGGAGAAATTATTGATCCTGGATGGAGAATCAATGTTGGTGGTGAAAACTATCAAAGAATAGTTAATGATCAAAGACTTAGAGGACCACTAAACATTGTTACATCTTGGACCTTTCAGTTTGCAATACTATCAGTATCACTTGCTTTTTTTGTTGGTCTTTTGCTGGCAGTCACTTTAAATAATGAAAAAGTAAAGTTTCAAAAAATATACAGATCTATTTATATCCTTCCTTATGCGATACCTGCTTTTATCTCAATTATTGTTTTCAAAGGTTTATTAAATCCTGATTATGGAGTAGTAAATGAATGGTTTGCGCCACTTTATGAATTATTCAATATCGAACCGATAAATTGGTTTAGAACTAAGGGAAGCTCTAGAGCCGCTGTGTTACTGGTTAACACCTGGCTTGGATTTCCATATATGTTTTTGATTGCTACAGGAGCTCTTCAATCAATTCCAAAAGAATTACTTGAAGCTGCAAAAGTTGATGGAGCATCTCCAAGACAATCATTCTGGAGAATTACGTTCCCATTACTACTTGTATCTATTTCACCGTTATTGATTGGAGCATTTGCGTTTAATTTCAACAATTTTACTTTAATATTTCTTTTAACAAGTGGTGGACCCCCAATTGTAGGTGCTGATGTAGCAGTTGGGTATACAGACATCTTAATTTCATTTACTTATGACTTAGCTATTGCAGGTGGAAGAGGATATCAATTTGGATTAGCAGCAAGCGTAACGACAATAATATTTTTTATAGTCTTAATTATTTCAGCAATATCTTTTAGATATTCAAAAAGATTGGAAAGAGTTTATGGAAACCTCTAAGTTGTACAAATGGTTCAGGTTGTATGGATGGAGACATCTTGTTGGTTTAGTTTTCGTTACAATTTCTTTATATCCAATTTTATTTGTACTTACAAACTCCTTTGCAGATTTTCCAAATTTGGCTAACTCTAAGCTAATTCCAGATGGATTTACATTCAAACATTACCGAAGTTTGTCAGAAAGTGACTTGATTCCATACTTCAGGTGGCTGTTTAATACTTATAAGATCGCAGGCATAGCCGGATTTCTAAATGTGTTACTTGGAACTTTTGCTGCTTTTGCATTTGCAAGATTACAATTTAAAGGAAGAAGAGTTGGATTAATCACTCTTGTTCTTATTCAAATGTTTCCTGCTTTTTTAGCTTTTGTCGCCATATATTTATTATTTTTCCAAATTGGAGATGTAGCTCCATTTATTGGTTTGGGAACCCATTTTGGATTAATAATGGTTTATCTTGGAGGCTCCATCGGGTTTAATTCATGGTTAATAAAAGGTTTTATGGATACAATCCCAATGTCATTAGACGAGGCTGCGAAGGTGGATGGTGCAACCGATTCACAGATATTTTTTAGAATTGTTGCCCCTTTAGCTAGACCAATACTTGTTGTTTTGTTTGTGATTTCATTTATTGGGATTTATTCAGACTATATTTTGGCTGCTATTTTCTTAAAGGATACAAATTTATACACAGTAGCTCTTGGCATAAACATTGTATTTATGGATGACTTTAGCAATGAATGGGGAAGTATCGCTGCAGCATCTGTTATTGCAGCAACTCCAATAGCTGTCTTATTCATTTTCTTTCAGAAACAAATTACAGGCGGTTTAACTGCTGGGTCAATCAAAGGATGAAAAAAAAAGCATTATTTATTTCTGGAGGTTGGGAAGGTCATGAGCCAATTGAAACCTCAGAATACATAAGTGAACAAATTACCAAATTTGATATTGAAAGTGAGATCGTTAGCGATCTTGAAGTTATGGGTGATCTTGATTATCTCAAAAGCTTTGATGTCATTCTTCCTGTATGGACAATGGGAAAAATAGATGATGATAATTGGGAATTAAAGAATTCAAAAGTTGGAAATTTACAAGAAGCAATTCATTCTGGTGTTGGACTTGCCGGTTGGCATGGGGGTATGTCTGATGCATTTAGAGATAATACAAACTATCAATTTCTTGTGGGCAGTCAATTTGTTTGTCACCCAGGCAATTTTGTTGATTATGAAGTAAATATAATTGATAAACAGCATGCAATAGTAAATGGAATCAACGATTTTAAAGTTTTTTCAGAACAGTACTTTCTCCACATCGACCCCTCTATTAATATCATTGCCTCAACAAAATTTAACAAAGAATATCATGAATGGATTGATGGAGTTGAAATGCCTGTAGCTTATACAAAAACATGGGGAAGCGGAAAGATATTTCATTGTTCTATTGGCCACTATATGAAAGATTTTGAAAACGAAGACGTTGTTAAGTTATTGGTACAAGGAATTAATTGGTCTGTTAAATAATATGAATATTGGGATTATTGGGTGTGGGGCAATTTCTAATCAATACATGATTGGACTGAATAAACACAAAAAAGATATAGAAGTAACTGCCTGTGCTGACATCGATAAAAATAAAGCTGATCAATTTTCTAATGACAACAACATTAAAACATTATCAGTTGATGAATTGATATTGAGTGATGAGATAGACATTGTTGTAAATTTAACACCACCATTGTCTCATTTCGAAATATCATACAAGTCACTTAAAAATGGAAAGCATGTTTTTTCTGAAAAACCAATCGCATTGACGATTGATGAGGGAAAGAAATTATTTTCTACAATGAAAGAAAACGATGTTTATTTATACGCTGCTCCAGATACATTTTTAGGTCCCGCTTTTAGAAAATCTCAAGAATTATTATCTTCAAATAAAATAGGAAAGATAATTGGAGGCTCAGCAAATTTTACAAGTCATGGTGTTGAAGGTTGGCATCCAAATCCAGAATTCTATTACAAAAAGGGTGGCGGTCCCTTATTTGACATGGGGCCATATTATCTGACAGCTTTAGTGAAAGCGTTAGGTCCAGTTCAAGAAGTAATTGGATACTCAAAAAAAACTTTTGAAAAAAGAAATGTAGAAAATCCAGAGGTAGATTATAGAGAAATAAATGTTGATATTAACACTCATTATTTTGGTTTATTGAAATTCAAGTCAGGAATTATTATTGATTTTCAAGTTACTTTTGATATATGGAAACCCTATGATCCAAAATTAGAGATATATGGTGATGAATCGTCTTTAAAACTTGCAGATCCAAATAATTATGATGGTGAAATTTTTATTTTTGACAAAGATTTGTATCAATGGGAATTAATTTATTCATCTCCTGATAGTCAAAATAATTTTTACAGAGGTTTAGGTGTTGTAAACATGGTTGATGCCATAAAAAATAATACAGTTTCTGAAGATGAACTTTCTGTTCCATTTCACATTCTTGAAGTTATGTGCGCTTTAGATTCCTATAACTTAGATAGCGGTTGGAAAAAAATAACTCAACAATTTTGAGTTTCAAATTAGAGAATTTTAACTTTGAACATTAAAATTAACTCATGAAAGATAGGATTTAATGAGCAAAATACAAGAATTTTTAAAGAATCAAGAAAAGTCAGTGATGAGCACTGTTGAAGGTAAAACTATAATTGACTACTTCAATAATAATGCTGAGGAAGTACCTGAATATCCGGCATTGAATACTCCAATCAACTCAGAATATACTGGTTGGGATTCTGTATCATGGTCTGCTTATAGAGAGACTGTTCATAATTTAGCCTCTGGTCTAATTGATATTGGGCTTCAAGCAGAAGATAATGCATTTATTGTTGCAAACAATGTTAAGGAACATTTTATTTGTGATCTTGGAATTATGCACGCCGGAGCTGTACCTTCAACGATTTATAAACAATTAAAATCTGGACAGATTGAATATATTTCAAATCTTTTAGAAGCTAAAGTTGCATTTGT
Source organism: actinobacterium SCGC AAA015-D07 (assembly GCA_000384495.1). The sequence continues at coordinate 15,012 of ARQR01000009.1, read as the reverse complement.
TGGAGATGCTGAACTTTTTGAAGAAGTCAATAAAGCAAAAGAAAATTGTCCAGATATGCAATACATAATAATGATTGAGGACTTTGAACAATATAAAGATTTAGATTACGTACTTAGCTATGAGGATTTGATAAGCAAAGGAAAAGAAATAAATAGTAACGACAAATCAGAATTAGAAAATAGGATAAATTCTGTAAATTCTGATTCTCTTGCTTGCCTAATATTTACATCTGGTACAACTGGAAATCCAAAAGGAGTTATGTTGACTCATGAAAATGTCTTATTCACACTTCAGAGCTTAATAGAGCAGTCTGTTAGCTTAGGTACAAACCCAAGAATCGTGTCCTATTTGCCAATGGCCCATATTGCTGCAAGATTGACAGATCATTATCAATCAATTTTTAGAAAAGGACAGTTATTCCCAGTACCTGTTTTAGAAGATATGGCTACTGCTTTACCAACTATAAAGCCAACATTATTTTTTGCAGTACCTAGAGTTTGGGAGAGATTTCAATCTGGATTAATAAATAAGATTAATGAGTCAGATAAAAAAGACCTTGCACTAAAAGCAATTGATAATGGTTTAGAGAGGGTTGAATATGAACAAAGAGGGGAAACCCCACCACTTGGTGTGAGAATTAAAGATGCTATATTCAATAAACTTGTGTTTGAAAGATCATTTAAAGTTGGTCTTGGATTAGATAATTCTGAAGTTTTTATTACAGCAGCTGCACCAATGAACCCTGATGTTCAAAAATGGTTTCATGCAATTCATATTGATGTAGCTGAAGTTTATGGGATGACTGAAGATACTGGCCCAGCCACTTTCTGTGTACCTAGCTTTGCAAATGGCTACTTTAATAGTTTATTAAAATCTAATAACCTACCAGTTCCAGAAGTGATGAATCCAATTGGAAAAGTAGGGATGCCAATTATGGGAACTGAGATAAAAGTGTTGGACGATGGTGAGCTGTGCATTAGAGGAAAACATGTAGCAAAGGGATATTACAAAGCAGAAGAAGAAACAAAAGCAACATTTGATGAAGATGGATGGCTACACACAGGCGATTTAGCTGAAATTGATGAAAATGGCTTTGCAAAAATAATTGGAAGAAAGAAAGAAATAATTATTACTTCCGGTGGAAAAAATATAGCACCAGTTGAGTTAGAAAACTTAATAAAAACACACGATTTAATTGGTCAAATTTGTATGGTTGGCGATGGAAAAAAATTTCTTAGTGCATTAATTGTTTTAGATGGCGATGGTGGTGCTGAAAAATGGGCTAATGAAAACAATATTGAGTATGACATTGAGAGTATGTCTAAAAATGAAAAAGTTCTTGCTGAAATTCAAGCACACGTTGATAAATCAAACAGCAAAGTAGCAAACGTACAACAAATTAAGAAGTTTACGTTACTTTCTAATGAGTGGACTGACAGTAGTGGAGAGCTAACCCCATCCCTAAAATTAAAAAGACATGTTGTAACTGAAAGGTATAAAGATGAAATTGAATCAATGTATGAGGAGGTCTAAAAATGGGTGACGTAAATTTTGAAAATAAAACAGTTGTGGTTACTGGTGCAGGAAATGGCCTCGGTAAGGCATATGCACTTGAATTTGCAAATAGGGGTGCAAATGTAGTTGTTAATGATATTGGAGGGTCTGTAAATGGTGAAGGGTCAGAAAATGCACCTTCCGATATTGTTGTAAAAGAAATTATTGATAATGGTGGTAGCGCAGTTGCAAACTATGACTCAGTAGCAACAAAAAGTGGAGGAGAATCAATAATTCAATCTGCTTTAAGTGAGTTTGGTGGGATCCATGCAGTTGTAAACAATGCTGGGATACTGCGAGACAAAAGTTTTGCAAAAATGGAAGAAGAAGACCTTAATGCAATTATTGATGTCCATTTAAAAGGTACTTTCTTTGTTTGTCAACCTGCTTTTGTTCAGATGAAAGAACAGGGCTTTGGTAGGTTCGTAAACGTTTCCTCACCCTCTGGTCTTTTTGGTAACTTTGGCCAATTAAATTATGGTGCCGCAAAAATGGGAATTGTTGGACTTACAAATGTTCTCGCTATTGAAGGTGCAAAATATAATATAAAAGCAAATGTCATTGCTCCAAACGCAGCAACTAGAATGACAGAGTCTTTGTTTGGTGAGGATATGGCAAATATGTTAACTGTTGATAATATAACTCCACTTGTTGTGTTTTTAGCATCTGAACAATGTGATATTACCCATGAAATTTTCTCAGCTGGGGGAGGAAGATTTTCAAGAGTAGGTATATCAACAGATGTTGGTTATTTTAATCCTAAGGCAAGTGCAGAGGATATATTCGAAAATATTGAAAAAATTAGAGATTTATCTAATTCAATATACCCGACTAGTTTAGCTGATGAATTACCATTATTTACTGAAGCTATGAAACAAGGAGAATAACTTTGTCAGATACAAAAACTGATTTAAGCAATCCAGAAGTTTTAGTACGTGAAAAACTTGATGAACTTATATCATTCAGAAAAGAAAACGATTCGAAGACTGACTTCTGGGCAAAACAATTTGACTTAGGACTTGCTTGGGTACATTTTCCAGAGGGAGCTGGCGGTTTAAATGTGAATCCAAAGTTTCAGTTGTTAGTAAATGAAACTTTAAGAAAAGAAGGTATTTCAATTAACAACAGAATAGCAAATCTCTTAGGAATTGGAATGGGAGCTCCGACTATTGTCGAATATGGAACAAAAGAGCAAATTGATAAATACTTGAAGCCAATGTTTACAGCTGAAGAAATTTGGTGCCAATTATTTTCTGAACCTGGTTCTGGTTCAGATCTAGCAAGCCTTTCAACCAAAGCTGTTGATGATGGAGATGGTTATATTGTTAATGGACAAAAGGTTTGGACTACTCTCGGACATCTTTCAAAATGGGGATTACTTGTTACAAGAACTGATCCAGATGTACCAAAACACAGAGGATTAACATTTTTCATAGTTGATATGGAATCAGAGGGAGTTGAGGTAAGGCCTTTAAGACAAATAACCGGGGAAGCAGAATTTAATGAAGTTTATTTTACAGATGTAAAGATACCTAAAGAAAATGTTTTAGGTGAAGTTGGTGATGGCTGGAGAGTATCTTTGGCTATTTTGATGAACGAGAGAGTAGCAATTGGTGGAAATGTAAGACAAAGAGGAAGTGGTGCTCCTGGACACTTGGTTCAACTATGGAAAGATCGTAATTTAGATGATCCTGTTATTAAAGATAAATTAGTTGAATTATGGATTCAACAAGAGGCTGTACGTCTCACAAATTTGAGAGCAGCTGAATTGAGAGAAAAAGGAACCCCAGGCCCAGAAGGCTCAACCAGTAAGCTACATGAGGCTGAAATTAACAAATCTTCATATGAATTTGGTATGGAGATGTTAGGAAATGATGGTTTATTATTTCCTAGAGGATATGAACTATCACAACCAGAATTAAATTTTGATAACGATTCTTATGGATTTACTGATACACAAAGTTTATTTTTAAGGTCACGCGCAAATTCAATTGAGGGTGGTACATCCGAAATCATGAGAAATATTATCGCCGAAAGAGTACTTGGTCTTCCTAGCGAACCTAAATTAGATAAAGACAAGGCCTGGAAGGACCTACCTAGATCTTAATTATTAATAACTAAACAATATTTTCCTTCCAAAACGGATATATGTATTTGATTATTTTTTGATATATTGCGAAGCGTTTTAGATACCCCAAATTCTACATTTTCATTTTCTAAATTCCATTTTGCCCCAGAAATAGTTAAATTGATTAAATCTGAAAATGGTAAAACACTAAAATTTTTGTTTACTCCAATTTCTACATTCTCAGAGTTTGGAAATAGAATGTTTTGGTCACCATGGATCCATAAAATATTTTCATCATTATGTAATTTATTTATATTGAACAAGGATCCAAATAAGTGATCAATGTCTCCATACTCTCCTCCTATTACAGTTATATCTTTGATTTCCATATTTATTACATGTTTTAGTGCAATTTCAAAATCTGTATAATCTTTATCTGCTTGATACTCAATTATTTCAATTTTATCCTTAGTAACTCTGTCATATATTTTTTTATCTATGGAATCTAAATCACCAATTATTAAATCAGGTTTCAAAAATAATTTGTAAGCATGTTCAGCTCCAGAATCAACAGCAACAATGAAATCAAATTCACCTATTTGATCTCTATTGGTAGTATTTTCACCACCATTAATGATTAATGCATTTTTCATATTTTATTGAAGGTTATCATAGTTATTCGATAATTGGATTTGCTAAATTCATTGCTAAAGTTAACGACTCCATTACTTTTTCTTTTTTTTCACCTTGTGAAAAAACAAAACCTAAATATTTGTCTCCAAAAGGAGGTTCTAAAAGATCTGAGTTTTCAGATACAGTAATTTCAACTCCAGAAACATTATTGATATTTTCAAGTTCACTTTTGTTAATTGAAATAAATTTTCCAGATGCTGGTGTTGGAATCATTAGTACCCCCACAAAATTACTGAGTAGTTCAATACTCTTTAATTCATCATTTAAGAATGCGTGAAGTGCAATTTCTTCAAGTGAGGTTTTAAATAAACCAAAACTTAGACATCTTGAGCATAAACCCCCAATCATTCTTGGATTTATTTCGATTATGAATATTTCGTTTTTATGTATTTTAAATTCTACGTGTACAGGTCCATTTTCAAGCCCCATTTTTTTACAAGCTTTTCCAACTAAATTAACTATTTCTTTTTGAGTTTTATCTGGTATTTCTGTTGGAGCTATATATATTGATTCTTCAAAGTAAGGCTCTTTATAATTAATTGGCTTATCAAATATGATAATTTTTTTTAATTCAGAATTAATTAAATTTCCTTCTAATGCATACTCACTTCCATCGACAAATTCTTCGATAATTAAATCCTGATCTGAACAGTCTTGAATTAATTTTTCTATCACAGCTTTGTTTTCTTTAAAAGTATCAATTTTGATAACACTTTTACTGGCTGTGCCATAAATAGGTTTTAACACAGAGGTTCCATTTTCATTTATAAATGGCTCTATATCTTCAATTTTTTTTACGATTGCATTTTGAATTTTTATTTTAGATATTGAATTAAATATGTTTCTTGATTCAAATTTGTTCATTGCTGTTTTAATTGATTCAGTGTTATTACCTTTAGCGTTTAATAAATCTACGAGATATGCAGAAAATTTAAGAGCACTATGGTCTACTGGAAGTATATGAGTTACACCTTGAAGTTTTTCTCTTACATCAATCTCTAATTCCTTATCAAAACTATGAATTATTACTGTATCTGAAAATTGACCAGAAACCTGCTGGCTATCTGTAATTACCAAGAAATCAAGATCTAATTTTTCAGCTGATGTAACAAAATCGTTTGATTTGTAGCTATTTTCTGGAATAACAAGTAATAGTTTCTTCATATTTATTTACACATATCTTGAGCTTACTAATATTAAGTATATGACTGACGAATTTAAATTCAATATTGGCGATACCGCTGTTGCTAAAATTCTTGAATTGAGAGAGCAAGAACCAGGTGAAAAAGATTATGCCTTGTTTCTGCAAATAGATGGTGTCCAAGGAAATCAATATACTTATGACTTAAGTTTCCTTGACTTAGATCAGGCGAGACCAGATGATAAAAGAATAGAATTTGGTGAATTGTCTGTAGTCATTGCTAGTAAAGATGTTGATAATTTTAACGGAGCAAGTTTAGATATGTCAGATGATCCAGACGCTCCTGGATTGACAATGGATAATCCTAACACTCCAAGCCCAGCAATGTTTGGCAACCCAGAAGACATGCCTGAACTTACAGGTGAACTAGCAGAGAAAGTACAGACAGTTTTAGAGAGTCAGATAAATCCTGCAATAGCCTCCCACGGTGGTCAAGCAAGTCTTGTAGGAGTAGAAGGCCAAGATGTGTATCTTAGACTTGGTGGAGGTTGCCAAGGATGTGGTATGGCACAAGTAACTTTGACACAAGGTATTGAAAAGGCATTGAGAGATGCAGTACCAGAGATAGGTAATATTATTGATGCAACTGATCACGCATCTGGATCAAATCCTTATTTTGAATCTTCAAAAAAGTAATTAAAAGTTAATAACTGTTTTTCCTATATTTTTACGAGATAAGAAATTTTCTAATGCAAGGGGAGTCTCTTCAATTGTATGAACATTTTTTGGCTCAATATTTAATTCGCCTTTTTCAATAAAATTTAAGAGTTCTTCAAAATCTTCTGCCGTTTCTTCTGGCGAAGTTGTTGTCCAACGTCCCCACCACACTCCAACTATCGAAACACCTTTTACCAAAGTTAAATTAAGAGGTATCTTTGGAATGTTTCCATCTGTAAAACCAATTACAAGTAGCCTCCCATTCCAAGCTGTAGCTCTCAAAGCTTGCTCAGTCACATTACCACCAACTGGGTCCATGACCACATCAACACCTTTACCATTAGTTAGTTCTTTTGTTGTTTCCTTTAAATCAACTTGGTCATATCGTATAATTTGATCCGCACCCAATGATTTTACGTATTCCTCTTTTTCATCACTGCCAACTGCACATAGAGTTTTTACACCCATGACTTTTGCCAACTGGATAGTTGCAGTTCCAATTCCTCCTGCAGCACCAAGAACAAGTAAACTTTCACCCTTCTGTATATTTGCTCTTCTTTTTAATGCGTAATAACAAGTTCCGTAGTTTATAGGTAAGCTTGCCCCAGCATAGGAATCTACTGCTTCAGATACCGGTATAACTAAACTTTTATGAACACTTACATATTCTGCAAAACCACCCATTGGAGGTAAAGCTATAACTTTTGTACCAATCTTAATTTCAACATCTTCTCCAATGCCTTCTACAATCCCACAAACTTCTGTTCCGGGTGTAAATGGTGGGTCCATAACAATCTGATATTTTCCTTGTACCATCAGTGCATCCGGAAAATTTACACCTGCAGCTTCAACTTTTATTAATACTTCATTTTTTTGAGGTTCTGGGATGGGATTATCTTTAATTTCAAGGAGATTAGGTTCACCAAGTGTTGTACAAACTACAGCTTTCATTACTCTTCTCTTTTAATGATTCCAGACAACTTTTTTGCAAAGTTCTTCTTTTCTTCAATATCAACTTTTCTTGAAATTTGGATTCTTTGTGCTTGAGGAGATCCAGCTCCATGCATAGACTCAGTTAAATAAGCTACAGCATTTCTTCCTAAAGTCATATTTTCTATTAGTCTCAACATTTTGACACGATCTTCAGTATTTATATCTTCTTTACCTTTTAAGTATTTTTTGAGATTTGGGGACATATCACTTTCGTGAATGTCAATTCCTGAGGGCATTGAAGCAACCAATCCTCCTGCAAGATCTTGTGCTAATCTTCCAATTTCATATGTTTCTTTTGTTACATGTTGCTTACAAACATTTGCTAGTAAATCGTCATTGATAAAGTTTCCACTTTTAGTTTCTTTTCCTTGTAATGATGAAGCAATTCCCGTCGCGTAAATTGTTTCATTCAATTTATTCATCTCAACTAATTTTTCTCTGATATGTGATTTGTTTTCGACTCCATTGTATTCAGCAATGGTTGCAGCTGCCCCAATCATTACATCTCCTACTCCAGCTTTACAAACATAAGATCTTCTGTGATAGCATGTAAATCGTTCAACCAACATTGCTGCAAAATCGTATTCACCATCCATAAATATGTATTCATTCGGTATAAACACATTGTCAAAAATTACCATTGCTTCCTGGCCAGCAAAGTACTTATTACCAACATCGTACTCACCAGGCTCCATACTTCTTGTGTCACATGATTGACGCCCATAAATGTAAGTTATTCCTTCAGATTCGATAGGTAGCGCTCCAACTATTGCATAATCTTTATCATCTTCTGTAAGTCTTAAAGTTGGCATGATGACCATCCAATGGGAATTTAAACAACCTGTCTGGTGAGCTTTTGCTCCAGAAACGTACACACCTTTTTTGTCTCGTTTCACAACTCTGAGATATAAATCTTGGTCTGCCTGTTGATGTGGTGGTTTTGATCTATCACCTTTGACATCAGTCATTGCGCCACCAATAACCAGATTGGATTCATGCATTTTTGTTAAGAAGTTTATAAATTTTTTGTGATAATCAGTTTTATATTTTTCATCAATTTCGTAAGTAACTGAATGAAGAGCGTTGAATGCATCCATACCAACACATCTTTGAAAACAAGTCCCAGTTAATTGTCCCAACTTTCTTTGCATTTGGTTTTGTAGATATAAATCTTGATTATTTTCAGCAATATGTAAAAACCTATTAATTGGCTCATTGGTATAAGGAGATATTGCAGATGCTAATTCAGGTTCTCTCTCAGCAAGAGCATAGGTCTCAGCCATTGCTTCTATGCTTGGCTTTATTATCGGATGTGTCGAGGGATCTTCTACAAGCTCACCCATTAAGTAGATTGTTAGGTTTCTGTTTTTAAGAGAATCTAGATAGTCAGCTTTTGTATGAATTTTTTCCATACAACATTATAAATTGTAAGATTGTGATTTAAAATTTAGTTAGGAATTTAAAATCTAGATAACTTCAAATAAACCAGCTGCACCCATACCACCACCGACACACATAGTTACAACTACGAATTTTGCGTTTCTTCTTTTACCCTCTATTAATGCATGCATCGTCATTCTTGCACCAGTCATTCCATAGGGATGGCCTATTGATATTGAACCACCATTAACGTTATATATGCTGTTGTCAATACCAAGCTCGTCTCTACAATATAAAGTTTGAACAGCAAACGCTTCATTTAGTTCCCAGAGGTCTATATCTTCAATTTTTAAGTTGAATTTGTTTAATAAATCTGGGACTGCGTATACAGGACCTATTCCCATTTCCTCTGGAGCTAATGCTGATACAGTCATACCTCGATAATATCCAAGCGGTTCCAGGTTTCTTTTTTCTGCTTCACTTGCTTCCATTAAAACAACAGAAGCTGAACCATCCGATAATTGTGAAGCATTTCCAGCTGTAATGAACTTTCCTTCTCCATAAACTGGAGGAAGAGAGGATAAACCCTCTAAATTGGTCTCTGGTCTATTTCCCTCATCTTTTGTTAATTCAACCTCTTCATCAGTAACTTCACCGGTTTCTTTATTTTTGACACTTTTTGTTGTAGTTGTTGAAATAATCTCGTCATCAAACTTGTTTTCCTCTTGAGCAGCTGCAGTTCTTTGTTGACTTTGTAATGAATATTCATCCTGATATTCTCTTGAGATATTATATTTTTCAGCAACAAAATCAGCAGTTTCGATCATAGGCATATAAGCGTTATCAGCAAGTTTTACGACGTTTGGATCTGGAGCAAATCGCAATTCAGCAGTTTGAACCAAAGATATAGATTCAACACCACCTGCAACAACAACATTCATATTGTCTGTCATTATTTGTTTTGCACCGGTAGCAATGGCCATTAGGCCAGATGAACACTGTCTATCTATTGTCATTCCAGGGACAGTAATTGGTAATCCTGCTGCAATTGCACTTAGTCTTCCAATGTTTAATGCTTGTGAACCTTGTTGTTGAGCACAACCCATAATGACATCTTCTATTTCATTTGGATCAACATTTGCTCTTTCAACAGCTTCTTTAATTGAATAAGAACCTAGTGTAGGAGCATCTGTTTTGTTGTAAGCTCCACGATAAGCTTTTCCAATAGGTGTTCTTGCTGCTGATACAATTACTGCTTCTCTCATTTTTAGTCTTCTTTCTTCTATTCTGTAATTATAAATAAAGTTAAAGGCTCAACAATAGCTGCTGGTTTATCTTTACCCTCAATTTCAATTGTAGCAGTATGCTTTACCAACCATCTACCAGCTTTTTTATACTGAACATCTGACAAAACAAATCTCCCTCTAATCTTGCTATTTACTGGCACAGCTTCCATGAAACGAACTTTGTCAAGACCATAATTAATTGCCATTTGAATATTTTCTGGCATGACAGTGTTGTCGGCAGATAAGTAAGTTATCATACTCAATGTCAGGAATCCATGAGCTATTGTAGTTCCCCATGGAGTACTTTTAGCCATTTCTTCATCAACATGAATAAATTGATGATCGTTTGTACCTTCTGCAAATTGATTTATCCTATCTTGATTTATTTCGAACCAGTCTGAAACACCGACCTCTTGACCAATATATTTTTCCATTTCCTCTGCAGGTACAATCATCATGTTATCTCCTCTAATAAATTTTTATTCGCAGCTTTATTTGCAAACTTTATTGTACTGTTCTTAAATGATTCTATTTCATTTTCATTTGTTTTTCCATATGATCCCATGGAATATCTTATGTATACTCCTTCCATTATCATTGCATGTTTCCAATAAGATAACCTTGTGTAAAATTCAATATCTTTTAATTCTAGATTTGAGTTACTTAGATATAATTTAATAACATCCTCACGTGTATGAAATCCACCAGAAAGGGTAGGAGAGTATATAAATGGAGAGTCTTTTTCTTTTTTTGTATTCCAAGATGCTATAACTGTTCCCATATCTGCAAGTGGATCTCCTAAAGTACACAGTTCCCAATCCAGTACGGCTGTTACTTTGTTATCCTTTACTCGGACATTATCTAATCTATAATCTCCATGAACTATTCCAACAGTTTGTTGTGGAGGTATAGAATCAAGCAGTAAATTAGTTGCACTTTCTAGTTCTTTTATTTCTCTAACTTTTTGAGATTGAAATTGTTTATTCCATCTGTTTATTTGTCTTACTACGTAATCCTCATGTTTTCCCAAGTCACTTAATTCTGAAGTTATGACATTAAAATTGTGAATTTCTGTAAGAGTTTTAATGAATGATTCTGTAATTGTTTTTTTCTGTGATTGGTCATATTTTTCTGCGACTTGGTCGTTAGCTATCGTATCACCCTCAATAAATTCCATAATATAAAAATCATCTGTAGATAACTCCTTCTTGTCATATAGATAGAATGGTTTTGGAACCCTTAAACCATTTTCATTTAAAACTTTTAATATTTTATATTCTCTACCCATATTGTGTGCAGATTCTAATTTGAGTCCAAATGGAGGCCTTCTTAATACAAATGTATTTGAATCATCAAAAATTTTAAAAGTAATATTTGACCTTCCTACTTTAAATTGTTCAAAGTTGAAATCTTCTGAAATATCTACAACTGTAGAAACAAATTTTTTGAGTTTGTCGCTAAAAAAGTCCATCAAAGAACATATTAATGAAAGTTTTTTGGTTCAGAAGTTTAAATTGATACAATAAGATTGATGGATTTTAATTTCTCTAAAGAATCACTTGAATTACAAGATAAGCTAAAAACCTTTTTCGCTGACCATATTTATCCAAATGAGGAGCTCTATGAGAATGCAATTATTGACTCAGGAGATCCATTGCATATTCCAGAAATATTAAATGAGCTTAAATCAAAAGCTAAGAGTGAAAATTTGTGGAATTTATTTCTACCTGATAAGGAATATGGATATGGATTATCAAATGTTGACTATGCACCATTAGCCGAGATCACAGGTCATAATTGGTGGGCTCCTGAAGTATTTAATTGCTCTGCCCCTGATACAGGAAATATGGAAATTCTAGCTGAGTTTGGAACGGCAGAACAAAAAAAACAATGGCTTGAACCACTTCTTGAAGGAGAAATAAGATCATGCTTTGCAATGACTGAGCCAAATGTAGCTTCCTCAGATGCTACAAACATAGGAAGTTCAATTGTAAGTGACGGTGACAATTATGTAATTAATGGTCGTAAATGGTGGACTTCAAATGCAATAAATCCAAATGCAAAAATATGTATTTTTATGGGTGTGACAAACCCAGATAGTCCTCCATACCAAAGGCAGAGCCAAGTATTAGTTCCTATGGATAGCGAGGGACTATCGATAATTAGACCAATGCAAGTATTTGGATATGATGATGGATACACAGGACATCCAGAGCTTTTATTTGAAAATGTCGTTGTTCCAAAATCTAACATCATTGGGGGAGAAGGAATGGGATTTAAAATAGCTCAAGCTAGGCTTGGGCCTGGAAGAATACATCATTGTATGAGGGCTATCGGAATGGCAGAGAGAGCATTATCTCTTATGATCGACCGATCACTTGAAAGAGAAACATTTGGTCAAAAATTAGCTGAACAAGGTGTTATTCAAGATTGGATTGCTCGCTCAAGAATAAAAATAGAGGAAGCAAGATTGCTAACTTTAAAAACTGCTTGGCTAATCGATACAGTTGGTAAAGAAGAAGCAAAAATAGAAATCTCATCTATAAAAGTATCTGTTGTTGAGGCTGCTTCTTACGTCATCGACAAAGCTATACAAACGCATGGTGCAATGGGGTTATCCCAAGATACTCCACTGGCAAGGATGTCCGCAGGAGCTCGCGTATTAAGAATTGCAGATGGACCAGATGAAGTTCATCTAAGATCAATAGCAAGAAGAGAAATTAATAAACATAGATAATTATGGAAAAAGTTGCAGTTATCGGTGGTGGACAAATGGGAAGTCAGATTGCGGCTTTATCAGCAATGTCAGGTCATGAAACAAGTATCTTTGATAACAACAAAGAATATTTGGATAGCAAATTAGTTTTTACTAGAGAGAATATAGAAAATTTAGTTTCTAAAGACTTGATAAATAAAGAAAGCTTGGATAATTTTAACCAAAATCTTAAAGTTTATGATTCCCTTGAAACGGTAGTAGATGATAAAACCTTTGTTCCTAAACTAAAGGGTCTTGATGCTTTTTCAAATTCTAAGAATATTAATCCCGAAATGATTCGTGATACTTTTTTATATAAAGAATGGAAAGAAAAAGCTGACTTAAAAAGTATAAATACAAACAACAGTACAGCCCCAAAATGGGCAAAAGAGCTAGGTCATAAAGAAAGGAAATAATGAATCAATTATATGAACTATCAAGACAATTTCCAGATGAGTGGATTAAGCCCGCTCCAAAAGGTAAATTTGGAAACTATATTCCTCATTCTGTCATTACTCAAAGACTTTTAGAGGTATGTGGTCCTTTTAATTGGGAAGTTGTTCAATTAATTAGACAAGATAATAGTGGAAAAGTAGTTGGTTGCTTTGGCAAACTAACAACACAAATTGATGGCAAATCAGTAACCATAACATCAATTGGAGATGTTGAACACGATCAAGGAAGTGACGGCATGAATGCTAAGCATGCTGAATCAGATGCATTCAAAAGATGTGCTATGAAAGTTGGTCTTGGATTACATCTTTGGGCTGGTGAAGAATATTATTTGGATAAAAAACTTAGTGAAGCTGAAGGAAAGAAAAATATAAAGTTACAATCTGCTTAACTTTGAATTTTTCCATCTCTTGATTCAATAAACATTGTTAAAGGACCATCGTTAATAAGTGAAACTTCCATTAAAGCTCCAAAGATACCTTGTTTAACGGTTAATCGGTCAGAAAATATCTCAGCAACATCATCAATCATTTTTTTTGCAATCTCTGGATCTTGAGAATTTATAAATGATGGTCTATTTCCTTTTTGAATATTTCCACTTAATGTAAATTGGCTTACTAAAAGTATTTCTCCATTAGCATCAATTATTGATTTATTCATTTTTCCTTGTTCGTCAGGAAAAATTCTCAAATTAATAATCTTGTTTGTTAGAGTTTCAATATCTTCTGGAGTATCACCTTTTTCAATACACCATAAAAGAAGATAGCCACTGCTAATTTCTGAAATTAAAGAGTTATCAACTTTCACTGATGCTGATTTAACTCTTTGCAAAACAACTTTCATAATATTCTATGATAATTATATGGGATTAGATAAAAAAACGATTGCAATGGCAAAAGAGCCTAATTATGCAACTTTAACGACGCTTTTTAAAAGTGGTGCCCCTCAAACACACGTAATGTGGGTTGATACAGATGGTGAAAATATTTTAATAAATACGGAAATCCACCGTAGAAAATATTTAAATGTAAAAGATGACCCAAGAGTCAATGTTATGATCTGGAAGCATGACAATGAGTTTAAATTTGTGGAAATTAGAGGAGAGGTAGTTGGTGAAATTACAGGTGAAGACGCTTTAAAAAATATTAATGATCTATCTCAGAAATATTGGAACAAACCATACCCTTTTGAAATTCAATCTGAAAGAATAATTTTAAAAATTAAAGCAGAAAGAGAATTCTTTTTTAATCTTAAAGATCAAGACTTTGAAGGTTTGTCATAATTGTAAAAACCTTCTCCTGTTTTTACACCCAATTTCCCATCTTTAACTTTTTCTTCTAGAAATTTTTTGGGTTTATCTTTTGGGTTTTTTGTCTCATTATAAATTTTAAGTTTTGAATAATAACTAATATCTAAGCCTGAGTAATCAGTTAATTCAAATGGTCCAAGTGGATGGTTCAATCCTTTCTTTATTGCCATGTCAATATCTTTGAAGTCGGCTATACCCTCGTCATATAGTTCGTAGGCCTCATCAACTAACGCACCTAACATCCTGTTTACAATGAAGCCTGGTGTTTCTTTATTTAGAGTCACAACTGTTCTTCCCATTAATTTGCTCAGTTCTTTAGTCCTATCAACTACTTCTTTGCTAGTGGATTCTGGAAATGAAATTTCAATAAGATCCATTCTTAATGGAGGGTAAAAGAAGTGCATATTTATAAATCTCTCGGGATGTTTACAGTGTTGCGCAATTTCTGATGCTGCTATAAATGAACTGTTTGTTGCAAGAACAACATCCTCATCGAGTATGTTTGAAATCGTAGCAAAAATATCTTTTTTTACGTCAAATCTTTCAACGACAGCTTCAATTACAAATGTTTTATCATCTACTACCGTTTCAAGGGAATCATAAACTTTAAGATTTTGGTTAAAATTATCCAAGCTTTCTTTATTTATCAAGTCTTTAGAAAC
>ARQR01000008.1 GCA_000384495.1 actinobacterium SCGC AAA015-D07 | reverse complement strand
AGCTGGAACATTTGCTGATGGCTCAACAAATTCAAATTGGAAATTATCAGTCTGGGTTTCAAACAAAGCATTTGCTAACAATAGAGCTTACAATACATTGCTTCATGAAACATCTCACGCACTTTCATATTTAACAAGAAACTGTGTTAACTCAGAAGGTGAGAATCAAAGAAAAAAAGCTCAAGAATTTTTTGGAAGTGAAGAATTATTTGCTGACGCATTAGTCCTTTACTATGGGGGAGATTATCTTTATTACAGAGATGATCTTATTTTGCAGGTATCTGAGAGAGAATACCTAGAGAATTATGCATCCCTGTGTATAAAGGATTAAAAATTAAAAAAATATATTTTGACTAGAATAGATTCAAATGGAATAGATTCAAATGGAATAGATTCTAATTAAACTTTAATTGGAACTCATTCTAATTCAGTTTGGTTAGAATAGATTCTAATCTAAATGATATATTTATAAAGCTTTTGGTACTTGTAAATAATTTTTAAAATAATAAAATCTTAATATGTCAATTCAAGAGTTAAACAATCTGATCTCTTCATCTCTCGCATTTAAGACAATAACACCAATGATTCCAGTTATGTTTTACTTTTTAGGTACTCAAACTAATTATCAAGACATTAAAGACACCATAGAAAACAAAATATCATTTTCTTACGCATTATTTTTTCAAATTTTTGTATTACCTTTGATTGGATTAACTTTATATTTAGTTTTTAACACAAGTATATTTGCAATTTCAATTGCTATCGTTTTATTGGCACCTGGTGGATTTATATCTGGAATTTTAACTCATTATAAAAAAGGCAACATCCCTCTTTCGGTTTCGTTAACTTCATTAACATCACTTATTACTCCATTTACAACAGTTTTTTGGTTAAGCATTATTTCAATTGATGCAGAAGGATTTTCTTTTAACTTCTTAGAGACGTTAACACAGCTAACTTTATTAATATTTATTCCTTTTCTAGTTGGGTATTTCTTAAATTCAAAAGACATTCGAACAGTTAATAGATTATCTTCTTTCTTAGATAAATTTCTAAAACTATACATAGCGGTTATTTCTATAACTGGGCCTTTTGAACTTAGGGAAGCATTATTTGATTATTTTTCTGAAGCTATAACTATTGTATTGGTTGCAATTGGGACAGTCTTTATTGCTGTAGAAAGCACCTCTCGACTTATAAAGATCGAAAAAAAGGATGCAGTAACAGTTTCCATAGAGGCCTTATGTCAGAATTTTCCAATTGTATTGACTTTTTCTATACTTTTCGATTTACCACAAATGGCAGTATTTGGGGTGTTTTATTATCTAGCTACTTTGGTTATAATTGTTCCTTATTCAATAACTAGGCCATTAAATTAAAAAAATAAAAACTGCATCTTTACAAAAAGTATGTATATAATGAAAGTGTCTTTCAGGCAAAACAATTCACAAATCATTTCCAAAAAATATGATTTTATATAGGAGAAAGAATGTCCGCAAGATCACAATTACAATCAAAACCGGTAGCAGACCTTAGATCAATTGCTGAAAGTTTAGGCATTGAACATAAAGGACTACAAAAAGCAAAACTAATCGATCTATTAGTTGAACATAGCGATGAAATCTTAGACCCAGAAGAAACTGAAGTAGCTGAAGTTATAAGTAAATCAAATAACGATGATGGTCCTTCAGTAGTTAGTTCTGGCGACAGCCAAATTAAAGAAGGAGAAATTAGAGAGGGTATTCTTGACATTCTCCCAGAAGGATATGGATTTTTAAGATGCGGTGGTTACAAACCCAGTGAAATGGACGTCTACGTTCCAGCAGGAGCAATCAAAAAATTTAGAATGAGAAAAGGAGACCTTGTAACAGGTCCAATCCGTGCACCTCGTGCAAAAGAAAAATATCCAGCATTAGTCGAACCAAAAACTGTAAATGGTGGCGATCCCGAACTGTTAGCTCGTAGAGTAGATTTTGATAAACTTACACCTCTATTTCCAGATGAGAGATTAAAGCTTGAAATTGATGGCGAACCAGAACGACTTGTTGGAAGAATCGTAGACCTTATTGCACCTATTGGAAAGGGTCAGAGAGGATTAATTGTTTCTCCACCGAAAGCAGGTAAAACTACAATATTAAAAGAAATTGCAAATTCAATTACTGCTAACAACCCAGAGGTTTATTTAATGGTTGTTTTAGTTGATGAAAGACCAGAAGAGGTAACCGACATGCAACGTTCAGTAGATGGTGAAGTTGTTTTTTCAACCTTTGATAGACCACCAGATGAGCACACTCAAGTCTCCAAATTAGCTATTGAAAGAGCAAAAAGATTAGTAGAGGAAGGTAAGGACGTTGTAATTTTATTGGATTCCATTACAAGACTTGCGAGAGCTCATAACTTAGCAACTCCAGCTAGTGGAAGAATCTTATCAGGTGGTGTTGATTCGACTGCTTTAACTCCTCCAAAACAATTCTTTGGTGCAGCAAGAAACATTGAAGGTGGAGGAAGCCTAACAATTCTTGGTACTGCACTGGTTGAGACTGGCTCAAAAATGGATGAAGTTATCTTTGAAGAGTTTAAGGGAACTGGAAATATGGAGCTTCGTTTAGATAGACAACTTGCAGATAAAAGAGTGTTCCCAGCGATAGATGTTACACCATCTGGAACTCGTGAAGAGCAACGACTCGTTTCACCAAAAGAACTTGAATCATTATGGACTCTAAGAAGAGTTCTTGTTGGTCTTGAGGGTGGCGCAGCAACAGAATTATTAATAGATCGGCTTAAAACTCTAAAAAGTAATGACGCATTCTTAAAGGATGTCGCAAAAACCAACAAATAAAGTAAAGTAGAAATTGTGAAAAAAGATATACATCCCGAATATAAAGAAGTTGTTTTTAGAGATGAAGATGCTGATTTTGCATTTCTTACAAGATCAACCATTAAGACATCTGAAACAATTACTTGGGAAGATGGAAAAGAATATCCGCTTGTAAAACTAGAAATCTCTAGTGCAAGCCATCCTTTTTTTACTGGAAAACAAAAACTTGTTGACTCTACAGGTAGAGTTGAAAGATTCAAACAACGATACGGTTCAACAAGTACAAGACAAGCACCTAAGCAAGAAGTTTCTTCTCAAGAAGAAGAATAACTTCTTTAATCCCTTTTTCTCATGTCTGAAAATGATATTTCTTATGGTGGACAAGCTGTAATAAGTGGTGTCCTAATTCAAAGCCCAAAGGGTTGGTCACTTGCTGTAAGAAATCAAAATAATGAAATTGTAAAGTTCTTTAAAGAGAGAACGCCTTTGGTTAGAAGGCCTGGTATATTCAAACTTCCATTAATGCGTGGTATTGGAGCACTTATTGATTCTTTATATGTTGGTTATCAAGGTTTAACAATGTCTGATGAGATATATTATGAGGATGAGCCAGAACCAACACTTATTAATAAAATCTTTAACTACGTTTTTATTGTTGTGTTTCTCTCGCTTCTTATTGCAGGACCAAGATTACTGATCGATTTGATTGAAACAGATCAGACATCGAAAGGTTTATATGAGGGACTTTTACGTGGTGTAATCGTTGTTCTTTACATTTTCCTTATTGGTAAAACAAAAGACGCAAAAGAGCTGTTTGAATTCCACGGTGCAGAGCACATGACCATTGCAGCTTTTGAAAATAACAGAGATCTTAATCTTGATCACATCAAAACTTTCCCTAAAGAACACATTCGATGTGGAACCGCATTCATATTTTTGATAGTTTTTGTTAGTTTGTTAACGCTTCCATTTATTCCCACATTGAGTATTTTTATGACACTTGTAACACGTATTCTTCACGTGTTTGTCGTTGCAATGATTTCCTACGAAATACTTAAATTAAATTTTCAATACTCAGGCTCACTTTTTTCAAGATTTTTTAGTACTCCTGGAATATGGATGCAGAAAATGACAACAAAACCTCCATCTGATGACCAGATTGAGGTCGCAAGAGTTGCTATGGCAAACTGTATAAAACATAGTGAAAATACTGATGAACTTGATACTTTTCTTGAAAATACAAAAGAGGTAACTCATGGATGAAACATTAATTAAAAAACTTACTGCAATAGTTGAATCACAAAAACAATTAGAAGATGATTTATCAAAAGTTGATATCTCAAGTGATCCAAATAAATATGCAGAGATGGCAAAAAAACACAGTGATATGTCTTCAATTGTTGAGCTTTTCAGACAATGGGAAACACTAACTTCAGATATATCAGATGCTGAAGAGTTGCTTAATGAGGAAACCGACGAAGAGATGAAGAGTGAATATGAAGACATCATTAAAAACTCAACTGCTGAAATTGAAAACATTGTTACAAAAATAAAAGTTGCCTTACTACCAAAAGATCCATCTGATGAGAAGGATGTTCTTGTAGAGATACGTCCTGGAGCAGGTGGAGAGGAAGCATCCATTTGGGTTGGAGATCTATTCAAAATGTATTCACGTTTTGCGGAACGTAACTCATGGAATGTTGAAAAGATAGAGATGACTGATTCTGATATGGGTGGATATAGCAAGGTTATCTTTGCTATAAAATCTAAAGGTGTTTATTCAAAACTAAAGTTTGAAGCTGGTGCACATAGAGTACAGAGAATTCCTAAAACAGAGTCACAAGGAAGAGTCCATACTTCTATTGCAACCGTAGCTGTCTTACCTGAAGCAGAGGAAGTAGATATAGATATTGATCAAAATGACTTAAAAGTAGATGTCTACAGATCAAGTGGACCAGGTGGCCAAAGTGTCAACACAACAGACTCAGCCGTACGAATCACCCACGTTCCTACCGGGCTTGTTGTCTCCTGCCAAGATGAAAAATCACAATTACAAAATAAAGAAAAAGCTATGAGAATTTTAAGAGCAAGATTATTAAAAGCACGTCAAGACGAAGCTGAAGCTGAACGAGCAAAGAATAGAAAAGAACAAGTAGGTTCCGGTGAGCGATCTGACAAAATTAGAACTTACAATTATAAAGACAACAGGGTATCTGATCATCGAATCAACTTAACCCTGAAAAAACTAGACCAGGTATTAGATGGTGATTTAAGTGATTTTATTGACGCTCTGATAGCAGATAATGAAACAACAAGACTCGCAACTTTAGAGGAATAATTGGATATAAAATCTATTCCAAATCATGAACTTGAGAGGTTAAAACAAAAAGCTCAAGAAATCTCTGGTAGTAAAACAGAATATCAAAACGAATATTCAACATTACTTACACGCAGGTTAAATCATGAACCAATTCAATATATTGAAGAATTCATGCCCTTTTATACTGTTCAGTTAAAAGTAGATGAACGTGCATTAATTCCAAGACCTGAAACAGAGTATTTGATCGAGATAATTAAAAACAAGGTTGTAAAACCAAAAAGCATATTAGATGTTGGTACTGGTTCTGGTTGTATAAGTCTGATGATGAAACATTTATATCCAGAAGCTGAAGTAAAAGGAATCGATATCTCACCTTTTGCTATTCAATTAGCTACTGAAAACGCAACTCTCAATGGAATGAATATTGAATTCATCCAATCAGATTTACTTAATGAAGTAAGTAATAGTAATTTTGACTTAATTATTGCAAACTTACCATATATACCCAGCAGTGAAATTGAAACTCTTGATTTGGAAGTCCTAAATTACGAACCTTTAAATGCACTTGATGGTGGAGATAATGACGGGATTAACATTATTCAAAACCTCATAAATCAAATTGAAGATAAAAAATACAAAGACTTTGAAATATTTCTTGAGATTGATGAGAGATTTGGTCAGAAAGTAATTGAATTATTGAATAACTATGACGATGTAGAATTAATTAAAGACTTGGCAGACAAAGATAGGTATGTTTATGCAAGGCGATAATATCTCACAAGCAATAGATGCAATTAATAAAAATGAAGTTGTTGGTATTCCCACAGAAACCGTTTACGGTATAGGCGTCAATCCAAACTCTAAAGAAGCTGTAGAAAAATTATTCGAATTAAAAGAAAGAGATGACTCAAAACCTATTTCATTACTTATTCCCTCATACACATATTTACAACAACTTGATCTTGTTACACAAGTACCTGAAATTGTAGATCTCTATTGGCCAGGACCTCTGACTGCAGTTGTTGAAACCAATGAAGAATATGTTGATGGTGTCGGTACGAAAAATCCAAACACAATTGGATTAAGAGTTCCTGATAATGAAATAACTATACAACTATTAAATGAAATTGGTCCACTAGCAGTTACAAGTGCAAATACCTCTGGCGACGAAGAAGCAAAGAACGACAGTGAGGCATATGAAATGTTTAAAGACAATATTGGATATTATTTAGAGGGAACATCAATCCATGGAAATGGATCTACAGTTGTCGATTTTAGAGTTACAGGTGGGGAAATTTTAAGGCAAGGGCCACTTAAATGGCCTCCAAGTTACTGTTAAAGTGTAGATATGGAAAATACTGGCGCATTAAACACTGAATTATTTGAATCAGATAATGAGATAGCATCATTAATTGATAATGATTTAGCACGTCAAAACTCACATATACATTTAATTGCTTCAGAGAACTTTGCATCAAAGGCAGTGATGCAGGCGTCAGGTTCTATTCTTACAAACAAGTATTCAGAAGGTTTTCCAGGAAGAAGATATTATGAGGGTTGTGAGACTGTTGATGAGATAGAACAACTCGCAATTGACAGAGCATGTGAATTATTTGAGGCAGATCATGCAAACGTCCAGCCTCATTCAGGATCATCAGCAAACATGGCAGTCTACCTAAACCTCCTAGAAGCTGGGGACACCGTTATGGGTATGTCTCTTGACCAAGGTGGGCATTTAACACACGGTTCTCCTGTTAACTTTTCTGGAAGAATGTATAACTTTGTTGGTTATGGATTAGATAAAGAAACTGAACTGATCGATATGGATGATGTTGCAAAATTAGCAGAGGAAACAAAACCAAAATTACTAATTGCAGGTTATTCATCTTATTCTCAGGAGCTTGATTACAAGGCATTTAGAGAGATTGCTGATTCAGTTGGAGCTTATTTTATGGTTGATGCCGCACATTTTATTGGCCTTGTTGCCGGTAAAGTTGTTGAGAATCCAATGAAATATGCTGATGTTGTGACTGCAACAACTCATAAAGCACTGAGAGGTCCAAGGGGTGGAATGATTTTGTCAACAGAGGAATTTGCAAAAGGTGTAGATAAAAATATTTTCCCAGGAGCACAAGGTGGGGCATTAAATAACCAGATTGCAGCAAAGGCCGTTTGCTTTAAAGAAGCACTATCAAAAGATTTTCAAGATTATACAGCTCAAATTTTAAAGAATGCTTCAGCCCTTTCCGACTCTTTCATAAATGAAGGTCTAAGAGTCGTTAGTGGGGGAACAACTAATCACATTGTATTAGTTGATACAAACAGTGTTGACGAAGAATTAACCGGTAAAGATGCTGGTATTTTACTCAATGAAATGGGAATTACGCTAAATCGAAATGCCATTCCTTTTGATGAGAGATCACCATTTATTACATCAGGTATAAGAATGGGTACACCAGCTGCAACAACATGTGGAATGAAGGAAAGTGAATTAATAAAAGTAGGATACTTAATTTCAGAAATTCTCAAACATAGATCAGATTCAAACAAGCTTGATGAATTAAAAGATGAAGTCAAAGAGTTAGCTTCACAATACAAGCCATATGTCTAACAATCGAAGAAAATTAAATTTAGAAGATTACGGTCCAGTAAGTTCGTTTTCAACTTCAATAATTAGCGGTCTGTTAGTGGGTTTACTAGTCCAAAATTTTATCGGGTTTGAGCCGTACACAGTCATCATCTTTTTGTTTGTTGGAATTTATGATGGTTTCAGAAGAATGTGGAAAATTTCAAAAAAACTTGAACAAGATCAATGAATGTTGAATTAGTACTAGCTACAAGAATGCTTAAAAGGGCATCAATAATTTATATCCTTTGCCCACTTCTTTTTTTAATTAGATCACAAAATGCATTTGTTACATCTCTAGCGTCTTCAATAATTGTTGCAATTGGATTTTATTTGGGTGCAGTCATCATGTCATATGCAGCAAAAGTCTCATTGAATTTCTATTACTTCGCCGCAATTTTTGGATATTTATTTAGATTAATTTTCATTTTTGGACTTCTCTTATTACTGAGAAGCTTATATTCTATTGATGAATTGGCAATGTCTTTGACAGTGCCAATCGTGTTTTTAAGTATGTTATTCTTAGAAATGGCTATGGTAATTAAAAGAAAAGACACTGACTTAGATTGGGCAAATGATAACAGCAGCTGAGACTTGTGATTTTATAAACAACGTTGTTTGCAAACCTGAAAATGTAAACTCTTTGTTCGAATTTGGGAACTTTGGTTCTTCAGATATCTCCCGAACAGAAATTCTTATACTTTTAGCTGCCATTATCCCAGTAGTTTTAATGTTTTTTGGGCTTAGAAAAAAATCAGTTGTTCCTGGAAGACTTCAATCAGTAGTTGAAAGCATCTTTACTTTCGTAAAAGATGAAATAGCTCTCGGTGTTATTGGCCGAGGTGGTGAGAAATTTACACCGTATCTAATTTCAGTTTTTATGTTTATCTTGGTTGGTAACTTATTTGAAGTGACTCCACTTATTAATTTCCCAGTTACTTCCCGCATGGCACTTCCTCTCTTCTTAAGTCTTGTCACTTACGTAATATTTCTTTTTGTCGGAATCAAAACAGAGGGAATAAAATACTTTACAAACTTATTATGGCCACCAGGAGTTCCTGTAGCATTAAAACCTCTTGTTGGCGCAATTGAGTTAGTTTCAGTTCTACTTGTAAGACCATTTAGTTTAGCTGTTCGATTATTCGCTAACCTTGTAGCGGGTCACGTAATGTTAAGTCTTCTCTTGGCTTCGGCATATTTCTTTGTTGTACAACCTGGAGTAGGCGAATATATTGTATCAAAAGCACCTGTTGGTCTCGCATGGTTTACATTAGGTCTCGCAATATATGGTTTTGAATTAATAGTTTCTATTCTGCAGGCATACATATTTACTTTGTTGTCAGCAGTTTATATACAGACGTCTCTGCATCCAGAGCATTAATTAAAGGAGGATAATGGAAAGTGCATACGCATTAATTGGATACGGACTAGCGGCGATTGGACCAGGCATTGGTATTGGTCTTATTGCTGGTAACGCAGTACAAGCAATGGCTAGACAGCCAGAAGCAGCTGGAATGGTAAGAACAACAATGTTCTTGGGAATCGCATTCACTGAGGCTCTTGCCCTTATTGGATTCGTTCTATTCTTTTTGGTTGGTTAAAAATGATGTTTTATTTGGATACATTTTTAGCGGAAGCAGAAGAATCAAGCTCAGGTGTTGACTTATTGCTGCCTGCAACTTCAGAATTAGTAGCTGGAGTAGTAGCTTTTGCAGTAGTATTTTTCTTCGTTTGGAAGTGGGCTTTACCTGCCATGAACGAAACACTTGATAAAAGATCTGCTGAAATAGAAGGACAGATAAAGGAAGCTGAAGATACTAAATCAGAAGCTGAGAAATCAAAGCAAGAATATGATGCTTTAGTTTCAAACGCTGACGCAGAAGTTCAAAAAATTATTGATGAAGGTAAGCAAGCTGCAGAAAAACTTAAAGAAGATGTTTTAACTGAAGCAAGAGCTGAAGCAGAAGCAATAATTGAAAAAGCAAAGTCAGACTCAGATGCTGAAAAAGAAAGAGTCTCAACTGAGCTTAAAAGTGAGGTAGCTGATCTATCTCTTGAGATTTCTCAAAAAGTAGCTTCTTCAATGTCAAAAGCTGATCAAAAAAAATTAATTGAAAAGTTTATTAAGGAGTTGAATTAAGTAAATGTCTGTTGATTCTTTCTCAAAAGGAATTGTTGAAATTATTTCTTCATCTAAAGATGCTGAAAGAGTTGAAAATGAAATCCTCCAAGTTTTCAATGCACTTTCAAAAAGCTCTGAAGCATTAGATGTGTTTAGAAATTTTGGTATTCCTGTTGAAAAGAAGATAGAGGCAGTTAATTCATTACTCGACAAAAGAGTGTTACCACTCACTCTTGATCTAATAACCTTGACAATATCTCAAGGTTTTGGAGATAACCTCTCTGATATCGAGAGTTCGGTCGCAAATTACATTGCTGAAAAAAGAGGGGCATCAGTTGCAAAAGTTGTTTCAGCTGTTGAATTAGATGCAAAAACTGAAAAAAGTTTAATAAGTGCCCTCAAGAAAAAATTAGGCACCGATGTGGAAATAAAAGTTGAAGTTAATCCAGATGTATTGGGTGGACTTAGCGTAAGTGTTGGTGAGAGAACATTTGATGGATTGATTTCCTCAAAAATCTCAGAGATAAAAACAGTTTTAGAAAGTAGGTAAATTGAGCGAATTTAATATTGATGCAAAACAAATATCAGATTCATTAAAAGAGACTCTTGGTGATTGGCAGGATTCTGTAAAAGACGATCTTGTTGGTTACGTTTCTGCGGTAGCTGATGGAGTAGCAAGAGTTAAAGGCTTAGAAAATGTTATGGCATCAGAGCTTCTTGAATTCCCAGGGGGACTTGTTGGAGTAGCACTTAACCTTGAAGAGGATTCTATCGGTGTTGTTTTGATGGGTGACTCAAATCACATAGAAGAGGGCATGCCTGTAAAACAAACTGGAGAGGTGTTGTCAATTGGTGTTGGTGATGGCTTTTTAGGAAGAGTTATTGATCCCCTAGGAAATCCAATTGATGGCAAAGGACCTATTGAATTTACTGAACGAAGACGATTAGAACTTCAAGCTCCTTCTGTTGTAGAAAGACAACCCGTTGGGGAGCCACTACAAACTGGTATTAAAGCTATTGACTCAATGATTCCAATTGGTCGTGGACAAAGAGAATTAATTATTGGTGATAGACAGATTGGAAAAACTGCTGTTGCAGTTGATACAATAATCAATCAAAAAGACACAGATGTTAAATGTATCTATGTTGCTATTGGTCAAAAATCATCAACTGTTGCAGAAGTAGTAGAGAGATTTGAGCAAGAGGGTGTTTTAGATAAAGTAGTAATTGTAAACGCACCCGCCTCAGCTGCAGCTGCATTGCAGATGTATGCTCCTTATGCTGGGTCAGCAATTGGCCAACATTGGATGTATAACGGTGAACATGGATTAATTGTTTTTGACGATCTATCAAAACAAGCCATCGCATATCGTCAGATATCACTTCTACTAAGAAGACCTCCTGGAAGAGAGGCTTATCCTGGTGACGTTTTCTATCTTCACTCAAGGCTATTAGAGCGTTGTGCAAAAGTTAGTGAAGAGTTAGGTGGTGGTTCACTTACAGGACTACCAATCATAGAAACAAAAGCTGGAGACGTATCGGCATTCATCCCAACAAATGTTATTTCCATTACAGATGGACAGATTTATTTGGAATCAGAACTCTTTTATTCCGGTGTTAGACCTGCAGTAAATCCAGGTACATCAGTATCAAGGGTGGGTGGTGCTGCACAAACTAAAGCTATGAAGAAAGTTTCAGGACCTTTAAGAATTAACCTTGCACAGTTTAGAGAGTTAGAAGCCTTTGCAGAGTTTGGATCAGACTTGGATGCTGCGTCACAAGCACAGCTTGATAGAGGAAGAAGAGTTGTCGAGCTATTAAAGCAACCACAATATCAACCAGTGCCAATGGAAGAGCAAGTCATCTCACTCTATGCAGTAACAGAGGGATTTTTAGATGTAGTTGACCCAGCTGACATCCCACAGACAGAGTTAGATTTGATTGATTTTGTTAAAACAAGACATTCAGATGTTATTAATTCAATAAAAACAACAGGTGAATTGCCTGAAGAAGAATTAAAAACAGCTGTTGAAGCCTTTGTAAGTACATTGGAGAAAAAAGAAGAATAAACCATGGCAAGTGCTGAATTACGAATCATAAATAGAAGAATAAAGAGTGTTAAATCCACTAAGAAAATAACACGTGCAATGGAACTTATTGCATCTTCAAGAATCGTAAAAGCACAACAAAGACTTACATCTTCAAATAATTACACAAATCTACTCTCACAAATTGTTGAGGAATTAACAGGAAGTGGAGAGATGCCAAGTTCACCACCAGTTGAAGGAACAAAAAAAATAACATTAGTTGTTATTACTTCAGATCGAGGACTTGCTGGTGCATATAACACCAATATTTTAAAACTCGCTGAGGTAAGAAAAGCTGAATATGAAAATTTGAATAACAAAGTTGAGATTGTGACCGTTGGAAAAAAAGCAAATGGTTACTTTAAGTACAGAAATATTGAACCTAAACAAAACTATGAAGGCATTACAGATGAGCCAAATTTCGAGAATGCATTAGAGATTATGACACCTCTTGTACAAGAATTCTATGATGGAAAAACAAATCAAATTGAAATTGTCTACACAGAATATAAATCTGCAATGACTCAAACGGCGTTGTATAAGACAGTACTTCCTTTCGAAGTAGAGCAGATAGCGAAAGAAATAGAGTCAGTTGGTGGGTATACATTCGAACCCTCAGCAAGTCAGGTTCTCAGCAATATCATTCCAAAATACACAAATGCAACAATCTTCTCTTCATTACTGAATGCTTCAACATCAGAGCATGCGTCACGAATGAGAGCAATGAAAGCTGCTACCGAGAACGCAGAAGAGTTAATCAAGATTTTATCAAGACAAAGTAATCAAGCTAGACAAGCTGAGATTACAACAGAGATTTCAGAAATTGTTGGTGGAGCGGAAGCTTTAGCCGGGTAAGGAGAAACTAAATGAGTGAAAATATAGGTAGGGTAGTAAAAATAGCAGGACCTGTTGTTGACGTTGCTTTTCCACAAGATGAGTTACCAGAGATTACATTTGCTCTTGAAGTAGATGTTGAAATTGATGGGAATACAAGCACAATTGTCTTAGAAGTTGCACAACACCTTGGTGAAGGAAGAGTAAGAGCTATTTCTATGCAAGGTACTGATGGTTTAAGAAGAGGAGCTGAAGTAACTGATACTGGTGCGCCTATCTCAGTTCCAGTTGGACAAGAAACATTAGGGCACATATTTAACGTCTGGGGCGAAACCCTAGATGTAGAAACTAGTTCAATAGGTGTTAAACAAAAATGGCCAATACACAGAAAACCTCCTCCATATGAAGATGTGACTGCACAAAATGAAATGTTTGAAACTGGTATTAAAGTGATTGATTTATTGATGCCATACGTGCAAGGTGGAAAAATCGGATTATTCGGTGGAGCTGGTGTCGGTAAAACTGTTCTTATTCAAGAAATGATTAACAGAGTTGCAACACAACACGGTGGTGTATCTGTTTTTGCCGGTGTTGGAGAGAGAACAAGAGAAGGTAATGACTTGTTCAGAGAAATGCAAGAATCTGGAGTTATCGATAAAACAGCTCTAGTTTTTGGTCAGATGGATGAACCACCTGGAGTGAGGCTTCGTGTTGCATTGTCAGCACTAACAATGGCTGAATACTTCAGAGATGAAGAAAAACAAGATGTTCTTTTATTCATTGATAACATTTTCCGTTTCTCACAAGCTGGTTCAGAGGTCTCGACATTATTAGGTAGAATGCCTTCTGCTGTCGGATACCAACCTACTCTTGCTGATGAAATGGGATTTTTACAAGAGAGAATTACATCTCTTAAAGGTAGATCCATTACATCACTACAAGCGGTATATGTGCCTGCAGACGATATTACTGACCCTGCACCACACACTGCATTTGCTCACTTAGACGCTAGAACAGTGTTATCAAGATCTATTGCTGACTTGGGAATTTATCCTGCTGTGGATCCACTTGACTCATCATCAAGAATCTTAGATCCAGGCGTTGTAGGGGATGAACATTATGAAACTGCACGTGAAGTCCAAAGAGTGCTTCAAAGATACAACGATCTTCAAGATATTATTGCAATTCTTGGTATCGATGAGTTATCAGAAGAAGATAAGCAGATCGTTGGTAGAGCGAGGAGAATACAGCGTTTCTTATCTCAACCTATGTTTGTTGCTGAACAATTTACAGGAATAGAAGGTAAGTTTGTCTCTATTAAAGATAGTGTCGAAGCCTTCAAAACAATCTTAAGTGGAGAACTCGATTCAGTGCCAGAACAGGCTTTTTATATGACAGGTGGATTAGATGAAGTCATGTCTAAAGCTAAAGAATTGGAAGAAAATCTCTAAATGTATGTAGAGGTCGTTTCTCCTGAAGAGAGTTGCTTTACAGGGGATGCAACAATGGTCATATCAAGAACTCCAAACGGAGAGATTGGTATACTAGAAGGCCACGAACCAACCGTAGCTACATTAGTTCCAGGTGGATTAACTATAGAGCATGATAATCAAAGAACGTCTTTTGCAATTTCTGGTGGAATACTTCAAATTACTGGTGAAAAAGTAATTGTTCTTGGTGAGTTAGTTGAAAAAATTGACGGTGATCATGATAAAGCCATCGAACTCGGTCAAGAGTTAGCAAAGAAGACATTTACCTCAGACGAATAATGGCAACAATTCTTGCTTTTCACGCACATCCTGACGATGAAAGCGTATCAACAGGTGTTACCTTAGCTAAATATGCAGATGAAGGTCACAGAGTTGTTGTTGTTACAGCAACTGATGGATCAGCTGGAGAAATTCATAACTATGAAAACCCTGAAGAGTTATTTCCAAAATTGGCTGAAATGCGAAAAGAGGAACTTGAAAAAAGTTTAGATGCTCTAGGTGTAAAAGAATTTGAGTGGCTTGGATATAAAGACTCTGGAATGATGGGCACAGAGGAAAATAATGATCCTGATTGTTTTTGGAGACAAGACTATTTTGGACCTGTAGGAAAGCTTGTGACAGAAATAAGAAAATATAAACCTGATGTTTTAATAACCTATGATCCATTTGGGGGATATGGACATCCTGATCATATTCAGACACATAGAGTTGGAACAGCTGCGTTTTTTGCAGCTGGTGATGTCGACAAGTTTCCATTAAAAGATGGAGAAGAGGTATGGATTCCAGAAAGACTTTATTTTAATGCGTGGTCAAAATCTAGAATTCAAGCAAGACGAACTCAAATGTATGAGGCTGGCATATTAACTGAAGACGAGTTTAATGCATTTAATCCTATCGGAAGTGACAACGAGGATATTGATGTTGAAATAGATGGAACGAAGTATATTGAACATAAAATTAATTCCATGAAAGCTCATCGAAGTCAGTTTAAAGATGATTGGTGGGGTTTCAATATACCGGTTGAATTTCAAAAAGATTTTTTAGGTTATGAAAATTATATTTTAGCCTTTAATCGAGGTGAATGGTCCTCTCCATCTGAACTAATTTAGTTAATGTCAGTTAAAGTTTTACTTGTAGAAGATGAAAAAAGTATCGCAGATGGAATTATTTATAATCTTAAAAATGAAGGTTTAAAAGTTACCCATGTTGATGATGGAAAAATTGCTCTTGATATTTTTGACGAAGAACATTTTGATCTAATCATATTAGATATTATGCTTCCGAAAGTTTCTGGTCTTGAAATTTGCAAAGCAATAAGAAAATCTTCAAACGTACCAATAATTATGTTGACTGCAAAAGATGATGAAAACGATAAAATCAGTGGTTTAGAGATGGGTGCAGATGATTACATAACTAAACCATTTTCAGTTAAAGAGCTAATAAGTAGAGTAAAAGCTGTTTTGAGAAGGACGAAAAACTCAGAATTTTTGCACGACGGAGATGAAGGCTTAAATTTTGCCAAAGAAATAACTATAGGAAATATTGCCATGAATCCTTTAAGGTATGAAGCAAAAATAGATAATGAAGTAATTGAATTGAGACCTAGGGAATTTGAATTACTTTATTATCTTTGTGAAAATGCTGGAAATATAGTTCCTAGAGACAAACTCTTCAGTAAAGTTTGGGGATATAGTTTTGCTGGTAATTCTAAAACTCTTGATGTACACATCCAAAGAATACGTGAAAGAATTGAAGTAAATCCAAAGTCGCCAAAAAGATTAGTAACCATAAGAGGTGTAGGATATAAATTAAATGACTAATAACAGTAAAGATGAATTTATAGAAATTACAAGAATTAAAGAAGAGTTTATAGCAAATGCTTCTCATGAGTTAAAAACTCCAATTGCATCAGTAAGATTAGCTGCCGAATCGGCACTCACATCTCTTGAGCGTGATGACGGAATGACTAAAAGTTTTTTAGAGCAAATTTTAAGAGATTCTGACAGGATGAATGAACTTATTTCAGATTTATTAGATTTATCAGCTATGGAATCCTCAGATGTATTTATGGAAGCATTTGATTTGCATGATGTTATAGCAAATGAAATTTCTTACTTATCTAAACAAAATAAAAAACGAATTAGTTATAAAAAGAAGAAAGTTGAAATAAATGCAAATTTTGATGATATTTCACTGGCTGTGAAAAATTTGATAAAGAACGCTTTAAAATATTCTCCCCCAGAAGAAAATATTTTGGTTCAAATTGAAGAAAATGTTAAATCAGTTAGATGCTCATTTCAAGACTTTGGCTCTGGTATTTCTGAATCAGATCAAGAAAAAATCTTTGAGAGATTTTATAGAGTTGATAAAGGAAGATCAAGAAAAGTAGGTGGAACAGGACTGGGTCTCGCAATCGTTAAACATGCACTTGATCGAAACAATGCTGTTATTGAAATTGTTAGTGAATTGGACCACGGTTCAATTTTTACGATTGTTTTCGAAAAGTAAACTTAAAGTAAACGAACAGTAAATCAGAATTTAATTTTATTTAAACTCATATATAATTCATACGGAATATGAATTTAAAAGTCGTTAAAAACTTAAGCTTCGCATTATTTTTCTTATACTTCTTTCTTGTATCTATAAAACTTCTTGAAAAAGGTATCAAAACTCTTGGTGCAGAATATACCGATCAACTTTTTGAATCTGTTTCAAATCCATTCGCAGGACTGCTCGTTGGAATATTGTGTACCGTTTTAGTTCAATCCTCATCAGTTACAACATCTACAATTGTCGGTTTAGTTGGTAGTGGTGTCCTCAGCCTAGAGTATGCAATACCTATGGTCATGGGTGCAAATATTGGAACAACTGTAACAAATACTCTTGTTTCTTTTGGCCATGTTAGAAGGGAAGGAGAATTTAAAAGAGCTTTTGCAGCATCTACAATGCACGATTTTTTTAATGTATTTGTTGTAATAATTTTGTTTCCACTAGATCACATAACTGGGTTCATTACAAAAATGGCCGAAAATGGTACAGAGTTTATAATTGCATCTGGTTTCACAGCCACCAAGCCAAATAGCCCTATTAAGGCAGCGATTAAATGGGGTTCAAACAATATTTTGGATGGATTATCGTCAATCCCATTCATTGGTAATTTGAGTGAAAACTCTTATAGAGTTTATGCAGTCTTGTTGATAGTCATAGCAATTGGATTAATTTTTCTTTGCTTGAAAAATGTAGTTTCAAATATGAAGTCATTAATGATGAATCAAATCGAAATGGGCTTAGATAGAGCACTTGCAAGAGGTGGTGGACTATTTGCAATTTTGATAGGTATTCTTATTACTTTCTCAGTTCAGAGTTCAAGTATCACAACATCTATACTTGTTCCAATTGTTGGTTCAGGCATATTATCCATACAAAATGCATTTCCCATAACGCTTGGCGCTAATATTGGAACCACAATAACTGCGGTTCTAGCAAGCTTTGTTGTAGATAACACTGCTGGATTAACAATTGCATTGCATCATGTATTTTTTAACACAATAGGTGTCATGATTGTTTACCCGGTCAAATTTATCAGGAACTTACCTGTTAATCTGGCCGTGACCTTCAGCAATGTGGTGGCCAAAAGAAGATATATTGCAATTTTGTATGTATTGGTAACATTTTTGTTACTTCCATTACTGGGAGTAGTAATATCAAATTAAAGGAGAAATATGAGTAATGAATCATTAGATAGTATTGACGCAAAATTAAGTGAGATGCTTACAAATAGTATGAGAATTTATGATCTTGCAATGAACTGTCTTCTTGGAGATACAAACCTAGATTCGGTAAGAGATGACCTATATTCAACAGATAAAAAAATCAATGAATTACATCGTGATGTTAGAAGAGAAATGATTATTCATTCCGCAGTCAACTCAAGAAATCTAGATATTCCCCTTCTTCTCTCCTATATGACCATGTCAAAAGATATTGAGAGAATTGGCGATTATTGTAAAAATTTATTTGAAATCGCAGAAACTGGAAATACATTTACCCAAGGTGATGAGCTTGATAATTATATTGAATTGAGAAATGACATAGGAAAACTTATTGTATATTTACAGTCCTGTTTGAATCTTGATGATGAGTCAAAAGTACAGGATTTAATAACACTTGGATCATCCCTATCAACAAGTCTTGATGATAAGATTACTGCACTCCTTGAAAATAAGGAAAAAGTTCAATATCCAGTCGCAACAACGTTACTTTATCGTTATCTTAAAAGGATTGTTTCACATATTGTGAATGCGAGCACTGCCTTAATTATGCCAACCGATCAAATAGATTATCTAGACGAATAATTTAATTTACGTTCCAGGTTCCAAGAGATCTTATAAGCTTATCAAGTTCTCCTTCACCTTTTTGTTCAATAGATGAGTCAATTTGTTCTCTGACTTCATCATTGTAAGTATCTCTTTCAACTTTTCTAAAGATACCTACTGGTGTTGGTCCATAAGGTCCATGAGATAATCTTGATAATGAAAAAGCAATTGAAGGATTATCTTTTGTAATGTCATGAACATAAATCTCACTATCATCTATTTCAGATCTTTTGACAATGACTGCTTCTCCATCACGAATTGTTACAGCATTTTCATCTTCTGCTCCAAAGATAACTTTCTCACCATGTTTTAGATTTATACGATTTGCTATTTTTCCTTCCTTAGAAGTTAGCTGCTCAAAAGCTTTGTCATTAAACACATTACAGTTTTGATAAATCTCAACATAAGCTGAACCTTCATGTTCAGATGCTGCTCGAAGTACCTCTGCTGTGAGATCTCTATCCATATCAATTGACCTTGCAACAAATGATGCCTCAGCTCCTAAGGCTAAACTCATTGGGTTTAGTGGAAGCTCTACAGAACCAAAAGGAGAAGATTTTGTTTTCTTTCCTTCTTCACTGGTAGGGGAATACTGTCCTTTGGTAAGTCCATATATTTGATTATTGAACATTAAAATCTTCATGTTTACATTTCTTCTCAATGCATGAATTAAGTGGTTTCCTCCAATAGATAGTGCGTCACCATCACCTGAAACAACCCAAACTGAAAGATCTGGGTTAGATGCACTTACTCCAGTTGCTACTGCAGGAGCACGACCATGAATTGAATGTAAACCGTATGTGTTCATGTAGTAAGGAAATCTTGCTGCACAACCAATACCAGATACAAACACAATATTTTCTTTTCTGATACCTAATTCAGTCATAAAATTTTGTACAGAAGCAAGAATTGTATAATCACCACACCCTGGGCACCATTTAACCTCTTGGTCACTAGCAAAGTCAGCTCTTTTATATGAGAGAGGAATTTTACTCATCAGTCTTTACTTCCTCTTTTTTCTCTTCCTCTACCTTGTTTCTTTCTTCTTCGACATCTTGAACAAGTTCTTTATTCTCAGGTAAAGTCTCATCAACTTTTTCGATAATTCTCTCAGTTACTCTTTCAGTGACCCTTTCAACAACTCTCTCTACTACAGGTTCTTGAGCTTCTGCTGCTGGTTCTTCAGACGTATCTGATTTTACTTCTTCAACAACTGGCTCTTCTTCAACAACTGGCTCCTGGGTTTCTGCTGCTGGTTTATCTGCACTCATCTCTTCTAAAACTTGCTCAACCGGTATACCTAATGCTTTTGCGCGTGCTTCAGCAGATCTCATTATGAGGTGTTCTGGTATTCCAACCTCTTCAACTACAGGTTCTTCAACTGGCTCTTCAACTACAGGTTCTTCAACAACCTCTTCAACTACTGGTTCTTCCTCAGCTACAACTTCTTCTACAACCTCTTCAACTACTGGTTCTTCAACTACTGGTTCTTCCTCAGCTACAACTTCTTCTACAACCTCTTCAACTACTGGTTCTTCCTCAGCTACAACTTCTTCTACAATAGGCTCAAGTTTTGTTCCAAAAGAGTTTATGAGAGATTCGATTTTTTCTTCTAATTCTTGAGCTGTAAAAGGTAAACCTTCAACTTTATTGATTCCGACAGTATCGACAAGATAACGTGCACGTAAAAGTTTTGACAATTGGCCAGTGTTTAATTCAGGGACAATGATGTATTTAAATTGACTCAAAACTTCAGCTGTGTTGTCTGGGAAAGGATTGACATGTGTGAAGTGTGCACTTGCTACCTTTACACCTTTTGAATTGAGTCTGTTTACAGCTTGTGTGATACCACCAAAAGTTGATCCCCAACCCAAAATGAGAGTATCTGATGATATGTCTCCATTTATTTCAAGCGGGTCAATATCATTTGCTATATTTTCAATTTTCCATGCTCTCATATCTGTCATATATTGGTGATTATCAGTGTCATAAGAAACATTTCCAGTTCCATCTTCTTTTTCTAGACCACCTACGCGATGCTCTAAACCTGGTGTCCCCGGAATAGCCCATGGTCGAGCATTAGTTTCGTAATCTCTAAAAAATGGTAAAAAACTATCTTCAGTGTTGTATGTCGTGGTTAAATTCGTTCCCAATTCATCAAGGTTTTCAATCTCAGGTAGTTTCCAAGGCTCAGAACCTGTAGCAACATAGTTGTCCGACAATAAAATAACGGGTGTCATATATTTAAGAGCGATACGTGTTGCCTCAAATGCTGCATAAAAAGCATGAGATGGCGATTTAGCTGCAATTACTGGTAAAGGAGCCTCTCCGTGACGTCCATACATTGCAAACATTAGATCAGATTGTTCTGGTTTTGTAGGTAGTCCAGTTGATGGTCCACCCCTTTGGACATTAACTACTACTAACGGTAATTCTGCAGACAGTGCTAAGGATATCGTTTCGCTTTTAAGAGCAAGACCAGGTCCACTGGTTCCTGTAACTGCAAGCTTGCCTGTAAATGAAGCACCCACAGCTGCTGCAGCGGCTGCAATTTCATCTTCGGCTTGGAAAGTTAAAACATTGAAATTCTTGTGTTTTGATAGCTCATGCAATATATCTGATGCAGGAGTGATAGGATAACTACCGTAAAATAAATCTAGGTTTGCTTTTTTAGCACCCGCAATAAGCCCCCAACTTAAACCGATATTTCCATTGATATTTGTATACTCTCCAGCTGGTAATGAGGCCTTGTCTACTTTATAAGTATGGTGAAATGCCTCAACTGTAATGCCAAAGTTGTAACCAGTTTTAAGAGCTTTGATGTTTGCTTTTGCTACTTCAGGTAGGTTCTTAAATTTATCGTTTATCCAATTTTCAGTATCTTTAAGATCTCTGTTAAACGTCCAAGAAATTAAACCAAGAGCAATCATATTTTTGGAACGAAGGACTGCTCTTCCAGGTAAATCAAATTCCTCTAAAGCTTCTTTTGTTAGTTTTTCCATTGGGACTTGAAAAACTCTATAACCATCAAGCTCTTCAGATTCTCTTGGATCTATTTCATAACCTGCTTTTTTAATGTTTTTTTCATCAAAAGCATCTTCGTTTAATATCAACATTCCGTTTGGTGTTAAATCTTGTAGGTGAGCTTTCAAAGCAGCAGGGTTCATAGCAACTAAAACATCAGGGGCGTCTCCTGGTGTCAAAATATCAAAGTCAGCAATTTGTACTTGGAAAGAAGATACACCTGCAACTGTTCCTTGAGGAGCTCTAATTTCAGCAGGAAACGCAGGCAAAGTAGCAAGATCGTTTCCAAATAATGCAGAAGTGTCGGTAAATCTAGTACCAACTAATTGCATACCATCACCTGAATCACCGGCAAAACGAATTGTTACAGCTGGTATAGACTCAACAGTTTTATTTTCAATGCTTACTTCCTGATTTGTTTCTTCAACTTCAACAACCTCTTCAACTTCAGCTAAAGGTTCTTCTACAGGTTCTTCAATAACCTCTTCAACT
This sequence comes from actinobacterium SCGC AAA015-D07, assembly GCA_000384495.1. The sequence goes on along the minus strand of ARQR01000008.1, from coordinate 9,048 downwards.
TCAGCGACAGGTTCTTCCTCAGCGACTGGCTCTTCAACAACCTCTTCAACTTCAGCTACAGGTTCTTCTACAGGTTCTTCAATAACCTCTTCAACTTCAGCGACAGGCCATGTGGCTATTGTAAGCTCTATTGTTAGCAAATGCTTTGTTTGAAACCCAGACTGATAATTTCCAATTTGAATTTGTTGAGCCATCAGCAAATGTTCCAGCTGAATCCCATACACCAAAAGGACATCTGCCCAAAATTGTAGCCGCGTAAGAGTGACAACCGTTTACAAATATCACATTATTTTCTACAGATTTTCTCAACTCTAAAGGTAAATTGGCAACTAATGTATCAAGGTTGAATTGATTTTCACCCTCAAATCCATCAAATGATATAAATTCACCCTCGTAAATTTTTATGTTTTCCGAATTATCCGAATTGAAGGCAACTGAGTCTTCTTTTTCTAGTACTTCAATTGTTGTTGTCGTCCGTGGAATTGTCGTTGTAGTTGATGTAGTAGTTGAGGAGGTAGTTGTAGTTGGTATAGTAGTTGTCGTCGAAGATGAGGTAGTAGTAAGTTGAATGGTAGTTGTCGTCGAAGATGAGGTAGTAGTAGTTGATGATGAGGTAGTAGATGTTTCAGTACTTCCAATATTAGCTTGAATACTTATCTCAATTGGATTATTTATTACATATATATAAGACAAACTAATGAATAAAACAATTAAAATGACAATAGTAACGGTTAATTTACCACTCATTTACTGATTCGCTAAGATCATCATCAACTAAATCTATAATTTCTTCATCATCAATCTTTAAACTTTCTTCATAGTCAGCGGGTCTATTCAATTCAGCATATTTTTTCATGAAGTTACCTAGTAGTAAAATTATGAATATATAAATTAATAAAACAAGCATGAATCTGTAAGCTAGCTCTCCACTCTGTAATAAAGTTTGTTGTAATTCATTAAACTCACTGTCAGGTGGTAAGACAAGGATTCTTATAAATAGCCAGATACTTATCAAAAAGCTAACAATTGGCATTGCCTGATAAATTCCATCTGAGTCACCAATTGCATCAAATAACTCATTCCCTCCCCAAGGAACTGCTTTAAATATAACTCCCTCTAAACACATTAAGTAAGTAAGTTTACAAATTGCCATTAAAACACCTGAAGAGCTAACCGATTCAAATGATGTTGCGTAGAAGAAAAAATATCCAACAATTGAAAGACTTATCATTGAATAAAATTTAGGTGACAATTCCGCTTTTGGTCTCTTCGAAACTACATGTATTGCTGCTATAAAACCAAGAATAAATCCAAAAGGAAGATCAATAACAATGAAGAGTATTGTTGAAAGTACTGCAAAAAACATGGCTTGTGGATTCCAATCAAATTTCACAATTTGGTCATACAGAAAATATTCAATTAAAGATTCTATACCCTCATAAAAGAAGGTAACAATAATAAGTCCAAATAAGACACCCACAAAAATTGCTAAATTCTCTTGCCGTACTTGAAATGTGAAGCCCTCCTCAACAAATGCATATAATAGAGATGTAATTAGAGCCACAAGCGTTATCTCCATTGCTGTCTCAAGCCTTGTTTTATTTCTTAATTTGCTTTCACGATTTGACCACCTGACTCTATAGTATGCAATTATTCTGTTGAACCACTCCTGGGCGAGTAAAACTCCATAAAATAGAAATATAATTCCAGAAGTTATAAGAAATGCAAAAGCATTTTTAGCCTGATCTGAAAAATCAATATCACTGAAGAGTGGAATAGTTGTAATGAGCTCATTTGTGAATGTTATATTTGTTGATGTATCAATTACTGTTTCTTCAATAATAAAATCATCGACGGGAACAGTAGTAGTTATTACAGGAAGATCAGGAATTTTATTAATTATATACTCATCTGAAGTAATTTCAGTAGTAATGTCTCTATAACAATAAACCGAAGCGCAGTCCGGTCCACTATATTGTGTGTAGTTAGTTGATAAAATTTTTAAAATTATCGAAAGATCTGTAGTCCCATCCCATTGAATAATTTTTTGTCCTTTTTCAGAGTAATCGATAATCTCCAATGGTTCTCCTTGCAATCCATCAGATGTAAGTTCACGAACTGAAATAATCAATTCATCAATATTTTCAAGACCACTAACTAACCATGAAATTTGTAAATTATTTTCATCTAATCTTGCAGATTCTATTTCAATAGTTGCTTCATCAGTATCATGTAAATTTGTATCTAAATATCCATTGGGGTATGCACCGTTAAAAAAAGAAAAGAAAAAGATTAATGAAATAATTATTTTTTTCATTATCCAAATACCTCTACCCTTTCCAGTTGTCCAATAACTACAAGCCTTTCTCTTGCAGAGAATTTTGGATGACATGTGGTTAACGTTATTCTGTCGTCACCATAGTCCTCCAGTACATAATTATCTTCGGGAGATACGATCTTCACATCTATAACTCGGTATTCATATTGATTTGTATTTGTTTGAAATATTATTGTTTCACCAATCTGAACTTTATCAAGATTGCCGAATGGTGCACCGTATGTAGTTCTATGTCCAGCAATTGCGAAGTTTCCTCCCGAACCTGGAAGTGCAGTTCCAAGTATATAACCGGGTCCATACTCTAATTTGTTACTCGTTGCGCCAAAGACCACATAATGATTTATATTTGCAGATAGGATTGTTAACCTTCCAACAACATCTGGAAGAAACTTTGCCTTTGCTGCTTGATTAGTAAGAGTTTTTGTTGCAATTGAGATAACAGACTCTTGAAATTCATCTGTTTGTGATAAATTATTTAATGAACTATCAGTCGCGATATTTTTATTTCTTAATTCAGAAAGTTTAACATCACTAACATTAAATTTATTTTCTAATAGATATTGCTCATCATTTATTACTGAAGTAGAAAAAAATGTTTGATTAATTGAATAAATCAAAATTAAAAAACCTACTATTAATAGACCTACACCAAGTGGAAGAAGTGATCTTGTATTTGTACTTTCAAATGATTTTCTAGTTTCTGTTACTTCTCTTTGTCTTTGGTTTTTTTTTACTGGTAAATCAAATTTAAGTCTTGGAATGTTTCTATGTTTCTCAACTGGTTTTTTTGAAAAGACAATAGAAAATCGATCAGATGTCATCAATGCCAGCTTTTCTAATAACATTTCTTTTGTTACATCAACTCCTAAGTACTTTGCATTTTTAGATATATTTTTGACTGCAGATGTTAGATAGTCTATCTCCTTAAGCATTGTCATGATGTCGTCTGTGAAATTATCAGGCTCAGCAATTAAAGGATTAAATCTCTCACCTACATCTACACTGATAATAACTTCTGTGCCGATGGCATTCTCAAGTACTTTTTTTAAAATATTTGATTTTACATAAATTTCTGAAAGTTCTACCTCAAAATTCTGATTAACATAGCTCAGCGATTTTTGATTTTCAATTTCGTCTGAAGATAGATTTATTTCATTTCCGGAATCATCAGAATTTATTTTTTTTAAGTCTTTTTGGTTTATTAAATTTTCTATTTCTTTAGCACTACTTAATTGATCCCTTATTTCAGTTGCTATATCAGGATTCTCAAGCAAATATAATTTAGCTTTTTCTTTTCCATACCCGAGTTTTTCTTCGCCATATAAAAACCAATTACCTTTTTTTGTTACAATTTTTTCACTTACAGCAATATCTAGAAACTTACCATCAAATATTTGCTCAGCTACATCTTCTTCAATTTCTTCATATTCAACAAAAATATTTGTACTAGGATCTTCTTTCTTGAAACGTGAAAAAGGCCTTTTAGCTTTTATTGGTTCGATTGAATTTTCTTCTACAAGTGTTGCATCGGAAATGACATCTGGATCAGTAGATCTTTTTCTTCTAATTTTTAATACAAATAGAACGGCAAAGATGTTGATAATTATTATCAGTAAATATATAAAAAAATATGCCATCTAAAATTTGAATGCTCTTCTTAGTATAAAAGCACCAAATCCGATTAGCATCAATCCAAATGAAATGATTAAACCACCAACATTTCGACCTGTAAATGGTATTCCTGGTGTTGGAGGGGAATCATCAGTAAATTGTGGTGTAAATGGATTCGATGCATCCTCTATATAAACAAATTCAACGAAATCATCACCTGGAAGGAACAAGAGTGATTCACCATTATCTTCCATTTCTTGATCGTCGCCATCACCTTCCATAACATTATCTGTATTTTCAGTAACTTCTACTTCATCGATAGGATTCTGTTCCTCATTAATTGGACGCTCATCCTCGATACAATCAGCATCCTTGTTCTTAATCATTTTTTGAACTTTACCATTTTCATTGTTTGTTACTTCAAGAGCAACCGTAAAGAATTTATTTTCTCCTACTTCTATAGAGGAGAAATCTATTGTTTGGCCTGCTGGGACGTTGACAGTCTCTTGAGCAATGAGTGTTGTGTTGATCCAGATTTTCTTTAGAACTTTTGCAGAAACATTAGATCTTGAATTATCTACTGTAATACCAAACTCTGCTCCACCGTCTTCGAAGTCACAAACCCTATTAGTTGAAACAATTGGCTCAAATATATATTTCACAGGTGGCAATGTTGTAGTAGTGACTGACTGACATATAACTGTTTCTGCTTGAGATAACTGATAAGGAGAGTTGAGGTCGAACTGTGTAAAGCTGTTTTCAACTGCTCTCCACTGTATAGTTGTATTATCAGATACCGTTAATTTTCTCGTTACAGGACTTGATGCGTTAACTGTGACTGTGTCATAGTTGGTCCATGGTCCATTATTTAATTTATATTCAAGATAAAATGTCTTAACTTGATCAGATAGGTTTCTCATTTCTACTGTAGATACGGCAGCACTTTCAGTACATTCAGATATAGTTTGAATCAATTGAGGATTTGAGATTAAACCATCTCCACATTCTGAAGTTGATTTAGCCGGTGTTTGTTGATAGCTTGCGTCACTTGTGAGCTTATATTCAAATACAATTTGATCTCCATCATTTAAAGGAACTTCAATAGAGTAATTCGATGAAGTTGGATTTATTGAAACCGGTGCTGGACCAGACTGTGAAGGTCCATTATTGATGGAGTAGTTGTACATCGCACTAACTGATTGAGGCCCAACATTTATAATTCGCAATTTTGCTGATTTACTACTGTTGTCAGCAGGACATATAATTTCTGTAACAGCAGTAATTGCGTTAGCTTGAGAACAGTCGTTTCCTGTGCCGGAAACGAATTTATAATCTGTATCAGTAGCTAGTTTGTATCTCCATTGGAAAGGAGTATTTGCTGGTATTTTTACACCTCCAGTTGAAGTATACGTACCATTTACAGAGGGTGATCCAACACTCTGCCAACCTGCGTTATTGATATTGATGTCATAAATTACAGTTGCAACTTGACCGGGGTTAACAATAGACAATTTAGCAAATGAGCTACCGTCTACACATTCATTTGTATTGTATGCACTGATAACATTTGTAACTATAGAACAGTCTGATGGAGCTACGCTAACTACTGGTTGAGACCAATTTGTTGTGCCAGAAATTCGATATCTATAGGTGTAGTAGTTTGTAGTAAATGGTCTACTATCTACATACGGCTGCAAACTACTAACAGTATGTGTACCCATTGCAAGATAGGTAGCACTATCTGTTGAATACTGAACTTCAACTTGTTTTGAGTCGGTTGAACTACTTGTAATTGTAAATCCAGATGTCTTCGTTGAGGTAGCTCCATTTGGGGTACACGTGGGAGTTGCTGATGCTGACAAGCTATCATCGATACAGTTCACTGATGTAGATCTTGTGAGGAAGTTATCCTGTGAATTAGCAAAATCACCCTGAACAATAGATGACTTCCATTTCCAGTTGATATATTGTCCAGAGGTTAAATTTTGATAATTAGAAGTATTTTCCTGATTTACTCCAACAGTTACCTCTGTTAGGAATTGATAGGAACCACCACTTATTGAGTAAAAGAGTTGATAATACTGGGTTAATGATCCAGTATTTTTAATCGTGACTCTGGAATCTCTGGTTAGATTTGTACAAGCGTCAAAAGCAGCTGTAACGTCAGATGTCTGTATACAACTAACCGATAAAGCTTCGAGCTCTGTATAGTTTCCAGTTAATGTACTGGAAAGTCCCAATCGATATTTCCATTTAACACTTGAACCACTAAGAACGCTAGGAGACTCCAGGACCCTTGGGGTTCCATTAGTAACAGAATAAGTTCCTTTAAGAAGGTAACCGGACCCTGTGTCATACAAAGCCTCAACATACACTGTCTCATTTGAGTTATTTGTAAATGTTAATTCTGATATTCTCTTTCCTGCAACACACTCTTTAAGAACATTACTAACAGCGACTTGATTAAGAATAGGTGTTTCACAATCTAGTGCCGGTATCGTGTCCATTGTTGTCTCTGATGCAGAAGTAAGTTTTACGACCGTTCCAGCATATTTATACTTCCAGCTAATCGTTTGACCACTTACTATTGTTTTGGTTAACGATAATTCATTACCAGCAGTTATTTCAAATGTCGATACTTCGGTAGCCCAATCTCCAGTATTGAGTTTAGATTGTACCGTAACAAGCATTGGGGTTGCGCCTGTGTTTTTTAATAAAAGTGTAGAAGTTGCTGTTTGATTTGTACATGTGCTGAATCCATGACTTACTGTTAGTTGAACTCCACAATCAACCTCTTCAGCTCCTCCTGCAAGAGAAATAAAGCTTGCATTTGTTAAAGCTGTGGTGTTGTAAGCAGCTTTATATTGCCATTCGATAGTAGTACCAGAGGTTACAGAATGTGTAACCGAATTAGCTTGCCCTGCAGCAAGCGTTCCATCAGAGGATGTTACTTTATTAATCCATGCTCCACCATCAATTCTGTATTGTATGTGGAAATAAGCTGCGTTTGCGCTTGATGACAATGTGGAATAGTTGAAAGTTGAAGTCTTTGCACCAGAGACACATTGACTTAATGAAGTATATGGAGTGGAAATGCTTACCCCTGTACAATCAACTACCTCTGAGGTCGGTGGTGTAGTCCAGGTTAAAGAACTAAAATCATTTCCCGTTTCAGACACTTTGTATCTCCACGTTATTGCTTGTCCCTGTTGGACAGATATTGGTACAAATGTTGAATTTCCAGTCGATACCACAACTTGTTCAGCTGCAGTAGTCCAGTTGTTGCTATTAGCTCCTTCAAATGTGTATTGGGCTTGATAGTATAAATTTCCCGAACTTGAGTTGAATATATTTAACTTAGAGGTCTTGTAGCCATTAGCATCACAGGCGGGATCCATTGTAATAGAGATATCTTCACCATTACAGGTAATAGTTGTCGCATTTAAAGTTGTCCATCCAGTTGGAAGATCTGCTTGAGTTTTTGCAACTTTATATTGCCACTGTATCGTCTGTCCAGCTGGAACATTTTGTGAATGTGAAAATTGACCACCTATACTTATTTCTTGGTCTGATTTATCAATCCATTCTCCAGAACCAATTTTGTACTGAACTTTGAAATATGCTGAAGTTGTAGCGCTTGAGCTATTTTTTATTATGAATTTCACATTCTTTGTGTCGTTATAACAAAGACCAAATGATTGAACAACACTCGGATCAATATTTTCACAATTTATAGTCTTTTTAAATGCGGAGTTAGCAGTGTGATCAACCCAGGTTGCAGATGCCAAACCAGCATTAGAAGTTGCTGCTTTATAACGCCATTGGATATATTTTCCAGAAGCTACAGTCTGTGTAAATGCCTGTGGTGAACCCGCGGTAAGTATTAAGTCATTATCTGCGTCAGCATATGCTGAGGTACCTTCAATAAAATACTGGACATGATAATGTACGTCTCCAGCCGTGTTGTTGGTTAGGACAAAATTAGATACTTGGCTATTGCTTATACATGTATCTAATGTATGACTGATGAGTGTATCTAATGAGCAATCCTCGGGAGTTTGAGTACTTTCATTTATCCAGTCACTTTCAGCAGGAGCTGTAGCTGAGGTCATTGGATAGTATCTCCATTGAATTGTTTCTCCATTAGGGACACTTTGATGTATCACATTTTGCGCTCCCACACCTACGAAATTTGCTTGGCCGCTCGTGTGATATTGCCAAGACTGATTATCGCCACTCAAATCATATTGAACATAAAAGTATGCTCCATCATTGGCAGAAGAAGAGTTTTCCATAGTAAAAGTCGATCTTCTCTGACCACTTATACAAGACCCAAATGCTGAAGAGCCGGTTGCATCAAGAATTACACAATTAACAGTAGCTGAAGCCGTGAGTTCTACGACTTCCGCATTTGCATAATCATTAGGTGTATTACTAACCTGATATTTCCATTGAATATTTTTATCATGTGGAACATCAACGGTTAATGTTCTATTTGTAAAATTGGGACCAACTTCTAAATTTGCATCTTTTAAAATCCAAGTATTGCCAGTTTTATAATGAACCTTGAAATAAACAGTATTGTTTGTTTCATCATTTGTTACATTAAGTGTCGCTGTTTGAGATCCGTTATCACAAGAACCCATTGAATTAGTGACTGTTACATTTATTACGCAGTTCACATAACCACTTGTATCATCTTCTGTCCAGTTGTTTAAGAAGTCTGCTGAAGTATTGACAGATTCGTATCTCCAGATAATTTTCTGTCCTTCAGTTATTTGTAGGTTATTTGAAGTTACCTGAGAAGCTCCTGGAGCAACTACAGTATCTATTAACGAGGAGTTTGTCCAATCTGTGACTGTTGTAGTAGGCGTCACAATTTTGTATTGAACACGGAATTTAGCAGCAGATGTAGAAGCGCCGGTATTAGTTACCTTAAATGTTGCTGCTCTGAAATTCGATCCACAACTTGAATATTGTGCTTCTACTGTTACTAAACTATATGGACAAGCAATAACGTGGAGATACAAAGTGTCTGAAACGGGAAATGATTTTAGTTCTTTAACCTGGACTACACCACCGACCTCAGAGGTAGTTGA
>ARQR01000007.1 GCA_000384495.1 actinobacterium SCGC AAA015-D07 | reverse complement strand
ATTTTATATTTATTTACAGGTCTAGCAGGTTTTCCTTTTTTCTCAGGAAGTGTTGCTGGCTTAGCTATATTAAGAAGTCCAACAATTGGTTATATAATTGGTTTTTTTATTGCTGCACAAATAATAGGAAATATGTCACAAAAACCAACAGTGGGTATAGCTACTGGAACTCTAGCAATTTATATATGTGGAGTTCTGGGTTTGATGATTACATTAAACATTTCCGTAGTTGAAGCTATCGGTATTGGTGTTGTTCCATTTATTTTTGGAGATTTAATTAAAGCAAGTTTAGCAATTGGAATTGCTCAAAAGTTAAAATAAAATTTTATGACTAAAAAAAGAGTACTAATTGCAAATCGTGGTGAGATTGCATTAAGAATAATCAGATCGGTTAAAGAAATGGACATGCACGCAATTGCTGTTTATTCAGATGTTGATGCTGATTCTTTGCATGTAAAACGTGCTGATGAATCATTTTACTTAGGAGGTTCACTTCCTGCTGATAGCTATAGAAACTTAAAAAATTTAATGAAAGCTGTAATTGAGACAAAAGCAGACATGGTTCATCCAGGGTATGGTTTTTTGGCCGAAAATGCTGATTTTGCAAAAGCAGTTCAAAAGAAAGATGTGATTTGGATTGGTCCAAATCCAGAAACAATCAAATCTATGGGAGACAAAATTGAATCAAGAAAATTAATTTCTAAAGCTGGCTTAATGCCTGTCCCTGGTCAATTGAAACCATCCAGAACAAAAAGAGAAGCAATGAAAGATGCCAATAACTTTGGCTACCCAGTTGCGCTAAAAGCAGCTCATGGAGGTGGAGGAAAAGGTTTAAGAATTGTAAATAATGAGGAAGAATTAGATCAAAATTATGAGATTGTAAAACGTGAAAGCGAAGCATATTTTGGATCAGATCAAATTTATGTTGAAAAATTTATAAAACCGGCAAGACATGTGGAAACTCAAATATTAAGTGATAAATATGGAAATCATGTTTATCTTGGTGAAAGAGATTGTTCATTGCAAAGAAGGAACCAAAAACTAATAGAAGAAAGTCCTCCTGTATGGTTGTCTGAATTTGGAAAAGAAGAGTTAAAAAAAGCAACACTCATGATTGCTAAGTCTTCAAATTACGTTAATGCAGGTACAGTAGAATTTTTAGCTGATAATGACGAAAACTTTTATTTTTTAGAAATGAATACAAGATTGCAAGTTGAGCATACGGTAACAGAAATGAGATATGGAATTGACCTAGTTAAAGAACAAATAAAAATAGCGCTTGGTAATTCTTTAGAAGATTTTGAAACAGAAGCAAGAGGACACAGCATAGAGTTTAGAATAAACGCAGAAGACCCTGCCAATAACTTTTTACCTACACCTGGAACAATTACCGAATACAGAGAACCAATGGGGAATGGTGTAAGGGTTGATGGGTGGGTAAAAACCGGTACGTCAATATCACATTTTTATGACAATCTAATTTCTAAATTAGTTGTTTGGGGAGTGTCTAGAGAAGAAGCTATCTCTAAAGGAAAAAGATGCTTGGATGAATACATAATTGGTGGGATACCAACGACAATTTCTTTACTTTCACAAGTGATATCTACAAAAGAATTTAAAGAAAGTCAGATACATGTAAAATTCTTGGAAGAAAATTTTAAAATCAAAGATATTTCTGAAGAAGAAACAATTAGTGATAGACCAAGTAAGGTTAATATTTCTCTTGACGATAATGAAAGTCAATCACTGGCACCCCAGAGACCTAAAAAAATTGGTATGGATCTAACCGGCAATATAAGAAATCCTGGGATTATCAAAGCAGATATGCAAGGAACAATTATGGATACGATGACAAAGAAAGGGAAAAAAGTAAAAAAAGGAGATTCCTTGTTTGTTTTAGAAGCTATGAAAATGGAAAATGTTGTTACTGCACCAATTGGTGGAGTTATTAAAGAATTTAATATAAAAAAAGGACAGCCTGTAAATAAGGGCGATATATTGGTTGAAATAGGATAGGTATGAGTATTTATGGCATTGGAGTAGACCAAGTTGATCTCAAAAGAGTAAAAAGATTATTGAATAAATCAGAAGATAAATTCTTGAAAAGATGTTTTACTGAACAAGAAATTAAATATGCAAAAAGATTTTCAGATCCATCAAAAAGACTAGGGGCAAGGTTTGCAGCAAAAGAAGCTGTTATGAAATCTTTAGGTAAAGGATGGAGAGAAATAAGTTGGAAAGAAATAGAAGTTACGGGTGGAGGTAAGCCAACAATTCACACCTTTGGTAGAGCATCAGCTACTGTAAAAGAAAAAAATATTACAAATATTCATATATCACTTTCACATGAGAATGAAAATGCAATAGCATTTGCTATCTCAGAAAAGGATAATTAGTCATGCAGTGGGTCGGAATGTTTCCAGGTCAAGGCTCTCAAGAAATAGGAATGGGTAGTGAGCTGCTTGAAACGTATGACGATCTATTAATAAATACTTTCGAAGAAACTTTAGGATGGAGCCTAAAAGATATTATAAATTCAGAAGATCCTGAGATAATTAAAAAAACAAATATTGCTCAACCTTATATATTCTCAGTCTCTTATTGTTACGGAATTGAAGCAATTAATAATTTAGGCAATCCTGCTGCGCTTATCGGACATTCTTTGGGGGAATATACAGCTTTATGTCTATCAGGATATTTAGATTATAAAGATGCATTAAAAGTAATAGCAGTAAGAGGCGAGGAGATGCATAAAGCTGTAGAAAATTCCAATACAACTATGGCAGCTGTTTTAACAGGTGATTTGGAAGCAACAATTGAAGAAATAAAAAAATTAAATAATCAAGGAATTCAAATATGGATATCAAACTTCAATGATCCTTCACAAATAGTTATTAGTTCATACATTGATGACATGAACTACTTAAAGTCTAACCCAAAAGCACTCGGCGCAAAAAGAGTAATTCCACTCGAAGTAGCAGGAGCATTTCATACTGAAATTGTAAGCTCTGCAAAAAAACCACTTGAGGATACATTAAATTCAATTGATATCTCTGAAGGAAAGATTCCTGTATATATGAACGTTGATGCAAAAAAAGTTGAAGTATCAACTTTGAAAGAAAATCTTGTGAATCAAATAGATAATTCAGTTTTATTTAACCAACAAATTGAGTTTGTTAACAATGATATAGATCCAGATTTATGGTGTCATATCGGCCCTGGTAATGTAACTGCTGGAATGGTCCGAAAGTCTATATCATATAAGGATTTAAAGGTAATAAACTCTTTAGAATCATCAAAGTAAGGGGAAATTTTGAAATCAGCAATAACAGGTTGGGGTAAATGCACGCCCGATAACATTATGACTAACGATGATTTATCAAAATTTGTTGATACTTCTGATGAGTGGATTCAACAAAGAACAGGTGTAAAAGAACGAAGATTTAGCCATGTAAACACATCAGATATGGCTGAAATTGCTGGTAAACATGCAATAGCCTGTGCAGGTTTAAATCCAGAAGATATTGATGTCGTAATCTTGGCTACATGTACTCCAGATAGCATTGTTCCCTCTGCAGCAGCTCATGTTCAAAAAAAACTTGGTGCTGTAAATGCTTCTGTTTATGACGTAAATGCTGCTTGTGCAGGTTTTCTATATGCACTTGAGCAAGGAAAAGCATTCGTTGAAAGTAGTCTTTATAAAAGAGCTTTGGTAATAGGGGCAGAGCATATTACTTGGTTGCTTGATTGGTCTGATAGAAATACCGCAGTGCTTTTTGGTGATGGTGCAGGAGCAGTGGTTATTGAAGAAAGTAAAAATAAATCAGATGGTGAAATATATTCTTTCTCAAATGGCTTAAGTTCGGACAATTTAGAAATCTTAGAAATTCCTAATTTTGGTTCAGCAATGGATAGGTTTAATCCTGACGAAGCAGCCAGAGTGCGTTGGACTTTCGATGGACAGGAAATATTTAAATCTGGTGTTAGAGCAATGGCACAAGCATCAGCAGAAGCTATTGAAAAATCAGGATTGTCAAAAGAAGACGTAGACATTTTTATTCCACATCAAGCAAATATTAGGATAGTTGAAGCACTTGAGAAAAAACTTGGACTTCCTAATGCAACTACTATCAAAAAAGTTCATCGATACGGAAATACCTCGGCAGCCTCTATACCAACAGCATTTGTAGATGCTCTTGAAGAGGGTGAGATAAAAGGTGGAGAAATTGCAGTCTTTACGGCCGTCGGAGCTGGTCTTGCCTGGGGAGCTTGTGCGGTTCGATTAGGAGATCGTGTAACTCCAATAAACAAATCAGATGCAAAACTTCCAGATTTTGATGGAACTGCAACCGACACAATTAAAAGAGCAATTGAGTATCAAGTTCCAGATAAATTAGACAAAATATGAAAACAGTTTTTGTAACAGGTGCTTCAAGAGGTATTGGAAAATCTATAGCTTTGGAGCTTGGAAAAGATTATCAAGTTATTGTAGGATTCGGAAATTCTAAAGATAAGGCTGAAGAAGTCGTAGAAGAAATAAAAAAATTAGGTGGTGAAAGTCTTGCTGTTCAATTAAATATTGCAGATAGAAATTCAGTTGATGAGGCGTTTAACTTAATTGAAAAAACATATAAAAATGTTGATATTTTGGTAAATAATGCAGGAATTACAAAAGACAATATATTACCAAGAATGAAGGATGATGAGTGGAATGATGTTATTCAAACTAACCTAACTGGCAATTTCTATACATCTCAAAGAGCCATAAAAAAAATGATTAAAAACAAATGGGGAAGGTTAATTTTTATATCTTCTGTTGTGGGGATATCTGGTAATCAAGGCCAAGCAAATTATGCTGCGTCAAAAGCAGGTTTGATTGGGTTATCAAAATCAATTAGTAAAGAAGTAGGTAGCAGAAATATTACGTCTAATGTTGTAGCCCCAGGATATATAGAAACAGACATGACATCATTTATTAATGATGAAAATAAAGAAAATATTATAGAACAACTTTCAATAAAACGCATGGGTATGCCAGAAGATATTGCAAACATGGTATCTTTTTTATGCAAAGATGAGTCAGAATATATAACAGGGCAAGTAATACCTATAGATGGTGGACTTACAACTTAGTGGGAGTAAATATGGAAGTAAATGAAGTTTTTGAGAAGGTAAAAACCCTTTTTGAAGAAGAATTAGGTATCGATTCTGAAAAAATCAATATGGATGCAAAATTAGAAGAGGATCTAGAAATTGACTCACTAGGCATCGTTGAAGTTGTAATGGCATTTGAAGATGAGTTCGAGATTGAAATTGACGACGAAGAGCTCACAGATGTTGGGACTGTTGGTCAAGCAGTAAACTTGTTGCACTCAAAACTTTAAACCATGACAAAACAACGAGTGGTTGTAACAGGTCTTGGAACAATTAATCCACTTGGAAACAATGTAATTGATACGTGGAATAACTTAACTAGTGGAGTTTCTGGAATAGATCACATTACTTTATTTGATGCTTCTGATTTACCTGTGACGTTTGCAGGGGAAGTTAAAAACTTTGATGCAAATGAATATATGGGAAAACAAAATGCAAGAAAGCTGGATCGGTCTGGCCATTTATCTATTTTTGCTGCAGAAGAGGCAATTCAAGATGCTGGATTTGATTTAAGTAAACCGCTTGGTGAAGATTTTGGTATTGTATTTGGGACTGGCATTGGTGGAATAGGAGCAACGGAAGATGCCGTTAGAGTTTACGATGAAAGAGGATCAACAAGAATAAGTCCCCTAGCAATTACACAATTAATGCCCAATTCAAGTACAGGTCAAGTTGCAATTAAATACGGAATACAAGGTCCTTCGTTAACGATTACAACTGCTTGCGCAGCTTCTGCAAATGCAATTGGAGAAGCTAAGAGGATGATTGAACAAAACATTGTTGACAAAGTTCTTGTTGGAGGAACAGAATCTGGTACAACTTCAATGACAATAGGAGCTTTTGCACAAATAAAAGCACTTTCCAAACAGAATGATGAGCCTCAAAAAGCATGTAAACCTTTTGATAAAAATAGAGATGGATTTGTTATGGCAGAAGGATCTACAGTTTTAATACTCGAAAGTGAAAGTTCAGCAAAAGATAGGGATACAAAAATTTACGGATATATCTCTGGATATGGATCCTCAACAGATGCGTACCATATAACTGCTCCGTCAGAGGGTGGAGTTGGTGCTTTAAGAGCAATGGAACAGGCAATCTCAAACGCTGATATTAGCAAGGAAAAGATTGATTATATCAACGCACACGGAACATCAACGCCAGCTAATGATTTAAATGAAACACTTGCGATTAAATCACTTATGAACGACTACGCATATGAAGTTAATATCTCTTCTACCAAATCAATGACAGGACACTTACTTGGAGGAGGCGGAGCTTTTGAGGCAATGGCATCATTATTATCAATGAAGAATAGTCTCATTCCTCCAACAATAAATCTAAATGATTCAGATGAGGATTGTGATTTAAATTACACAGCTAATCATTCAATAGAAAAAAATATAGACCATGCAATGTCTAATTCATTTGGTTTTGGTGGTCATAATGCTGTTTTAATATTCAGTAAACAATAAAAATTAATCAGGCAACATAGAGCCACCAATAGCATGAGCTCCACCATCAACATGGATTATCTCACCAGTAATGGCTTCGGAGTAATCTGATAATAAAAAATTAATGACTTTAGCTACTGGTTCAGCATTTTTTGTATCCCACCCTAGAGGTGCTCTTTCATTCCATTCATCATTCATTGCTGAAAATCCAGGAATATTTTTTGCTGCGGTTGTGGAAAGAGGACCAGAGGCAACTGCATTTACCCTAACCTTATTTTTACCAACATAAAATGCAAGATATCTAACAATCGATTGTAACGATGACTTTGCAACACCCTGCCAGTCATAACCCGGCCATGCCTGGGAGTTGTCAAAATCGACTGCTACTATCGATGCCCCTTCTTTCAATATTGGTAAAAATTCATTGGTTAAAGTTTTTAGTGAAAAAGCTGAAACTTCAAATGATTTAATTGCATCTTCAACATTTGTATTTAAAAAATTCCCACCCATTGCCTCAGTTGGAGAAAATGCAATTGCATGAAGAGCACCATCTATGCTTTCGTGTTTATCTTTAATTTGATTTACTACTTCTTGTACTTGAACAGTATTTTCAATATCCATCTCTAATACATCAATTTCAGCATCAAGTCTTTTTACAGCACGTTTTGTTATGCGAAGTCCGTCTCCAAAACCTGTGGCAATAATTTTTGCACCATTATCAATTGCAATTTTTGCAGCAGCAAAAGCTATGCTCTTATCAGTCAATATGCCAGTAATTACAAAGGTTTTATCTTTTAAAATCATAAGTTAATGTTAATGATTGCTAAATTACTTGAAATAAATTTTTTAATCTTCGACGTTTGGGGTGTAACTCTCACTGCCAGACGATGGTCTTAATTGTCTTCCTGTGTACAGAGCGAGCGCAATTTCTGTAACACCAAAAATTAAAAATCCATTAAAGTTTGTAAACACAGCAAATCCTATCAAAAGTAACCCTCCAACATAACGAACGCTATTAATTTGTTTTGCATTTTCCTCTTCCCCACCAAGCAAAAAAATTAAAAGTGCTGCAAATATAACTCCAACACCATTGGCTCGGACAATAGTTGCCTCAGTAGATGATAAAACTGCATCAGGATTCAAAAGAAACAATTTATAAATTTGCTCCGGAATAACAAATCCAACAATAGATAGTATCAAATAAAGAGTTGGATCAACTCTATTTATAATTTTATAACTCATAAATGCAATTATATCTAAAGATAATCATCTTTGTAATCAATTAAGTTTAAGATATTTCTGCTTGTGCAGCAGCTAATCTTGCAGTTGGAATTCTAAAAGGTGAACAAGAAATATAATCAATATCCAATGTATTGAGAAATTTGATTGATTTTGGATCTCCCGCATGTTCACCACAAACACCTATTTTGATATCTTTATTTACTTTTTTTCCAGCTACTACAGATGAAGCGACTAAATTTCCCACAGTATTTTCATCAATTGTAATAAAAGGATCAACGTCAAAAATATTTTTTTCTACATATTCGTTTAAAAATTTAGATGCGTCATCCCTTGATAAACCGAGAGTTGTTTGAGTTAAATCATTTGTTCCATATGAAAAAAAATCTGCGTGTTCTCCAATTTCTGATGAATTCAGGGCAGCACTTGGTAACTCAATCATAGTTCCTATGAAATATTCAAAATTGAAGTCTGATTCTTTCTTCAAGCTTTCAATTTTTTTGGTTATAATTTTTTTCATTTTTGTAAATTCACTTGCATTCATTATTAAAGGAATCATTATTTCAGGTTTGATTGTGATCTTTTCTTTTTGATGAATTTCACAACTAGCTTTAAAAATTGCCTCAACTTGCATCTTATAGATTTCTGGATAGCTTAAACCTAAACGTACACCTCGATGACCCAACATTGGGTTACTTTCACTAATCCTCGATAAAACTTCTGAAACATATGCTGGTGAAACTCTCAAAGAATTAGCTAACTCAGAAATTTCAATATCACTTTTTGGTAAAAATTCATGCATTGGTGGATCAAGTAGCCGAACAGTTATAGGTTTATCTTTTAAAAGCTTAAATATTTCAACAAAATCATTTATTTGAAAATCAATAATTTTATTTAATGCTCTCTTTCTACCTTGCTTATTGTTTGCCATAATCATCTCTCTCATAGGAAGTATTCTTTCACCCTCAAAAAACATATGTTCTGTTCTGCATAAACCAATTCCATCAGCACCAAACTCTAAAGACTTGGTTGTGTCATTTATTGTTTCTGCATTTGCTCTAATTGAAAGTTTTTTAAAATCATCACACCATGCCATCAAAATATTGAATTCGTCCGTTAATTTAGGAGACTCTAACTCAACTTCCCCAAGAAAAATCTCACCAGTAGATCCGTCTAATGAAATTAAATCACCTTCTTCGATAGTTATTTGATCATTTGATATTTTTCTTTCATCTTTGTCAATTTTCAGATTTTCTGCTCCAACTATGCATGGTTTGCCCATTCCTCTCGCAACAACGGCTGCATGGCTTGTCATACCACCTTTTGTTGTCAATATTCCTACTGATGCAAACATTCCACTTATATCCTCTGGACTTGTTTCATCTCTAACTAAAATGACTTTTTTTCCCCTTGCAGCTTCAATCTCCGCTTTTTCTGGATCAAAAACTATTTCACCTACAGCAGCTCCGGGTGAGGCATTTAAACCTTTTTCAAACAATTTTTTACTAGCTGAGTCTACAAACTGGGGGTGGAGAACTGAGGTAATCTGATCTGCATCAATCATATTGATTGCTTCTTGTTTACTTAGTATTTTTTCATTATGCATATCAACTGCAATTTTTACACTTGCTTGGGCTGTTCTTTTTGCATTTCTAGTTTGAAGAATAAATAATTCTCCATCTTCAATTGTAAACTCAATATCTTGTGCATCTTTATAGTGAGTTTCTAATTTATCTCCAATAGATTTTATTTCATTAAATAGAGCTGGGTTTTCTTCTTCAAGGGAGGGTTGAGTGTTCTTTTCATGTTTTCCTATAGGATAAGGTGTTCTTGTTCCTGCAACAACATCTTCTCCTTGAGCATTCATTAAATACTCCCCGTACAATTTGTTTTTTCCTGTAGACGGAAACCTCGTAAAAGCAACACCCGTTCCTGAGGATTCATTTAAATTTCCAAAAACCATAGATTGAATAGTTGTCCCAGTACCCCAATTGTTCGGTATATTATTAATTTTTCGATAAGCAACAGCTCGTTTGTTTAGCCAGCTTTTAAATACCGCCTCAATTGCCCCTTTGAGTTGAATGACAGGGTCTTGTGGAAAAGGATTTCCAGCAAATCTTTCAACAGTGGTTTTAAAAGCATCAATAATCCAACTCAATTGTTCGGAATCAAAATCATTATCTTTTTCAACTCCATCGATCCTTTTTTTATTATCAATAATGGCTTCAAACCTATCCATATCAATTTCTAGAACAACATTTGCATACATTTGAATTAAGCGACGATATGAATCAAGCGCAAATCTTTCATCATTAAAATTAGATGCCAAAGCATCTACATTTTTGTCATTAATTCCAATATTTAAAATAGAATCCATCATTCCTGGCATTGATACTTTTCCTCCCGATCTAACGGATAATAAGAGAGGTGTTTTATCGTCATTAAATTTCTTTTTTGTTATTTTTTCTAAGTTAGCTAATGCTTTTTCTAATTCACTATCAAATTTATCTGGAAAAGACTTGTTCTCTATGAAATAATTACAAACCTCTGTTGTTACTGTAAACCCAGGCGGGACATTAATTCCTAGGGTTGACATCTCTGCTAAATTTGCTCCTTTACCTCCAAGTAAATCTAACATAGATTTATCACCTTCAGTTTTGGTGGAGGAAAATTGGTAAATGAGTTTTTTATTCATGAGGTTTGATATTCTTATCTTAATATAGTGATGAAAAATATATTAATCGTTGGTACAGGAACAATTGGTGAGCCACTAATTGGTCTTCTTGCGCAGCATAAAGAAAAACTGGGCATTGACAACATATCGTTTTTTAAAAGAACTCCACTTTCAGATGAAAAAGGGAAGGTAGAAGCTTTGATTAGAAAAGGTGCAAAGCTTGTTGCTAATTTAGACGCAAAAAATGATTTTGAATCTATGGGTTTTGATGTTGAAGATTTAGAGAAAAGTTACGAAGAAAGCCAAGTAATTATTGACTGTACTCCATCTGGCAACAAAAACTGGGATGAAACTTATTCAAATTTAGATAAAGATAAACGTTTTTTAGCTCAGGGTTCCGAACATGGATTTGGTCCATTTTTTGCTTGGGGTATAAATAATGATGTTCTTGAAAATGATTCAAATAGATATCTTATTGCATCTTGTAATACGCATAATATTGCATCAATAGTGAAGACTTTTGCGTTAGATCAGGGTCGTGAACTTGTTGAAGGTCAATTTGTATGTTTGCGAAGAGCTAATGATGTCTCACAAAATGACTCATTTTCTCCATCACCTACTATTACAAAGCATTCAAATCAAGAATTTGGCACACATCATGCAAGAGATGTGCACGAACTATTTGCCCAGGAAGGTAAGGAATTAAACTTATTTTCCTCAGCGATAAAATTGCCAACCCAATACATGCACACTTTATGGTTTACATTACGTTTTACTGACACAATACAGCATGAAGAGATAATGGAAAATCTTTATAGGAGTGAGTTTTTAATGGCAACTGAGAAAATGTCATCGAACAAAGTCTTTTCTTTTGGTAGAGATCATGGATACCACGGAAGATTGTTGTCTCACGGTGTTGTTGCGGAACAGTCTTTACATGTAAAAGGGAATACATTGACTGGGTACTGTTTCACTCCACAAGATGGTAACGCTCTACTCTCATCTGTTGCAGGTACTGTTCAACATTACTACAAAGATAATTGGACAGAGAAAATGAAAGTTTTTGATCGATATATTTTTAAAAATATTTAGATAATTAATTTACATTTTATAGTATAAAAGTTTCTATTCTACTATAATTTTATTTGTGATGGAGGTTTATAAACTAGCTGATGAGCTGGGTATTTCGTCGGTTGAAATAATTTCAATAATGAAAAAATTAGGTCTGCCTGTACAACTTCCTAACCCAACCGTATCTGAAAATGATGCTGAAAAAATTAAAGTAAACTTAAAAAAAGGACGTGGCTTCTCAGGTAAAAATCTAGCTTTCTTTATTTCTGCTGTAGTTTCTTTAACTTTTATTATAAGTATTAATGGTGACAAAGTTTTTGCAGATGATTCCCATACCGCTACTCCGGATACTGAGTACATAAACTCTACACCTTCTGAACCAACAGTAGATTCTTTATTTGCTTTCAAAAAAAATATTGTTACTACATCTGTCACAATCAAAGATCCTTTCACTGTCATGATTCAAGAAAAGCTTATTAATTTAGGACTGTTAAACACCTTGGCTACAGGAGTGAATGACAAGAAAACACAAGAAGCCATTATTTCTTTCCAAGAAAAGGCTGGTCTAAAAAAGATAGACGGAATGGTTGGGCCCGAAACCTTTTCTAAGTTGCTACTTGGAAAGGCGGCGTATACAACTACTGCCTCACCCACTTCAGATTCAAAAGCTCCAATGTGGGGAGATACTCAACTCAAGTTTATGAGAGTTAATGGAACATATGTAGATGTGCTGTGGGGTCATGTTACTGATGAAACAGGAATTGACAAGATGCACCTTTACGTTGATGGAGAACTCCATACAACACTTATTGCTGGTGAATGTTTGGCTAGTTGCAGCAGTACCACTAATAACATGCGATTTTCAGTTACAAATTTAACTGTTAATACCTCCTATGAGTTTAAAGTAGTGGCTTGCGATAAAGCAGGCAATTGTTCCGTAGATAACCCAACTGCAACTCTAACTACTGTTGATAAACCACCTGTATGGAGTGAAAATCATCCTCCAACTGTTTCTGAATTAGGAACTAGATTCAATTTAAATATTCCAGCTGGTGCTGTTTCAGATGATGTTGAGTTTGCCTATTATGAAGTTTATGTAAACAGTCAACTTTCAACATTTAGAACTATCTCTGATGTTCGTCTTTTTGTTTTGCCTAAAGCTGATATGACCTGTGGTAAACAAGAGGTATATATTTTGGCTTATGATTCAATAGGTCAGTCTTCAATGAGTCCAGTTGTTGAATTCACCATAAATGAATGCCCTACTGCAGTCACAAGCTCAGGATCAACTACAACAACTACTGTAGTAACAGGAAAACTTGCAGATTGTGGAGACTCAACAACAAGTGCTAATCGATGGGTTGTCTCTGTAATTGATGAGGATAGTGGTTTTGGTAGTCCTAATACTGTATGGAATAACTTTAGAAGTAGCTATCCAGATAGGTGTTTTCATTTACTTGGCCCTAACCAACCTGTGGGTTCAGCAGCCTTTAAGACAAACCAATTATCCTATAACGGAGCTTCATGGGCTAATGAACTTACAGCAGGAACAGCATTTCAATATCAAGTTAATAGAGATGATGGTAATCCTGCACAAAGGTCAGATTGGTGGGATTTGATTGGTGCAGATGTTTTACCAAGTGGTGCAAAAATTGCATTATGCGTTGATAATTCAGGAAGTATGTATATTGGAACTGTTCAAGCATCTGTTAACTACTTTGTAGAGCAAGCTACTGCAGCGGGTGTAACGATATTTGCTCCAAGTGGTGGTAACTCAACTTACAACTGTAATGGAATGGGCAGTGAAGACTGGATTTCTGGTCATAACGTAGCAATGGATTAATATCTAAAACTTTATATGCTCATAGGCTTCTTAATTTCACTCTTTGCAGTAATAGTCAGTATTAAAAATAAAAATTTAAAGAAATATACAGTAGTTGTAACACCACTTGTGATTGTTTTGCTCGTAATTGGAGCACTTTACTTATTTAATGCTTAAACTTTTTTCCCTTTCAAAGCTAAATGGACAATATTCTTAGATTCTTTTCTAAACCAAGCATCTGAGTATGCACCGTAAATAGGATCTCCTTTTTGATAACTTATCCATAAAAACAGTAAACCACTCCACATAAAATGTATACGCCTTGCTATCTCTCTTGGTTTTTCTTTTAATCCTGGAACAGACTTTAGAATCTCTGTCATAGTGTCAACTGGTCGACTCTGAAACCACTTACCATCTCTTAAAAGTATATGTCTGTTTGAATATGCGACTCTTGTTGCATTTCCCGTATCAATTGAGGCATTGGTGAATATGACTATAAATTTCTCTAACAATTTAATTGGATCTTTCTCTTGTAATGAGGCAACTCTCATTTGTTCTAACATTTCATCAACTCTTTTTCCAATAACCGCACCATAGACATCCATCATTCTGTCAGGAAAATGTTTGTATGCTACAGCTTGTGAGAGCTTACAGTTTTTAGCAATCTGGGTGAGTGTAACTTTCTCTGGGTCTATATTGGAGTTATTTAACAACTCAATTGCAGACTCTATAAGTAAATCATGAGTTGCTTTATATAACTTCTCTGCTCTTAAAGACCTACCGTCTATCTGTTCTTTTTCTTCCATTTCTAGTCATGATAATAAAGAACACTCATTGATAGCAATATGTTTATACAATGAAATTATGGGAGAAGTGATCGCAATTGCAATACCAGGCTTATTTATAGTTGGAATTATATGGCTAATTATTGTATCAAATAAAAGGATAAATAATGCCCTTTCCACTGCTTCAAAAACTTTGGGTTTTACTTATATACCCTCTAAAAACATATTCAGAAAGAAAAGAATATTTGGTGAACTAGACGGTTATAGATCTGAAGTTGAAGTTTATACAAGAAGTCATGGCAGATCTTCTACAACTTATGTTTCTTTTTATGCTTATTTCCCTAACAGCTTAGATATGGGTATAAAAATAAATTGGAAAGGTGAAATTGATGGTGACGATGAGCATCTAACAGACTTATTTGTTCAAAGAAATGATCGAATAGTTGAAGAAGCTCAAAAAACTTTGAGAAAATTGAGGATATCCGATACTGTAGTAAATTCCAGAAAAATATTATTTATAAAGTATTACAAACCTGATGAAATTGTTAAAACTATGAAAGATGTAGTGAGCTTGGCAAAAAGCCTCAAGTAGATAATTAAATTCTAAGAATTTGTTCAAGTTTGTCGTATGCTCGATTTTCAATATTTTTAATTTTGGTTAAAAGTTCAGAATCATATTTTTTTGTTTCTTTCCAAACTGGAACCATACCGCTCCACACTCCCTCACCTTTTAATTTAGAGTAAAAAGCTGCTCCAATGTGCATAGCAATTAATACATAACTGAGTAATGCTGAAAATTCATGTAATGCGACAGCAAAATCAATCCCACCAATTCCTAAATTAAATAAAACGGCGATTAAAAGGCCGGTGGTTGGCAGCATTATCAAAACAGAGTAGATAAGTCTATGCATGGACTTTGCAAGAAATAAATGACCTGGTCTTATCTCTTTGGTTGCTCCAAGAAGAGTTGGTGCATCTTTCATATAGAAATACCTTATTAAAACTATAATCAAGAAAATTATCGCAAATATTATTTCAAGATTAAGTAGTGAGGGATCCTCAAGCTCACTCAAATCGTCAACTTGCTTGAATATGCCGTAAGAATATAACAAGGTAAACGTCCAGTGAATAATTTTTGAAGTTTTACTATGTGAAGTCATAAAATACTTTAAGTTTTATCTAAAAAAGGAACCGTCTGGAAACCTTCTTTTAAAGAAAGTTAGTAAAAAAATCCAGAGTATTTCACCCAAAAATAATCCAATTGTTAAGGGGTGGTAGCCATCGCCAGTTAGGAAACTTATACCCCTTGCTACTGATGCAACTACAAAAAATAAAATCATAATATCTATGTAATAATCTTTTTTAGTTGTTAGAAATAAAATTGGCAAAACTGTTACTAAAAGCCAAACGCCGCCAATGTCTGTTTTTAATTGATTTTTTCCTATCTCGTTTACTGAATTAGTGTCTAGGTTATAAAAATCATAAACAAGTCCTGGAAAAAAGAAAACTAAAATTGATAGAATAGCAAAGAATCCACTTAAATTTAAAAAACCGAGTCTAAAAAATAATTTAATAATTAACTCCTACATAAATTTTATCTATTTTAAATTTTTTTTGGGGTGATTTGTTGTTAAGTTTTTGTTAAACAAGTTCAAAAGACTTAATAATATTTTCTAAGCCTTCTTTTGCATCTGCAAACAACATCTTTGCATTATCGTTAATAAATAATGGGTTTGCAATCCCTGCATAACCTGGCGACATGGACCTTTTAAGAACTACGACCTGTTTAGCTAAATCTACATCTAAAATGGGCATCCCATAAATTGGAGATTCTTTATCAGTTCTAGCTAGGGGATTAACTACATCATTTGCACCTAAAACTAAGACAACATCTGTTGAGGAAAATTCTGAATTTATATCTTCTAGAGTAAACATATCTTCATAGTCAATATCTACTTCAGCTAAAAGTACATTCATATGACCTGGCATTCTTCCTGCAACTGGATGAATTGCAAACTTCACTTCAATGTTTTTATCTTTTAATGTATTTGTTAATTCTTTTACTGCTGCCTGTGCTTGAGCTACTGCCATTCCATATCCAGGTACAATGACTACTGTTTCTGCATAGCTTAATTGAATTGCAACATCTTCTGGGGAAGTGCTTGTTGGGTCTTTGTCATATTCATTGTTAATAGTCGTACTGCCAAAACCACCCTTAAGGACATCTAAAAGTGTACGATTCATTGCAGCACACATCAGTAAAGTAAGAATTATTCCTGATGCACCTACCAAGGCACCAGCTATGATCAAAATAATACTATTTACAATAAACCCTGCTGACATAGCAGCAATTCCTGATAGTGAATTTAAGAATGCTATGACAACTGGCATATCTGCTCCACCAATGACGGCAACTCTTATAACTCCAGCAATTAACGCAACTAATATAATAAATTCAATTAATAGGTCATCCATTTCTAAAACTGCTGGAATTATTATGATCGTAGGTAAAAATACTGAAAATATATCTGCTAATTTTTTACTAAAGTTATTTAGTTTGCCACGTAGTTTCATTACAGCCACAAGGCTTCCCGAGAAAGTAAACATTCCGATGACCATTGAAAAAATAGCTACAAAAACATCAGAAATTGGTATGGAGCTACCAGAGAGCTCAACATAGGCAATTGCACCAGAAGCTCCTCCACCAAAACCATTAAATAAACCAACTAGTTCTGGCATTTGTGTCATCTGAACTCGTTTTGAAATTAAAACTCCAAGTAATCCAGAAACAACAATTGTGATGTAAAAAATAGAATCATATTTTGAAAAATCAAAATTAAATGCACTAAAGACAGCAAGTGCCATGGCCAACATTGCAAATGTATTTGCTCTATGTGCTGATGAAGGTCTTCCAAATAGCTTCAAAGCAAAAATAAATAATACAGATGAGACAAGTAATATTATTTCAATCATTTTTCTTAAACATTTCTAGTATTCGACCAGTCACTGAAAATCCTCCAACAATATTGAGGGTTGCAAATGCTATTGCAATTAAAATGATAACTTTAAGTAACTGAGACTCTCCTACTTGTGGATATATAAGAATTGCTGCAATCAATGTAATTCCAGAAATTGCATTGGAACCAGACATTAGAGGAGTATGTAATGTCTGTGGAATTTTAGATATAAGTTCATATCCAATAAAGCTTGCTAAAAATGTTATCAACAATGTAAGTAAGAAAGTTGCTTCCATTATGAAATCATCTCCACAAAAATCTCATCGTCACTATTTTCTATATACAGTTCGATTAAATTTCTTACATTCTCTGAATACAACTTTGTAGCTGCATGTTTCACAGTATTTAAAATATCTGTTTCACCAACTATCTTTACACCATTTATCTCTACTACTTTGTTTAACTCTGTACCCTCACAGTTTCCACCTGTACCGGCTGCTAAGTCAACAATTACAGAATTCTCTCTCATGTTTTCAATGGTTGACTTTTCGATTAAGACAGGTGCTTTTTTTCCTGGTATTTGAGCAAATGTTAAAACAATATCACTATCAACTACTTGTTTCTTTAATGCTTCTTGAATTTTTTGGTTTTCTTCTTCAGACACCTCTTGCGCATAAACACTGTCTTGTGCTTCGGTGCTTGCTTCTACAAACTTAGCACCTAAAGATTCCACTTGATCTTTTGCTTCTTTTCTAATATCGAAAGCCCAAACTCTAGCACCAAGTCTTTTTGCAGTTGCAATTGCTTGAAGACCTGCAACCCCAACTCCTAAAATCAAGACCTTGGAAGGTTGAATATTTCCTGCAGCAGTTGTCATCATTGGTACTACATCAGATGTCTCTTTTGCAGCTCTTAAAACTGATGCGTATCCAAGCAAGTTAGCTTGAGAAGAAAGAGCATCTAAATTTTGAGCTCTTGAAATTCTCGGTAGTTTGAAGAAACTCAATATCTTGATATCAGGTCTTAATTTTTTAATTTCTTCGATCTTTTCGAAATCAAATATGCCAATAAGGACTGCTCCTTCTTTTAAATCCTTAATTGTTTTATTTTCAATATTTTCTACACAGGCGATAACATCTAAATCACTTAATTTAGAAATAGTCTTTACGTTTTCTTGTTTAGAATCTGGATAATTAAGGTAATCAAATATATTTTTTTCTAAATGCAGATCCATAGAATATTTCTCAAAAGATTCAGGGTGTATTGGAGCCCTATATCCATCAACATCTGTTAAAAACCCAATATTCATTATTTTATTTTATTCCTATTAAGAGTTATATATAAATAAACTTAAAAGATGAGAATTGCTGTATTTGCTGATAAATTTTCTGGAACACTTACATCCGATGAAGTTATTGGTGAGATAAAAAAGATATTTAAATATAACAATATTAAATCATCATTCTTTCCAGTTACAGATGGTGGTGAGAACTCAACAGAAATATTTAAAGAATATGGTTTTGAAACACAACAGATGTCTATGAAACAAGATTTTTCTGGCAAATGGTTGCCTGTCGAGACTTTAAAAGTAAATAAAAATATATACATTGAAACTTCTCAGCTAATAGGTATAAAAAACACTAATGATTTATCTTTAGATCTAAATACATCATGCCTTGCAAAAATTATTGAGGATGTAGATATTTTGTCAATGGGAGGCTCTAGAACAAATGATGCTGGAATAGGTTTACTTAGCAAAATGGGAATTGATTTTCTAAATAATGAAGATGTAATAGAAGATCCAAAGCCAAAAGATTTCAAATTAATAAACAATATAAAAATTAATGAGAGTTTTAAAAAAGTTAATAAAAAAGTTTTAATCGATACAAATATTCCACTACTTGGTGACAACAATGCTTATAAAGTATTTGGACCACAAAAAGGGTTGGCAAATAGTGAAATTAAATTTTTGGAAAAAAATGTTGAGAGAATTTTGAATTTACTTTCTAATGAAATGGATAGTTCGTTAGATCCATTTAAAGAAGGAACTGGTGCCTCTGGTGGTTTAAGTTTTGCATTGGGTGAGGTACTTGGATGTGAAATAATCTCAGGTCCTCAATTCTTTTTGAACGAGACAAAACTATTAAGTAAAATAAATGATTTTGAAATTGCGATCTTATGTGAAGGAAAATTTGATTTTTCATCTATGAGTGGAAAAGTACTTGGAGAGATTTTAAAGCTTCATACGGGGCAGACTTATTTTTTAGGTGGCAAGTTTGACTACAATGATAAAAGTATCTTTACAGATATATTTGAATTAGGTAATAAAGGTATGAAAAATTCAAAAAAAGCATTAAGAGATTCGGCATATACATTGGCTAAAAAGATAGGTAAATAGGATGACTATTACCTCTCCCTGTATAAATGTTTGTGTAACTGATCCAGATACTGATTTGTGTTACGGGTGTTCAAGAACATCAAAAGAAATTAAAGAATGGTCAAAATATAACGATGAAGAGCAATTAAAAGTTATTGAAATAAGTCGTAACAGAATGGATGGGTGGCAACGTAAAGCATTTGATAAGGCATATAAAGAAAAAGTTGAGACCGGAACAAGTCCTTTAAAAAAACAGAAATTACAGGATTAGAAACCTGGTTCTTCCATACCAAGACTTAGGTAGACCATCCTTAACAAGTCTTTAAATGCTCGGTCAAAATAATAATCAACTGTAGAGTCTTGGTCTAATCCATACCACCAAAACCAGTCTGAGCCTTCGGCTAACAACATGTATTCGTATGCTTGGTTTATTTGTTCATCAGAGTAATCTCCTGATTTTTTTGCTTCTTCAAAATCTATTCTGGTTTGATAAAGAAGATCCCAAGCCTGATTTTCATCAGTCTCACCAATCCAGGTTGCAAAATTTGGTTGGAACCAAGATGAAGGATAAAGTTCATCGATCGTATCAAGACTGTCACCATACATTTTCAAATAATCACTGGGAGTTATAGTCTCTAACCAATCATATTTTGTAAGGACTGTATACATTCCATTTAAAAAGTCGATGCCATCATTTGGATAGTTCTCCCAAAAATTTTCACCATCAGCAATTATTGAGACAACTGGAACAAAATCTAACTCAGAAGTTTTTTCACGTAATTTTAAAATCGTATTTTCAAATTCTTTAACAGAGAGGTCTGACCTTTTTTCTGAGTAACCAAACATTTTGTCAGATAAATAATTATCTCTAAAAAATATAGGTATTTTTTCACCATTAGACAGAACTGTGTTCCAGGGTCTATATAATAATTCTGGCTTAGAAGCTACTCCCCCGACCCATCTTTGAATTTTTACATCTAGTGATTTCTCTAAAGGGTTTTGTCCAGTTGCTATCCAAGAAATATCTTCATCGTTGAAATATTGAAGGACTTCCTGGGCAACTGCACCTTCAGCTGGCCACATGCCATTGGGATAAAATCCAAAATTTTCAAAGAAGATATCTTTTCCCTTCTTTACATGGGCTCTCGCATCATCTTCAAAGTTAAAAGTATTATTTGGAAAATCAGATACTGTATCTCCTCTTCTTCCCAAATCTGAGTTATGTATTAAGGGTAAAATAGGATGTGCAAATGGTGTCGTAATCAGCTCTATATGATTATTTTTATATGCATAAAGATGTTCAGGTATAACTTTATCAACCAGCTCATTGTGAATTTCAAGAATTATTTTTTTATCTGCTTCAGAAAAATTACTACCTTTTTCTACAATCTTATTCAATGGATCTAATGATAGATATTTTGGATCAGTCCATCCAAGATTAAATAGAACTTGAAGATCAATATAGTCCTGTTTGGTCCAGTCTTGAGGATTTTGTCTAAGGTTTCTGAGTTCAACAAAGCGAGGATATGTATTAATGATTCTTGAGTTGATATCAAAAAATCTGTCTCTTAGAAAATCTTTTTGTTCGTCTGTAAGCTTGTCAGCTTCAACCTCTGTATGAATCCAATAGATATCTCTAGATCCATTTGAGAGCTCATTTAATTGATTCATTAATGTTGGTGTCAAATTAAACGTAACCCGAAGTCCTTCAAAATCTTGGACCATTTCAACCATATCAAGATAATCTTTTGTTGCGTGAAGTCGGACCCATGGCCTTGAAAAATTTCCATCAGTGTCTTTAGGATAATAGGGCTGATGCTGATGCCACAGTAACATCACATAAAGCTCTGGGGAGTCTTTTGTTTCTTCAATTATTAACTCTGTTGTCGGGGTAATTACTTCTTCTACCGTTTCATTACTTGAAGTTTGAGAACAAAAAGTAAAAAAGAGTATCAACAATATTGAATACTTTTTCATTTGGCAATTATAAAATAATTATTTAAGAGAATAAAGATTTAAGCAATTCTTTGTCAGGAATTGTAAAGATTTTTTCAATAGTGTCAACATACAATTCAAAAGCTAAGGGTAGTTCTGATCTAACTTCGTTTATTGTGCTGATTTCAAATTCACCATGAGGTAAATCAAATATATCACCATAACCCCAAGAGGTAACTATTACCCAAAAAGAAAATTCTTGAACAGTAACTCTGTTATATCCCTCTATGTCTCCATTGTTTTTTATTTCCTCATAAGTAGAAATATCATAGATATTTTTTTCAACAGCTTCATTCATTGCCTTATGAATCTTAGAATTTGTATCTTCCCAGCTCCATTCAGGAAATTCTAGGAGCAATCCTGCACCTGTAATTGTATGTAGTAAATGCTCGACAACTTCTCCAACTGTACCAATTGTATTTGCATCTTTATATTCCCAAATAAAATCTGTGTGGTTATCTTCATACCCATTACCCGGACAGCAGTCTACTGATGGATTTGGCGAGTCAAAATTATAATATTCTGGACCTTCAAAACCAATTCTTTGAAAAACCTTTTCATTATCAACAGTATTAAAATATCTTGATCTAAGGATGTTGTCTATATTTTCTCCTTGTTGCAACATTTGAAAATATGTTTCTGCAACTTTATACATATATTCATCAGAGACTTCAGGAAGAGCAAAAATTCTTAATCCCGCAACATCAACATATTTTTGATAGTCCCTAAATGATGTGTCAGTTACTATTTCACCAATTGAAATTACATTTTCAGAACTGTAATCTTCACTCTTTTCATTAACTTCTTCAATTGTTGTTTTTGTAGAATCATCATTTTCTTTTTGTTGTTCAGTAGTTGTTGTTGGTTCATCTGAGTTACTGCTTATATTTTCTGTAACTTCAACATCTCCTTCACCTGCTCCACAAGCTATAAAAACGATTAAAAATAAAATTGATATTTTTTTAAAAAGCATCATGTCAATGGTCTTAACTTGGCAGTAAAGTGTCTTAACTGTTCTGGTTGCTCAATAATTTCATAGCCTTTAAGTTTTTCTTTACTTTCAGCTAGTTTTTCAAGAACTTCCGCTACATAATCAAAATGACTTTGTGTATAAGTTCTTCTTGGAGCAGCGAGTCTTACTAATTCATGAGTTGCTGGTTTATCAGGCTCACCATTTGCACCTGCAACCCCAAATGCCAAAGTACCTAATTCAACAGCTCTCACTCCACCAATTAAATATATCTCACACGCAACTGAATGACCAGGATATTGATGAGGAGGTATGTGTGGAACAAAAGTTTTTGCATCTATGTAGAGGGCATGGCCACCTGCAGGCTGAACAATTGGAATGCCGTAACTCAAAGCTTTTTCACCTAAATATGAAATTGACCTTGCTCTGTATTCAAGATAATTTTTATCTGTAATCTCTTTGAGGCCTTGAGCAAGTGCATCTAGATCTCGTCCGGCAAGGCCGCCATAAGTTGGAAAGCCTTCGGTCAAAATTAAAAGGTTCCTTGAAGCTTCGGCAAGCTGATCATCATTAAACGCCAAGATTCCTCCAATATTGCCAAAACCATCCTTTTTCAAACTAATTGTGCAACCATCAGCAAGCCTAAATGCTTCTTTTGTTATATCTCTAATTTCTACACCCTTATAATCATCTTCTCTCTGTGAAACAAACCAAGCATTTTCAGCAAACCTGCATGCATCAAGTAAAAGCATTTTGTTGTATTTTTCACAAAGCTTTTTAGTACTTTTTAGATTCTCCATTGATACTGGTTGACCACCACCTGTATTATTTGTAATTGTCATCAGAACAAATGGAATTTTTTCACCTTTTTTACTTAAAATATCCTCAAGCTTTTCAAGATCGATGTTCCCTTTAAAAGGTGCAGGTGACAATAAATCTAATCCTTCTTTACAAAGTAAATCTATAGGCTCAGCTTTTACAAATTCAAAGTTAGCTCTTGTTGTATCAAAGTGGCTATTACTGGGTATTATATCTCCCTCTTTTACGGTCACTGTTGCCAATATTTTCTCACTGGCCCTACCTTGATGCGTAGGAATTATATGTTTGTAACCTGTAAGATCTGATACAACATCATGAAATCTTTGCCAAGAGTGAGAGCCTGCATATGCCTCATCACCACGCATAATCGCTGCCCATTGTTCGGAAGACATTGAACCTGTTCCTGAGTCTGTTAATAGATCAACAGTTACCTCTTGAGACTTCAAGCCAAATACATTCCAATGTTCTCTTTCTAAAAAGCTTTTTCTTTCCTTGGGAGTAGTTATGGGGAGAGATTCAACGGATTTAATTTTAAACGGTTCAATTATTGTCTTGAACTTCATACAGAGATTGTAACTGACTTTAATAACGATATCATTATCTTTATGGTTGAAATACATCAGACAGTTGAAAAAATATTTGAAAGCAATAAGGACAAACTAGAGGCTTTCGAATGTAAAGATGAATTTTCTGATACACAAAGTTTTTGTGACCATTATGGATTTAAAATAGAAGATTCTTGTAACGCAATATTACTTAAATCAAAAAAACCAGAGGAATTTTTTGCATTACTTTGTGTTTTAGGATCAGACAGATTGGATGTCAATCATAAAGCTAAAAGCCTATTAGGTGCAAAAAAAGTAAGTTTTGCTTCAAGAGAAGAAGCTGAGATAATTACTAATCAAATTTATGGAGGTATAAGTCCTCTAGGCTTACCGGAGGAAATAAGGGTATATATTGATGAGAATGTAATGTTGAGAAATAAAGTTTTTATCGGTGGTGGTAATAGGATAAGTAAATTTTTTCTAAAGCCTTCTGATTTAAAAGATTTAACTGATGGAGAGGTTGCAGACCTAACTCAATCCGTCTCTACATAAACTTGCTGCTTGAGGGGAGAAAGCTTTACCATTCAAACCAGGAAATCTACCAGCCTGTAAATAATATTTTAAAAAAGTTCTAACATTTCTAAAATCATCATTTGTAATCTCTTGAGGAGTTGTCAAAACATTCAATGGATTTGGCAAATTTCTCTCTAAAAAAGATTTTTGTTCACTATCTAATTTTTCAACGTATTCAGAAAGTAGTGATACTGTTACTTCATAGTCTTCAATTACATTGATGCAGTTTTCATATTCGTTGACAGAAAGAGGGCTAACATCAATACCATAGTCTGTCCTGTATTGAAAAAATAAAACTATGACGATAAATAATATCAAAGTGTAGAAAAATATTTTAATTGGAAAAAAAATTACTTTTCTAATTGGCCAAAGAATTGCTTTGATTATCCTCACAAATTTATTGTAATGTAATTACAAGACACTGACACGCACCACCAGATTTAAGAAATTCTGAAACATCTGATATCTCAATATTGCATCCTAAATCAGCAACTGTTTCAATAATGTCTATATCATCAGATGGAAAAATTACAGATTCATTTATTACAACACTGTTGCAGGCAAGTTTGTTTGCATCATTTTCACTCACAGGAATTAAGTTGAATAAATCAGAAAATTCTTTTAATGAAGAGTCCTCAAATGCTTCCGGATAAAAAATTGCGTCGTTATTATTTG
Organism: actinobacterium SCGC AAA015-D07; assembly: GCA_000384495.1. The sequence continues at coordinate 10,431 of ARQR01000007.1, read as the reverse complement.
TTGAAAGGTTCTGAAAACAAGTATCAAGATGATAAAATTTTTCATCAACTAACTTTACAATTTTTGGTTTCAGTTCAAATTGTTCTGCTATATAAATTAAAGCCTCTTTATCACTTCTTACACCGTATGATCCAATTAAATACTCACCGTAAACAAAAGCATCCCCTCGCCCTTCAAATTTATGTTCTGAAGGAATACGAGCAACATCATAACCATTTTTTTTGAACCAGTTTTCATAAATGATTTCTTCTCCTTGTCTTTCTTGGAATTTAAAGTTTGATATAAGAACTGATTTGTCTTTTATAATGCCGGAGTTTGCCGTAAACACTAAGTCTGGATAAACAGTATTACCAGGAATAACTTTAACTTCAGCTCCGCATTTTTCAATAGTTGACTTTAGTCCACTCCACTGGTCTTTTGCTAGCTCCAAATTGACCTCAACACCTTCAACCATCCATGGGTTAATTGAGTACTCTATTCTAAAATACTCTGGGGAACTCATTAATACAGTGCTATTTTGCATGTAAACAGTTTACAATTTTATACATTAAATGTATATTTTCATACATGGATAACATCAAGCTTTTACCTATTGATAATTCAAATGTTGAGAACTGCCATGCTTTAAACGAAGATAATGTTCCTAATGTAGGTACAACAACTTTTGAAGAGTTTAAAGCATTGGTAGAAAACTCTGACTTTCAAAGATGTATCATTCATGAAAACAAAGTTATTGGATTTATTATTTGTTTTCAGGATTCATCAAAAACAAAATCTTTCATGTATAACCTAAAACATAAAAATTTTAATGAATTTAGAAATCGTTTAAAAAATTTTATGTATATCGATCGAGTTGCAGTTGATACTGAATTTAGAAAAGTTGGAATAGCATCATTAATGTATGAAAAACTTCTTGAGTTTTGTTTAGAGTTAAATATCGAAAATCTAACCGCAGAAATAAATATACTTCCTTCAAGAAATGAAGTATCTTTTCATTTTCATGAAAAATTTGATTTCGTTGAGATAGATACAAAAAAGTACTCCGATGATTATGAAGTTTCATTACAAAAGAGAATTCTTTAAGTATTAAGATATAAATATTAATGAAATTTAAATTACCTCGTAGACAAAGAAAAAGTTTTGAAACAATATCTGGAAAGACTATAGAAACTAACTTAAATAAAAAAGAGGCTCTTGAGATTTTTGAAATGGTAAAAAAGATTTATTCTAGCGCTCCAAATACTTTTGGTTCTGCGAAAGGAAAAAAAGAAGATACATTAGAAATGTTAATGATCATAAGTGATCAAATTTCAAAGGAGTATAAAGATTGTGAAGTTATTTGGAGACAAGGTGTCCCAGAAATTACTAAGGTAAAAGATTAATGAAAAAAGTTATTATCGATGCTGATACTGGATCAGATGATGCTGTTGCCTTATTAATGGCTTACAGAAACTTAGCAAAAGAGAATATATTAGGAGTTACACTCGTCTCAGGAAACGTCCCTCTTGATCAGGCTGTTTTAAATACCATTTATGTCAACGAATTATGTGAAGTCGACATACCTATTTATAAAGGTGCAAACAAGCCATTAAATAGAGAATATAAAGAGGTTTTTGATTCGGAGACTGCAACAAACATTGCTCTAAGTTATACAAATGAGTCAACCTCAGCTCAGCACGTGCATGGTATTGATGGTCTGGGTGATATTGGGTTATCTCCTATAAATAAGGAAGTAGAAGCCAAAACTGCGGATGAATTTTATAAAGAGGTTTTGGAAAACGAAACTGATTTAGAAATAGTAACTTTAGGTCCATTAACAAATATTGCAAATATGATTGAAAAAAATAAAGAAAGTCTTGATTCAATAAAACATATTTACATAATGGGTGGAAGTTCAAATGCATTGGGTAATGTTACAAAATTTGCAGAATACAACTTTTGGGTTGATCCAGAAGCAGCAGATATAGTTCTCAATGCGGGAATACCTACAACAATGATTGGCTGGGATCCTTCTTTATACGATGCAATGATTGACATAAATAAGATAAATGAAATTGAATCTTTAAATACAAAATTTTCTAAATTTACAAATGATATCCAAGTTGTTTTAAGAGAAATGATGAAAGAATTGCTTAATCAAGATTCATATGATCTTCCTGATCCATTAGCGATGTCTGTATTTTTAGATGAAACGATAATCAGCCAGTCAGTAGAAGCAAATGTAAGAGTTGATGTTCGTGATGGAATGACCAGAGGAGGATGTGTTATAGACTACATGAACATTGAGCCTGAAACACATAAGACAAGAATTGTGCAAAGGTGTAATCCTGATAAGTTTTTTGAATTATTAAAAAGCAGCTTAGTCTAGTCTGTTACTCTTCTTTATCTTCAGATTCAGTGGAATCTTTGTTTTCATCCTTGAACAATTCTGAAATTGCTCCAATACTGCCCAAAGTTGCAGATAAATTTGCTGGCAAAAATATTTTTGTAGCATTTCCATCAGCAACTTTTTCAAGAGATTCTAGATATTTAATTGCTATCAAATCGTTTGAAGGATCACCTTCATGAATTGCATTGAAAACTTTTAATATAGCTTCAGCTTCACCTTCTGCTGTAACTACTCTTTCATACTTTTCAGCATCGGCAACTTGTTTTAATGCTTCAGCTTCACCTTGAGCACTTAAAATTTGTGACTCTCTTTCACCTTCTGCTGTCAAAATTGCAGCTCTTTTTTCACCTTCAGCTTCAGTAACAGCAGCTCTTCTATCCCTCTCAGCTTTCATAACTTTATTCATTGCATCTTGAACATCTTGAGGTGGATCAATTCTTTGAATTTCAACACGAACAACTCTAGTACCCCATTTATCTGTTGCTTCATCGAGGATCAATTTTAAAGATGTATTAATAGTCTCTCTTGAAGTTAAAGCAGCGTCTAATTCAAGATCACCAACCACGTTTCTTAGGTTGGTTTGTGCTAATTTTGTTGCTGCAGTGATAAAATCTCCGACGTTATATACAAGTTTTTTAGGATCAGTTGGTTCATAATAAATGACTGCATCAACAGTAATTGTGACGTTGTCTTTTGTAATAACTTCTTGTGGTGGAACATCGATAACTTGTTCCCTCATGTCTACGATGATTAATTTTTCAATCCCAGGAATTACAATGTTTAGTCCTGCGGTTGCTTCACGATTATACTTTCCAAATCTTTCAACCAATCCTTTTTCGAATGGTCTTAAGATTCTGAATATTCTAAACGCAATAAAAATTAGAAGACCAAATAATATTACGCTTCTTACAATTGATACTATAAATTCCATATAACGATTCTATTCATGAAAGGGATATACGCTAATCGAGATTAACTATTTGTTTCTTCTGTATCTTTTTCTTCTTGTTCGTATCTATTTAAAGCAAGCATAAACATAATAAAAAGTATTAAAGATCCAGCAAAATAAGTAATTGGAATAATTCTAATTTCTAGAGCGTTTAGACCATCTATCGATGATGGGGCTGGGCCCCTAGGAGCATAAAGTATAAACAGAAATGAATTAATAACTAGCCAACCAAAAGTTGCAGCTCCAACAACAAGGAAACCAAGTCTTCTACCTAAGTTTGTTGCGTTCAAAATAAAAGTTGATCCAAAAAATGAGAGAACAAAAAAAACAAAAAGGAAAATTCCAGTAAATGTCAAATTAGATGACAACAGGGTTCTCATTATCTCACGCATCAGGTGTCATTCCTCTCAAATAATCTATAACCAATTCTATATCTGACTGTGGAAGTACCGCACCAAATCCTGGCATTTTTCCTCCACCAACTCCATTGACTCCATAACCTTTACCATTGACAGAGCCATTAATAATAAAATCGATGAAGTCATCTCTCTCTTTAAACTGAATATTTACTCGTCCACCTTTTAATGCAGGACCTAAACCTCCAGAACCAATTGTTTTTGTATATGCAGCTCCTGCAGAGTAACCAGCAGTGTGACATCTCGCACAATATGCATTAAATATTCCTACTGCTCTTGTTGCTTTGTCATAATCTCCATCAAAAGTTGAATCTGCAATATCTTGGAAATCAATGAGCCATAATTTTTGTTCGTAGGCATTTTCAAGAAATGCTAAACCTTTTTCTGCTTCCTCCATAAATTTGTCATAACCATCAGTAAGTATTCCTAGATTAATAACACTCGTTTCGAGGTCAGAAAGGTATCCCCTAACGACTGATGCATCTTTTCTTCCTGGAGTTGATTCTTCTTCATCTGGGTTTAGATTTAAAATTGCAGTCCCCAAAACATCTGCAACACTTTCACTATAAACTGATATATCTGTTTCTACAGAATCAAAAAGCCCATCTTCATCGGTATCGATTCCGTTCTGCCTTGCTAGGATGGCAGAGACAATTTCAACAGCTTCAATCGCAACAGGTAATCTTTCCGGAGCTGCCTTAATGTTGTCAATAAGTTCATGTTGTTTATTAATCTCACTTTCAACTTGTAAATCAGAATTTTCAATTCGCAGCAAAGATGAGTTTATATTTTGTTCAATTTGTTGAAGTTCTTCACTTTGTGGAATTTGAAAATAATGCAAATACTCTATTAAGTCGTCAAGCTGTCCATCATTCATTGGACCTCCGCCTTTTAGACCCCAAGCTGGCATAGGTGAGTTTGCTCTACCGTATATAAGCCAATATCTTACTTCTTCATCATCATATCTATAAAACACATTGTTTATTGCAGGGGCTACCCATGTAACACTGACACCACTTCTTTTTTCAACATATGAAGCTGCTCCACCACTTCCATCTACTCCATGGCAGTTTCCACACCCAAACTCTTCGTAAAGATGGTGCCCTCTTTCAACTGAAACATCGTCAAACTCCTCTACAAAACTTTCTTGTCTCGCTGGTTCACCGAGATAATAAAGTGGAATCATAATTGTAAGTAAAGAAGCTAGCACAACTGCTATTGATAATGTTTTATCAAGGTGAGTAGTCTCTAATTCATCATCTGGAAGATATTTTTGTAAATTTCTCGGTACTTTTTTGATTTTTCCTGCACCACGAAAACCAACTGCAGAAAAATAAGCTATTGCACCAACCACTGCTAACGCGATTAATGTTATGAAAAACGAGCTATTCATTTTATTCCTCAGTCTCTGCGATTGTGATACATGAAAGTCCTTGTGGATATTTCACAGACATACCATCAGCTCGAGGTGACTCAATGACTGATCCTGTGTCAATAATTAATTTTCCTCCTGAAACACTTACAATAAATCTATCTAAGTTTCGTGGAGCAGGACCTGCGTAGTACTCACCAACCATATTGTATTTTGAACCATGACATGGACATTCAAATCCTTGTGAAGTATTACACCATGGAACACGGCAACCTAAATGAACACATCGTTGATAAACAGCAACTAAACCGTCTGCAATAGTTCCACTATCAGAAAACTGAGAGTTGCCATTGTCATCAAATGGTAAGACATAAGCTCTTGCTTCTGGGATGAATGCAGGAATAACTGAACCATCTGACTGGAAAATTTGATCTTTAAGATCATCAACCCTACCAGCATCTATTTTAGATCCAAAACCTCCAGAAACTTTTGGATAGAAGAATCCAAGCCAAGAAATTAATTGTATACCAGCAAATGCTCCAAACGTGATTCCAAGGGCTTTACCCAAAAATTGTCTACGAGTCATTCCAGCTTCTTCCTCTGAAATTTCTTCGTAAATTATTTCTTCTTTTATTGCAATGGATCCATCGGTTTGAATTTCTTCTTCCTCTTGTTCATTATCTTCAGATACGTTTTCTTCTTCGAAATCTGGTTCATCTGGAGCTAGAAAATTTGTTTGAGATTTATCAACTTTTAAAGCTTTTTTGTCTAAATTCTTTTTCCAATTTAATCTTTTTGTTACAGCTTTTGGGGTTCTTCCAGTTACTACAGCTGCAATTCCAATTACACCAAAGACACCAATAAATGCAATTGCAATAAATGAAAGCTCAACAAGAGTCATTCGAAATGGACCCAGTCAAGTAAGTCATCGAACCATACACCATCAATCCATGGATACGTCCAGTTCCAACCTGGGCCTCTAAATAAAATACCTATAAGACTTAATGTTCCAGCACCTGCCAGAAAAAAGGTCCACAACATTATTGCATATTTTCTTTTTGAAGGCTTATTTTCTTTATTTCGATCAATATATGGAATTGCCATAAATGCTGCAACACCAATTAGAAGAGGTATCATCACACCTGCGATTTGTGGATCCCAATAGGAGAGTAATTCTTGTAGTCCTAAAAAGTACCATGGTGCTTTTGCAGGGTTTGGGGTAATGTTTGGATTTGCTTCTTCTAATAAAGGAGCCTGCAAAATTGCACTTATAAAAATTAAAAAAGCTGTCATTGCCATTAATGAAATAAACTCTGGCAACATTAAATGAGGCCATGTGTTTACTTTATCAACTGGTTCAGAAGTTGGTTTTTGTATTGGTTTTGCTTTGACGACCGTAAGCAACCTTTGTGTTACTTTTGTTTCAGGTGCAAAATCTACTTCAGTAGGTACCTGTCCGTTTGATTTTTCAGGTGCAGGAGCCGGTGCTTCTTTTACTGCAGCTGCTGGTGCTGGTGTTTCTTTAACTTCAGCTGCTGGTGCTGGTGTTTCTTTGACTTCAGCTGCTGGTGCTGGTGTTTCTTTGACTTCAGCTGCTGGTGCTGGTGTTTCTTTGACTTCAGCTGCTGGTGCTGGTGTTTCTTTGACTTCTACTTCAATTGGAGTAACTTCAATAACATCTGGTTCTTTCTCAATTTTGGTAGGCTCAGCTTCACCTCTCATTTCAGCTAATGCTTGTTCAACCGAAATACCTAAGGCCTTAGCTCTTGCTTCAGCAGTTTTTAATAATAAATGTTCTGGAATATCAACCATATATATCTAAAGAGGACCTGAGATCCCTCCATCCTTTCTTACTCGCCAGAAATGAATTGCCATAAAAATTACAATGATGAAAGGAAAAAATAGAACATGTAAAACATAAAATCTCAGAAGTGTTGCTTCAGTAGCCTCTAGTCCTGCAAATAACGCAAACTTAACTTGAGCACCAAAAACGGGAGTATAACCTGCCATGTTTCCACCCACGGTCACAGCCCAAATTGCCAACTGGTCCCATGGAAGTAGATAGCCAGTAAATGAAAGTAGAAGTGTTAAAAGTAATAATATAACTCCGATCACCCAGTTAAACTCTCTCGGTGCTTTGTACGCCCCATGATAAAAAACTCGAGACATGTGAAGAAACACTACTAACACCATTATATGAGCCGCCCACCTGTGCATATTTCTAACTAGAGATCCAAACGCAATACTTGTTTGTAAAGATTGGATATCAACATATGCCATTTCTGTAGGTCTAAAATAAAACATCAACCAAATACCAGTTATAGTCAAAACGATAAATGTAAAGAAGCTTAATCCTCCTAAGCAAAGTGTATATGACAATCTAACACCATGTCTTTTTACTTTTACTGGATGGAGGTGATACAAAACATTATTCATAACAACATATGATCTATTTCTTGGACTATCTGAATAACCTTTTCTAAATGGAGATCCTGGTCTAAAAATACTTCCCCAAAGCGTACTTTCTTTTAAAGACTCTCCAAGTCCTGAACTAATATCTTTTAATCGATCTCTAAATTTAATTTTTTCGTTTTTCATTAAAGTCTTCCATATATATAACCATGACGGTCACTTCTCTCTCCTGAGTCTTCATCCCATGGAGATTCATAAACACCATTCTTTATTGCTGCATCTGCTAATGATCCAGCAAACTTACCGAGCGATATAACCCCTGTTGGGCACCTATCAACACATAATGCACATCTTGTACAGGCTTCTTCGTCGACAACAAAGAATCCTGTTTCGTTATCTTCCATGTTAGGAGCTTCCACGTTTATAGAGTCTTCTATAGCCTCTGTTGATAAGTAATGTATGCATTTCCATGGACAGATATCTACACATCCTTCACATAAAATGCACTCTGCCTCATCAATATGTAGAAACTGTTTTGGCCTTACCCTTGAAGAGACCTTTTCGGCTTCGACCATGGCTAAATTGTATTTTTTTTCAAATTCAGGCATTTCAATAAGTACTTCTGATTTAGCCATCAGCACCTACCTTCACGACTTGTTTTCCATAATCAGAAACTCTAGTTTTTCCTCTTTCTTTTGCTTCGTTGATATCTTGAATTAGATACCCTACTACAAAAGCTGTCACTAATGCTCCACCTGATATACCAAGTTGAATAATGTCTTTCAGAGCTCCGAGGCTCATTCCTATTTCGTTACCTAAAAATAAAATTGGAGGAAAGTTGATAAACTCTCTTTGGTTTGTCCATTCAAGAGGTCCTTGAGAAAGGTTTAACCACTCAGAAGGCAATACTCCAAATATAAGTGCAAATTGTATCCAACTGAGAAATGCCAGATATGTTGCTCTAGCCCAAGTTAATTCAGAATCTTGCCATGCAAGCATTGCCATTCCGATCAATAGAAATTGACCTGCACCAAAAGCAATTAGTTGTCCGATGGTTTGCATTAGCCAGCCCCTAGGCATCCAATTAAAATAATCGATTACTTCTCCATCGGGAAATCCAGCGAAGTGTGCAATAATTACTCCAATTGTTATGCCACCTACTCCAGCAAAAATTAAAGCAACTCCGATTTTGTATCGGTTAATAAATATAAAATTTAACAAGTTTCCCTCAACACGTTATTTACTCAAAACCTTCAATACCTATTCTATCAAGGATTACCTAGATATTATAAATTTTATAACCCAACTTTTTCAAAAAATTACTAATTTTATTGGAGTAATTTCTATGGTTTAATAGTAAAGTCAAATTGAGTACTTACTTTTTAAATTAATGAGAATAAAAATTTTTCCAAAAAATGAACAAGCGTTTTCAAAATTTTTTATTGTTTTAACTCCACTTTTTTTGCTTCTTTTAGGAACTATTGCATTAACAAAAGAAGCTTATTTCATTTTTGCAGCCATACTCCCTCAAAATAGTTTTCTCAATAGTGGATATTTAGAAAAACTAAATAATCATATAACTTACAATTTGATGCTTTCATTTTTAATTGTGTTTTTAACTGTTTACTTATTACCAAAAACACTTGGAAGAAAATTAATAATATTCCCAATTTTTTTTCTAACTTCATTGGGAGTTATTGGATTGGAGTCACTCGATATATTATTAGGAATATTATTTCCTGATAGTTTATTGTTCTTTGGGAATACTAGTTATACATTAATTTTTAAAATCTTAATATTTTTTGCCTTTGTTGGACTCGTTATTTTAAATATATTGGCCAAAAAAGAAGCTTCTCTGTTTGTTAGTAGTCAGTATCTTTTTGGTGCAAGTATTTTTTATTTGATATCATTACTAATTTATAGAGCTGATTTTGTCGTATTTAGCGACAATTTTTTCATTAATTCAATGTATGTTTCAACACATATATATGTCGGATATTCGTTCGTATTTCTATCATTACTTCATTTCATGATTACAAAAGGCATAAATGCTACGTTGTACAGTAAAACATTGGGATCTATAGGATTTTGGGGATTCTTGTTTCTCATTCCTTGGTCAAATTTTAAATTTTACTTTGGTTCTGTATTGCCAAATTGGATAGAAAATATATCTCTTTACTTGTCTATAAGTTTGTCTCTCCCACTGCTAGCTATAGCTGTAAATTTCTTTAGAACGGTTTCAACGAGAATTGACGAAAATAAAGTAATTTATAGTCTTATAAGTTTCTCGTTTGGAATATTTGTTATAACAAATATTTTTCAAATTGTGTCCTCGCTCTCAAATATCATTCCCATATTGAGTCTTACAAATTTTGAGATAGCAATTAGATATGGGTATGTTTTCAGTGCAATATTAATTACTATCTCATTTGTTTATTATCTGATTCCTAAAATCTTTGGAAGAGAAGTCAAATTTTCAAGGCTTGAATCTTTAACTAGTTTTCTATTAAAACTTGTAGTGTCTTTAACATTATTTTCTAATGCATTAATCGGAATTATTTCTGGTTACTCATGGAATGCTGGTGCCAATGCAGGAAACCCAACAATCTATGGTGAAGGGTTCGGTTTATTGTGGTCACTAATCAGTACTCCTTTAATGCTAAATATGTTTTTATCTTTGACATTACTTCTACCATTTCTGTTGTTTTTCATTTCAGTCGTCAAGGCTGTAGTAAATGGAGAAATTACAGAAGCAGAAACAATTGAGCTTACTGAAGAGGAGCTTCCAGNATGAGTGAACTCTTAAGTAAAGTTGCTGAATTATTAAATGCACCAGAGTCGTTGGTGCAACGATCTGCTGAAGCTAGAGCTGAAGCTTCTGGAAGAACTGTAG
>ARQR01000006.1 GCA_000384495.1 actinobacterium SCGC AAA015-D07 | reverse complement strand
TGTTGCTGTTGGAATAGGTTTAGTTTTTTCTTATCCTATTTTTGTTCTAATTATTGAAAGAATTCGTGGAAAAGAATTAACAATAATTCAAATTTCAATATATTTTTATGATATGAGTTTTCTTAAACTTTGAGAATCTGTTGAAGAAAGAATTTCTTCTTTCTTTATGTGGGATAAGTTTTCTTTTGCATGAATAAGTGAATTGATTATATTTGGTCCTTGAGATGGAGCAACACTAAATACTCTAAGTCCAAGTAAGTATAAGATAATTGATGAATCTTTATCCGAAGCCATATCTCCACATACAGAGACTTCGATATCATTGTTAAGTCCAGTATCGATTACATTACTAATTAATCTAAGTACAGACACATCAAGAGGGTCTTGATATTTGTTTAGTGTCGAAAGACCTCGATCAGCTGCATATGTGTATTGAATCAAGTCATTAGTTCCTATTGAAAAAAAATCAACATGTTGAATATATTGGTCAGTATTTAATGCGACAGAAGGTGTCTCAACCATTATTCCTAAAGGAGGCACGTTAACATTTAATTTTTTAGATTCATCTGTGACTATTTTTTTAGCATCTAAAAAAATCATCAAGAATAGTAACCATTGGAAACATTATTTTTACTTTTTCTACCAGATCTGAGCTAAGAATTGAAATTATTTGTTCTCTAAAAAGATCTTCTTCATCAAGAGAATATCTTATTCCTCTTACCCCAAGAAATGGATTTTCTTCTTTAGGTAAATTTAAATACGGAACTTGTTTGTCACCACCTATATCTAAAGTCCTAAAAACAATAGTGTTAGTAAATTTTGTATTTAATTCATTATTTATATCTATTTGCTCATTTAATGTAGGCTTTGAAGATCTATCAATGTATACAAATTCAGATCTAAATAGCCCAACAGATTTTATCTGATCATCATTAAAAGCATTTAACTCTTCACTGCTACCTATATTCGCTCTAAGTTCAATACCTAAGTCTGTAATTGAATCCTGATTATATGACTTTCTTAATTTTTTTATTTTATTCAAACCTTCTTCAACTTTTTTGAGAACCTCGGATGTAGGATCTAGGAAAATTTCTCCTGTATCTCCATCTAATACAACGCTTTTATCAAATTCCGTGTCGATTTTTGTGATATCAAAATTTATCACACAGGGTATTCCTAAGTTTTTTGCAACGATTACAGCATGGGATGTAGGTCCTGCATTTGAAACAACAAAACCCTTTACTTTTGTAAGGTCTATGGATGAAGTATCATTTGGTGTTAAATCGTCAGCAAAAATAATTACGTCCTCAGTTAAATTTTTATTTATAACAATATCCTGCATTGTAAAAATGATTTCTTTACCTATAGAAATTATGTCTTCAGCTCTTTGTTTAAAATACTCATCTTCAAAACTAAGCATTTGATCTGATGTGTCTTTAAAAACTTGAAAAACCTCTGTGAGATTTTGGTCATCATCGATCAGTTCAACTATCTCTGGATCATTTATAATTAGACGATATGCATCTAAAACATTTGATTCATCATCTCTGTTTTCTTTTTCTAATTCACTAATTAATTTTTGATATCGCATATCTAATTTGCTTTGACTTTCTTTAAAACTCAGCTTTTTAGGAATTGAAAAATCAATATCATTGTTTATAACATAAAATTTACCAAGACCAATACCGGGAGAAACTCCTGATCCTTTGTAAGTATCCATAGAGTAAAGTTAGTGAAATATTTTTATATTGCAATACTTCTTAGTTGTTAAAGATTGTATCTTTGTATTAATGGAAATATTAGAAATAATTATTGATAGAGAATTGTTTTCTTCTAAAGATATTGAAGATCTTGGAATAGTTGAAGATCAATGCTTGAAGCTTGTTAACTTTAAAAACAGTAGTGATCTAAGAATTGATGATGAGGTTCTTGAAAATTTTGACTGTGTTGTAACTGCAAATGAATTAGGAAGTGCAATCAAAAAAATTTCAGATGGAAAAATTGTTGAACATCTGAATAGAGAAAACTATAAAAAACTTACTTATCCATTGTTTCTAAAAAGTGAAACTTTTTTAAAGTTCTTGAAGGAAAATAATTCAGAATGGAATCTGATTAAATTCTTAGAAAATCATACTTTTTCGATTAATCAGATTTAATCCTTGAATCATAAATCACTTGGGATATTCCGACAAAAATAATAAGAACAAAACCTATTAACTGGCTTAGAGATATTATTTCATCTAATAAAATAATCCCTAAAATAACTCCGGAAGTTGGCTCTAAATAGGTAATAGTGCTTACGGATAAAGGTTTAATAATTTTTACTACATACCAATATGTTGTAAGACCTATTGCTGTTAAAAAAATTCCAAGAAAAAGACTTATGCCTATGTTCTCTATCATCCATCCAAAGCCTTGAGTAGTAAAATAAAGCATTACAAATCCTGCAGAAATCAATTGTGCAAATGCAATATTTAAACCACCAAATTCAGATGTATAATGTTCACCAATAGTTATCAAAAAAGATAAACTTATTGCACTTAAAATCCCAAAAATTAATCCACTTATCGAATTGATGGATCTAACCTCAAGCAAAATTATCAAGCCACTGAATCCAGTTAAAATAATTAAAATTTGAATTATTGTTAATTCTTTTCCACGAATTCTTTCAATAATTAGAACAAAAATAGGATAAGAAAAAACTAAACCTATTCCAACAGCAACACTATTTCTATCTATAGATTCAAACATTGTTGCCCAGTGAATGGCTAACAAAGGTCCTAAAATCAATCCGGGCTTAATTAAAGCTTTAAAGTTTACTTTTTTATTGATAAAGAATAATGAAAGAAAAATAGAACCAATAAATGTTCTTATTCCCACAAGGCTTAATGGACTTATATCAGTGGTCTTGATAATTATGGGTATGGTTCCCCAGGAAATAGCTAAAACTGTTATTGCAGCATAAGCTCCAAAAGTTTTATTCACTAATCTTGTTGTCTTGAATAATTAGAAAACTGTGTATATTCCTTACTAAAGTAAAGGTCTACTTTTCCTGTTGATCCAGATCTATGCTTTACAATATTAACTTCTGCAACACCTGGGGTTTCTGTTGCTGGATTGTAATAATCATCTCTATAAAGCATCATCACAATATCAGCATCTTGTTCAATAGCTCCTGATTCTCTTAGATCACCTAATCGTGGCCTTTTATCTTCTCTTGCTTCGGCAGCACGATTTAACTGCGATAAAGCAATGATTGGAACTTTTAACTCACGGGCTAGATTCTTTAAGTTTCTACTTATTTCCGCAATTTCTTGTTGTCTGTTATCTCCAGACATACCCTGCATTAATTGAAGATAGTCTACAACAATAAGATCCAGACCTTTTGAGGATTTAAGCCTTCTAGATTTTGCTCTAATGTCTGTGACTGTGATTACAGAAGCATCATCGAAATATAGAGGCATATTGTTTACTTTTGAAGCTGCTTCAACAACGCGAGACCACTTTTCAGGACCAAGTTGACCTTTTCTTGCATCTCCTGAAGTAACCTTTGCTTCGGAAAATAATACTCTTTGAACTAATTCTTCTTTTGTCATTTCAAGTGAAAAGAAAGCTGTGACTTTGTCTTCTTTTGAAACATTTGTCGCAATATTTAATGCAAGCGATGACTTACCCATGCTTGGTCTTGCAGCGATTACAACAAGGTTTCCTTCTTGAAGCCCAGCAAGTACTGAGTCAAGATCTGTAAAGTTTGTCGCTAAACCTGAAAGACCAGTACCCCTATTTTCAATTTCTTCAATTCTCTCAATTGCATCATTTAACACATCTGATACGCCAATGAGTCCCTCTCCAATGGCATCATCTGATGCAGTAAATATTGACTGCTCAGCTTCGTCCATAACATTTGATATGTCCTTATCAAGGGCATAAGCTAAAAGCTCTATCCTTCCACTAGCTTTAAGTAATTTTCTTCTGTTTGAATGTTCGAGAACAATTTCAATATATCTTTCAAAGTTTGCTGAACTAGGTACATTTTCTATCAACCTTGCAATAGATGATGTTTTTAAGCTTGTAGTATTTTTATTATCTTTAAAAACAGTCTCTGAAACGGTAACACTATCAATTGGTTTTCCTGAATCAAATAAATCTTTCATTGCTTCAAAAATTGTTTGATTTGTAGGACTATAAAAATCTGATGATTTAACTGATTCCATCAATCTGTTTGCAGCATCTCGAGATAAAAGTGCACTTCCTAATAGTGCTTCTTCAGCCTCAATACTATTTGGAGGTGCTTTTTGAAGACCTTCTAAATCTCTACTTGATACTGCTTCCGGGCCAGCCATATTTATGTCTCCGGAACAATTTCTAGAGTTACTTCAAATGAAACATCTCCACTTAGATTTATAACAATGTTGTGTAAACCTATTTCTTTAATTGAATTATCCGATATCTGATCTTCCTCAATTTTATATCCTGAAAATTTTTCAATTGCCTCAATTATTGAATCATTAGAAATTGCAGCATAAAGTGTGCCTTCGTCAGTTGAATTAGCAGCAATTACAATTTTTGCATCAGCAAGTCCTTCTTTGATAGAATTTGCTAACTCAATATTTTCTTCAATAGAAGCTTTTCTCTTTTCTTGCATTTTTTCTGCAAGTAAAATATTTTTTGGAGTAGCTTTTATACCTAAGTTCTTAGGAAGTAAATAATTTCTTGCATAACCTTTAGCAACTTCAACAACGTCGCCTTTTTTACCAAGTTTCTTGATATCTTGATTTAAAATTACTTTCATCTTCTGTTGTAGGATTGCTTGTAAGAACTTGTTGTTACATATGGTAAAAGAGCGAGTTCTCTTCCAATCTTTACAAGTCTGGCTATTTTTGCTTGTTCTTGTTTTGTTATCCCTGTAATTAAACTAGATCTGATTTTCCCTCTATCAGATAAAAATTTTTCTAAAAGTTTTACATCTTTATATGTTGCATTTTCTATCTGCTCTTTTGAAATTCTCCTTTGCTTTGGAGCTTCATATTTAGATAACTTTGGTTTACTTGATCTATTGTTTGATTTACCCATGATATCCCTTAAAACGGAGCTTCGTTCTCTTCGAAATCATCTCTTGCTTTAGGAGCTTCTGACACGCTCCCTCCACCTGATGTTCTCTCAACATTTGCTCTTGCCCATCTCAAACTAGGTGCAATCTCATCGATAGCTATATCCACTACTGATCTGTTTTGTCCATCTTGTGTCTCCCAGGATCTGTAATTTAATCTACCAACAACGATTACTCTCATTCCTTTTTGTAATGTTGAAGATGCGTTTTCTGCCATATCATTCCAAACTGTTCCCTGGAAGAACATTGGCTCACCTTCATCCCAAGATCCGTCATTGTTTCTTTTTCTTTTGTTTTGTGCAATTCTTATCTCAGCTAATGTTGCACCAGAGTCAGTGACCCTAACTTCTGGATCAGCTGTTAAATTTCCAATTATTGTTACTGTGTTATCTACCATTTATCTACCTCTAGCTTTCCATCTTTAACACTTTGTGTCTAATAACATCATCAGATATTTTTAGCACTCTATCTAACTCTCCAGGAATATTTCCAGGACCTTCAAATGAAGTAATTGTGTAAATCCCTTCATTAAAAGTATCAATTTGATAAGCAAGTTTTCTTTTTTGCCAAACTCCTTGATCTGATATGCTTCCACCATTATTGGTGATTAAATCAGTTATAGTTTTGTGTAGTTCTTCAACAACGCTGTCTTCAGCGGTCGGTCTCACAATTGAGACTAAATCATATTTACTCATATATCTCCTATGGACACTTGTACGTGGCTTCTTTCGAAGCAGGTACTTATTAATTTAATACTAGATATGGGTTATGACAGAATTTTTTTAACTTCTTTTTTCCACTCTTCAAGGTTTTCTGATAAAGAATCGCCCGAATCATAGGAATGATCATCAGTAGGAAACTCTTTATTTTCGATGTCTTTTTTGAAATTTTTCATCGTTTCAACAACCCTGTCATATTGGTTGTCGTATCTTTTCACAAATTTTGCATCTATATACTCTTTAGATTTCATACCAAGAAGATCATGATAAACAAGTACTTGCCCATCGACATGTACCCCGGCACCTATCCCAATTGTAGGAATAGAAACTTGTTCAGTTATAGTTTGAGCAACTACCTTTGGCACTCCCTCTAAGACAAAAGAAAAGCATCCTAATGAATCTAAGAGGATTGCGTCTTCTAATAATTCTTTTGCAAGTTCTAGGGTTTTTCCTTGAATTTTGTATCCACCCATTACATTTTTAGATTGTGGCGTCAATCCGAGGTGACCCATTACAGGGATTTCGGCATTAACTAATGCTTTAATCATATTTTCTCTTTTTTTTCCACCTTCTATTTTTACAGCATCTGCTTTTCCTTCTTGAATAAATCTTGCTGCGTTCTTAATGGTCTCTTCCTCAGAAACGTGATAGCTCATGTATGGCATATCTGCTACAACAAGGGAGTTTGGATTTGCTCTTGTAACTGCTTTAACATGATGGAGCATTTCATCAACAGTAACTGAGAGAGTGTCGTCATATCCTAAAACTACTTGGGCAAGTGAGTCTCCTACGAGAATAATATCTATTTCTGCATCAGAAATTGCTCTTGAAGATGGGTAATCATAGGCAGTCATCATAGATATGATGCGACTATTCTTTAATCCAATTATTTTAGGTACTGTTATTTTCATATTTCTCTCCGCCTTTTGGTCGAAGGATTAATTTAATAATATACAATTATTGTTTATATACAAGGCAGTTTTCAATTAACAAAAAATTCACAATTTTATCAACAAACCTTGAGCCATATTTTTAGTATGAGTAAAAGAAAGGAAAAAATGTATTTTAGAATAACAATTCCGGCTTTACAGGACGGAAAAAAAGATGAGGCTATTTCTTTTGTTAAAGACAAAGTAATGCCTGAATTTGATGGTACGCCCGGATTAATTTCAATGACGGCCGCAATAACTGGTGAGACATCTGGAATAAATATGTCGGCTTATGAAAGCAAAGAAGCTAGTGATGCAGTTGCCGAAAAAGTTCAAGCAACTCTAGCTGAAGCTGCTTCTTTCATGGCGGCACCACCAGTAATTTATGAAGGTGAAGCTGTTTTTGGAAAAGTTTATCAAAACATTAACAAAGATGAGAAAAAGCCGGGTTACATGAGACTCGTAATTGGTGTTGCTAAAGAGACAGATGCTGTCTTGAATTTCTTAAAAGAAAAAGTTGAACCTATTTACGAAGATTCAGACGGACTTCAAATAACTGGTGCATTATTTGATGGTAATAGTGCGATCAGTTGGAATATATGGGATACACAAGAAGCTATGGACAGTGCTGTAGAAAAATTACAAGGTGCACTTGATAGTGAGTCAGAAAGTGATTTGTTTGATGGTACTACGATTGCCTACATGGGTCCTGTATACGCTGGTAAATTATTTGTCGATTTCAAAGAGGGTGAAACTCCAAATTAATTTTGATTAAAAAGAGTCCTCTAACGGAAACTTTTTTTTGTAAAATATTAAGTATATGAGTTAACTAGGAGGAAGTTTGCTAACTACAAAAGAAGCACAACTTGGAAGTTTGATGGCGAGAATTGCAGCTATTGGAACTATTGTTCAATTTGCAATATTTGCATTGCTTATAGGACCTGATCAGGTTGGATACAGTGAGCAATACGGAGGAATAGTTGATATTGTTGGGTTTGTACAAAGCTTTGCATTATTATTTACAATTTCTCTGACACAAAAGCTTTTTGGTGATAATAACCCTTATTTTAGAATTGTGAGCGCAATTACATTTGTTGCAGCAGTTGTACAATTAACGGGTTCATTGGCACCAACAACTAATGCTAATAATGTATTTGAGACTGTTCTCAACGCTAATCAAGTATCAGAAATAGCAAATGTAGGACAACTTGCTACATTCATATTATTTGGTATCTGGGCATTATGTTTATTGAGTGCTGATGAAAATAATATGGTTCCGTCATGGGGTAAAATTTCTGGACAAGCTGCAGCTTACTTGGTAATTGCTGTCAGTATTGGCAATTTGTTTGGATTAGTCCCACAAGGAGCTGCTGTTCCAATATTTATATTGGGTGGCGTAATTTTATTTCCTGTGTTTACATTTGGAATAGGTGTAGCTTTTAGTTCATCTAACAATTAAAAATAAAAAAGGATCAGCAAGCTGGTCCTTTTTTATACTTACTTATATTTAAAATTTCTATACTTACGTATTATGAAAAATTTAAAATTTATTTTTCTACTACTATTATTTTCATGCATAAGTTTAGGAACATCAAACATGTCACAAAATACTGAAAAAGCTTACTTTGCCGGTGGATGTTTTTGGTGCATGGAACCACCATTTGAAGTACTTGATGGTGTACTTGAAGCAACCTCTGGATATATGGGTGGAGAGATAGAGAATCCAACTTATGAACAGGTTAGTATGGGTAATACTGGTCATGCAGAAGTTGTTGAGATAGAGTATGACCCAAATATTATTACATATAGTGAGCTCCTAGAAGTTTTTTGGAGAAACATAGATCCTACTGCATTAAATTATCAATTTGCAGATGTTGGATCACAGTATAGAACCGAAATATTTACGGTAGGTCCAGAACAAATGGAAGAAGCACTTAATTCTAAAGAAGAGTTAGAAAAGTCAAACAAGTTTGATAAGCCCATTGTTACTGCAATTACAGAAGCACCTGTGTTTTATATTGCCGAAGAATATCATCAAGATTTTTATAAGAAACAAAGTGCTCGTTATAAAATATATGCAGAAGCAAGTGGGAGAAAAGGCTTCTTAGAAGATACATGGGGAGACGAGTAACTTATCGATGAACAAAAAGATATGTGTCATCGGAAGTTCAAATATAGATCAATTTTCTTATATCTCTAAATTCCCTTCAAGTGGAGAAACCTTGATAGGTGATTCATTTGAAACTGGATTTGGTGGTAAAGGGGCAAATCAAGCAGTGATGGCTGGACTATTAGGTGCTGATGTCTACATGATTTCTTGCTTAGGAAATGATATTTTTGGGGATTCAACAATCAATAATTTTATTGAGAACAATATAAATGTTGATCATATTCAAAGAGTAAAAGTATCAAGTGGTGTTGCTCCAATATGGGTAAATGCTAAAGGTGAAAATAAAATTATTGTAATTCCTGGAGCAAACAATGAAATTGATGCAAATAAAGCAATAACCTCTCTTCAAGAAATAGAAAATGTATCTTATCTTATCGGACAAGCTGAAATCCCAATGGATGTGAATCATGATGTATTTGATTATGCAAAACAAAATAATATAACTACAGTTTTTAATCCCGCTCCTGGAAAAATTTTAGAGAGTACCTTTCTTAAAAAAATTGACTGGCTAATTCCAAATGAAAATGAATTTCAAATAATTAGTGGATTGGATATGACAGATGAAAATATATTAGAATTCTCAAAAACAATTCCTTGTAATCTACTTGTCACACGCGGAGAACGAGGTGTTTTATATGTTGAGGATGATGAAATTATAAAATTTAAAGCACCAAAAGTCGACGCCATTGATACAACAGGTGCGGGAGATGCTTTTGTTGGATCTTTTGTATATGGGCTATCGAAAGATTTAAAAGTTAATGACGCTATAAATTTAGCAATTGATAAAGCTAGTTTGTCTGTTACAAAAAGGGGAACTCAATCCTCATATTCTTCATCTGAATAGCTTTTATTGAACATCCAAAAGACTGTATAAATTAACGCGACTACAAATAAATATATATTAAAGTTTTCAATTTCATTTATTTCTAAACCAAAAACACCGTCAACAAGCGCAACTGCAATTCTTAATACAATTCCACAACCAATTAGTCTTCCAAAACTAAATTTTTTTAAAAATGCGATTAGATTTCCAGAATCCATAATTAGATTATATCTTCAAACTTGATTCAAGAATGATTTTTGTTGCTTTGTTTACTGAATCTAAATAATCTTCTTTTGAAAGTGCTTCTTGTCTATTTTGATCACCATATACAACAAGTAAAGCTCCTGTTCTGATTCTTCTATAACTACCAACTACAAACAAAGTTGATACTTCCATTTCTGAACATAAAACACCGCCTTTAACCCAAGCATCCCATTTTTGATTTAATTCATAGGAAACTGGCATAGAGTCTGGGTCATGTTGTCCATAAAATGAATCTTTTGATTGAACAACCCCAATATGATAGGTTGATTTACTTTCAATTGCGGCAGCTTCTAGTGCTGAAACCATATCAGCTGATGGAACAGCAGGGAATTCTATAGGCATATATTGAGGTGATGTTCCTTCTTGACGTACAGCTCCATTCGCAATTACCAAATCACCAACTCTTGTATGTTCTTGCATTGCACCTGAGGTTCCTAATCGAACTAAAGTTTTTGCTCCAATATTTGCTAATTCCTCTATTGCTATTGCAGCAGAGGGACATCCTATTCCAGTTGAGGTTACGCTCACTGGTCGTCCTTTATAAGTTCCAGTAACTGTTTTATATTCTCGATTAAAAGCTATTTCTTTTGCATCATCAAAGTGTTTTGCAATAAAATCTACCCTTCCTGGATCACCTGGAAGGATAACAAAATCAGCTATATCACCTTCTTTTAATTGAATATGGTATTGCCTTTCGCCGTCTAGCATTGATTTTTTTTCTGTCATAAGTTTGATGATATCAACGTATTTCAAACTGGTCACTAAGAATTTTTTATAAATATATAGAAAATATTGCTAAAACTGATAATTTAGTGATATGACTATTCCAGAAATAACTTTTCCAAATGAAGATAAGAACTTTATAAAAAACCCCTATCCATATTTAAAAGAGTT
The DNA here is from genome assembly GCA_000384495.1 of actinobacterium SCGC AAA015-D07. Next base: position 31,128 of record ARQR01000006.1, on the reverse strand, counting down.
AAGAAATAGTTCCCCTATTCATTATGACAAACTGTCCGGATTGAATTTAATTACACATTTTGAAGACGTTAAAGAAATACAAAAAAGCAAGAATTTTTCATCTTCAGAGCCTGAAGACTATGTGAAAGACTCAGATGAAAAATTGATTAACCCAAAAGATTACGATTATTTTTGGAAAACAGAGGAGTTTAATTTATTGAATCTTGAGGGGAATATCCATGATGAGCTTAGAGGGTTAGTTGCTAAAGCATTTTTGAATAGACAAGTACAAGAGTTGAGACCTTTTATGGAAACAAAATCAAATGAACTTCTTAATAAAATTAATCATAAAAAATTCGATCTTCTTGCAGATTATGCTCAACCTTATTCAATAGCAGTGATTGGAGAGCTACTTGGGGTACCAGAAGAGGATTATGAAAAATTTCTTTACTGGTCACATGCAATTGTAAAAATGTATGACTTGAAAGTTTCTGATGAAAATGCAAATGAAGCCGAAGCTGCAGCAAAAGATTTCTATGTTTATATGAGTGATTTAATTGATGAGAAGAATAACAATCCGCAAAATGACATGATATCTAGATTGTCACAAGTTTCTGAAAATAACCAACAACTAACAAAAGATCAAATAATTTGCACGGTGATACTACTTTTAAATGCTGGTCATGAAGCAACAGTAAATACTATTGGAAATTCAATAGTTGCATTATTGTTGAATAACATCTCAACAAAAAATTTGGATAAAAAATATGATATTAAAAATATCATCGAAGAATTAATTCGTTGGGATAGTCCTCTTCAGTTTTTTCAAAGATGGGTTTTAGAAGAGACTGTTGTTTCAGGTATAAATCTTTCAAAGAATTCAAAAATTGCCATTCTTCTTGGATCAGCAAATAGAGATGAAACAGCATTTGAAAATCCAGAAAAAATAGATTTTGAAAGAAGTAATTTAAGTCATACGAGTTTCGGAGGTGGTGTTCATTTTTGTCTGGGAGCTCATCTCGCAAGATTAGAATTAGAAGTCTCATTTCAAAATTTATTTAAACACGAAGTGACTTTGGTTGATGAACCTGAAAGAACTGGCGCATTTGGTATTAGAGGGTTTAAAGAAATTAAAGTATCGATTTAATTCTTCGTAAAAGAGATATTTGTTGGTGCATATCAATACAAACCGATATACAATTCTCACATGGGGGAATCAAAAAAATATGGCATAAATACAAGAGCCATACATACTCAAAAAAAATTTAAGTTACCAACTGGTGACGTTATGCCTCCTATCCATATGTCTACAACTTATGAAAATTCAGAACCTGGTGAATCTGAATATTTTTATGGAAGAATGAATAACCCTACAAGAGAGATTTTTGAGAGAACTATGGCTTCATTAGAAGGTGTTGATGATCATGAAACTTTGCATGGTTTAGCTATGGCATCTGGAATGGCTTGTGTGACAATGATCGCGGAGTTGGTCAAACCTGGTGAAAATGTTTTAATTACCGAAGAAGTTTACGGTGGCACAACAAGATTTTTTACCCAGATTGCAACAAAGCGGGGCATAGAAGTAAACTTTTGCAATTTCAATGAAACAGAAAAATTAGAATCTTTGATTAATGAGAATACAAAACTTGTTTGGATAGAATCTCCATCTAATCCAAATATAAATCTTTATGATATGTCTTCTATTGCGAAGATTGTACATGATAAAGGTTCACTTTTAGTTGCTGATAGTACTTTCTCAACACCATTTATCACAAGACCTTTTGAACATGGTGTCGACATTATTATGCACTCAACAACTAAATATATTGGAGGACACAGTGATACTCTTGGAGGAGTTGTTGTAACAAATAATTCTGAAGTGCATGAATTTTTACATTTAGTGCAAAAAGCAAGTGGTGCAGTAATGTCACCATTTGATGCTTATCTTGCACAAAGAGGTTTATATACTCTTGGACCTCGAATACAAATGCATTCAAAAAATGCCCATCAACTTGCTGAATATTTATTGAATTCTGAACATATTAAAGAAGTTAGATATCCAGGTCTTACAAATTTTAAAAATCACGAGATTGCTGTAAAGCAAATGGATTATTTTGGTGGAATGCTCAGCTTTTACACAGAGGATCACATAGACAATCAAAAATTGTTTTCTAATTTAGATTTATATAAATTGGCCGTAAGTTTGGGTGGCGTAGAGTCGTTAATTGAAGTTCCTTCATTAATGACACATGATTCAGCAGCTGGAACAGATGCTGAAGCACCAGATGATTTAATTAGAATTTCTGTAGGCCTAGAGAATATTGAGGATTTAATATCAGATATGGATAGATCCTTGACTGCGTCAATAAAATCTCTTGATGAATCTAAAAAATAACCTTAAAAATTATTTTCCTTTAAAAGTTGCTATTTCGTCCGTCTTTGGATTCTTCATTATTTACATACTTTTTGGTCTTGATGGCTGGGGTGATAGAGCTTCAAATGAAAATGCTATAGGGGAAGTTTCAAGATGGTGTGAGCGAGTAAGTGATGGTTTACTTAGAGAACCTTCAAATACATTAGGTAATTTAGGATTTGTTATTGTTGGTCTTTATATGTTCTATAAATTGTCTCAAGATGCAACTTCTGATAACGGAATTACTATGTTTAGCTCTCCAAGTATTGCAGTTATATATGCCGGGGCTTCAACTTTTCTTGGACCAGGTTCAATGGCAATGCATGGAACAAATACTGAATTTGGTGCATGGCTTGATAATTTGTCCATGATTATGTACATAGTTATCTTATGGATTTACAACCTAAAAAAACTTATTGGTTTTTCAACAAGAGTGTATCTTGTTCTTTACTTTTTACTAGTTACAGTATATGCCTTTGATTCATGGTTTTTGAATGGAGGATTTGGGGTTGGAATAAGTTTGTTCGAATTGAGTATTGGGCTTTGGATAGCCACTGAAATAGTTGTAAAGTTTCCAAACATTTATGGAAGAATTAGTTCAGGTATTTCAGTATTAGTAATTCAGCAACTTTTTGGAAGTCCTGTAATAGAGTCTTTTCAAAACTTCCAGAATAATTGGGAAATGCTACTTTATTTTGCTCCCGCATTAATTCCAAATTTAAATAAACCATCTGAAATAAAGTACTCTCCTTGGTTTTTCTTAGGATTTCTCTCCTTCTTTGGTGCCTTACTTATATGGGAAACAGGAGTTCCAGATCATCCTTGGTGCAATCCCGACTCGTGGTTACAAGCCCATATGATATGGCATTTACTATGTTCGGCTGCGACCTTTTCATTTTTTAAGCTTTATAGAACTGAGAAATATTTAAATTAAAAATCTAATTGTTCAATCCAATTACTTATATCTTTGACAGTTTGATTATATATTTCCATAGCATGGTCGTCTGATTCATATGAGTCTTTGCTTGGGTCCTCAAAAGAATTATGTATTTTATTTTTTGCATTGTGAAACGTTGGACAAATTTCATTTGCAGAATCACAGACTGTAAGTACATAATCGAACTCTTGATCAACAAAGTCATCCACTAATTTTGGATAGTTGTTTGATATATCAATGTTTGCATCTTTCATGGCTCTTATTGCATAAGGGTTGACGTTTATCTCTGGTTTAGTCCCAGCTGAATGTATTTCGTAATCTGGATATTTTGATTTAAGTAATCCTTCAGCAATCTGAGATCTACAAGAGTTTCCCGTACAGAGGACAATAATTTTCATTATTCTATTTTAAATCGCAGGTATTCTTTAAGTATGACTTCTGAAGAAACGAAAGAAAAAAAAATTACAAGAACTATGGAAAAAGTAATTATGTCATTCATGTACTTACTTTTTGGATTCATGTTTTTAGGAGTAGCGTTTAGTAGAGAACTATCAGGTCTTTTTGTAGTTGTACCCCTGGGTGCCTTCAGCATCGGTTTAACAAAATGGGGTTTAAAATGGCAGAATGATCGATATCTAAGATCTGCTAAAAATGTTGATGACATTCAAGAACTATCTAAAAAAATAGATGATATTCATTTAAGATTAAATAGACTTGAGTCAGAATGATTTCTATTGAACTTTTGACAAAACATATGGCTTGGGCAAACCAAGAGATCTACAAAGAGATAAAAAAACTTGACCCGGAAGTCCTGGATTACTACGTAATTGATAAAGAATGGACAGTTAGAACAATTATGGTTCATATTGTTACTGCATCATATTTATACAGTCAAAGGCTGCAAGAAAAACCATTTTCTAAAATTGAATTCGATATTGAGAGTCCAGATTTAATTGATGATCTAATCGATGCACTCGAAAATATCGATAAAGATTTAATTGATCAGTCTTACAGAGAAGATGAAGAGGTTACGTTTGAGACGTCAAAGGGAGAAAGTTCTGGAAAAGTTTCAGTTATATTATCTATGATGATATTCCATGCTACAGAACATAGAGCTCAAATAGTTGCTGCTTTGGATAAAAACAACGAAAGAAGTATAAATCTCGATGAATATAGTATTTTTGGGTATCTTAGAGACAATAATTAAATAGTTTCTTTATTTACCCAATCATCATATTCAGGCAAGGTATAAGTAGGTTTTATCGTAGTAATCTTTGGAAGTTCATAAGTGTGCTTTTCATTTAATGTTTCAATCAATTGATCTTGTAGTGACTCTTTTGAGTAAAGATTAATTTCATATTCAGATTCTTCTTGGATTTCGTCTTTCCACTTGTAAATCGATTGAATCTCATGAAAGGTCCCACATGCAATAAGTTGTTTTTTGACAAGATAATTTGTTAACTCTTTTGCGTCTTCTTCGGATCCAATTGTTGTTTGAATTATTATCATAAGATATCTATCATTCCTATTTTTTCTAAAGTATAGTTCCACAATGTTTCTCTCTCTTGAAGGTTATAGGCAAGTTTGTTTGCTTTATATGTTGAAGGTTTTCCATATTGATGAATTATTTTTGGAGCATAAACTCTTTCTTTTTTTAATTCAGCTGTTGTGCTTGCTTCGATTACAGGAGCTACTCCTGTAGATACATTTGTCTTAAACTTATCGATTATTTTATAACTCAAACTTGGATTACTCCCTCTGTAAAGTCTTGACCTAGTAACCCCAGGGTGAGCAACTACAACATCTGTTTCAAAATTTGCGATTTTTTTATCGAGTTGAAATGAAAACATTGTTCTATATAGGTTTGAATAGTTGTACCAAGTCCAGGGACTATAAATGGACTCATCATCTAGCCTATCGTATCTCATCTCCTTTATAAAATACATTGCGATACTTGAAATTTGGACAATTCTAGAGCTCACGACATTCTTCATTAGATCCAACATCATTAGTGTTAAATAGGCTGAGCCAAAATAGTTAGTCGCCAGTGTAGATTCAAGCCCTTCTTTAGTTTTTGAAAAAGGAACATACATTATTCCTGCGTTACTATAAAAAATATCAATATTTTTAAAATTACGTGTTAGGTTATTGTAAAAATTATTAATGCTTTCATAGTCGGTCATATCCAGTTTTATAAATTTTGAATTTTTACCAATCTCTTTTTCAGCAGCTATTCCTTTTTCTTCATTCCTACATCCCAAAACTACAAAGTACCCTTTACTTTCGTATATCTTTGCAGCTGCATATCCAATTCCTGAATTTGCACCAGTTATTACAACAACCTTATCCATGTAATTTGATTGTAATTCCTGAAGTGCTTTAATTTATACTATGTATTATCTAATTGTNTTTGTTGCCATAATTCTCGTACTTAGACTCTTTAATCTACTCCCTAAGTTATCAAATAAGTTTTGGAGATATGTTGACTATACAATTGCAGGTATTGCATTTATCTTATTTCTAGTAAGAATCCCTCCATTTTTTTCTGGGATAGTCTTAAGTGCAGTTACTTACTACGCGTATAGGAAAGGTTTTTTTGATAAATATCGTTAGTGGGTAATTTATTCGTAGTACCTGTCGTTTTTAATTAACCAGTTTATCCCCAACACAACTCCAACAATACCAATTAATACAGACAGGTTGGGAAACCAGCCAATTAATAGAACTGATCCAATAATGACTAAAAAAATTACTAACAAATTAATCTTTTCCAGGTTTTAAAAATATTTTATTTCTTCCCTGAACTAGGTGATATATATCCATTAATGCATTTTTATCTATTTCGAGAGAATCTGTAAGCTTGTATTCGCTCATAAGTTCAAATCTTCTATTTTTATAGTCAATTTTTGTAGGAACAATAGTCGCATCAAGTTCTTTCCCTATATAATAAAAGCCACTTTTGATTGTTTTGTTCGTGTGCATGAGTCCTTCAACAGTTAGATATAAAATAAATTTATCTTTTGTTTTTAATTCATCAATCACTTGTTGAGTTACTCCTGTGGATTTTGTTCTCCAGACAGGTATTCCACCAAAATTCATCATTATTTTTTTTTGTATCAAGCCAAATGGATGTGGAATTCCTAATTTATCTGGGTTCTTTTTGAAGGGAATTGGTACAACAATTCTTGTAAACATAGATATAGATCCTAAAAAATAAAATTTTAAATCCGACGCCATGCAAACAAAAAATGCATAAATACTATCAAAAGAAGAAGAGTGAGGTGCTGAGGCAATAATTATTTTTTTGTTATCTGGAAGGTTACCAACGATATCCCAATTAATTAACTTTAAAATTACTCTTCCCAAGGGTCCTAAAATATATCTTTTTTTTATAGGATGATTTTTGGTTATTTTTATATCTTTCATAGGTTAAAAACGAAAGCCATAATGTTTAAGGATAATATAACCTTCCCGTGCTTTCTTCCACAGTAGGGATTACAGTTTTTCTTTCCTCCTCTGAAAGATAGATCCATAAATCAAAATCGGCAAAAAATTCATCTCTTGTTAAACCAAATGTATTTGAAAATACAAGTTCTGGATCACCTAATTTTTTTAATTCTGGGTAATAAACATTTTCAAAAATATAAGGATCGTTTACTTTATGAGTTAAATAGGCAGCTGCCCAAGCTCCCCATCCATAAACAGCTTGGCTACATGGATCACTATATTTTATGTCTCTTATTGACATTCCTGGACACTGCTCCATTGCTCTTTGTCCATCAAAATATTGATTATTAAATTCTTGAAATATATCTCCTTGATTGTTTTTAAAATTGCCAATCTTAATCTGCTCTTCTAAAATCGTTATTTCTTTAAAAACTGCTGTTCCTTCTTGAAGCCACGTACCCCCAACAAGATAGTCAATCGAATCAAAATCAAAATCACATGTTGATCGAACATCTCTATCAGAACAATTATAAAAATCCATATGAGCCATCTGGAACACATGCCAATATTCATGGAAAACACCTCTTACTTCAATGTTGTATCCTTCACCATTTTCAACTTCGAACCCGATTGGTTTTGACCAAACAAGCAAATGATATCTTTGTTCAAATTGTCCGTTATGACCTTTATTTCCACTGGCTGGAAATCCTCTTTGTTCGGTTTCTAGACTGCTTCGAAGGTACTCTGAAAAATATCTTTCATCGATAAAGTTCATACAATCATCAAAATCTTGAAAATTAAATCGAAGGTCATTTGAATCAAAATTACCGGTCTCTTCTCGATTAGTACAAAAAAGATTAGATAGTTTGTCTTTTTCACTTTCATCAGTTCCTACAAAATAGATTTCAACAGGATATTTTCCGATTTTTTCTTGAATTATAGAAAAGGCATACTCTACTCGGCCATGAACCTCTGTTGGTATATCTCCTGCAAAATAAAGTTTTGCTGGATAATCAACTAAAGTCATATGGTCTATTAGTTCTTCTTCTTTTTCAGTTACTTCATTGCTTTCTGATTGTTGTGAGGTTTCATTGGTTTCTGATTGTTGTGAGGTTTGCTGCGATTCTGAGGCTCCTCCACAAAAAGACAAAAGTAATATAAAAATTAAAGATTTCTTCATAATACAAGTATATACCCAATAAAAGTTGGCTTTTGTGTTGATAAACCCTTAATTTATGTTTTTACAATAAATTAATATTTTAAAAGTTTTAGTAAATTCAGCTAAATGCTACTATTTTTAAAACGATGAGTGAGAAAGTAACAAAATTTTTAGAGTTTGAAGATAGAGTTTTTAGAGCTCCATATAACTATTTAAAAAAAATTGGACTCATTGATAAAGTAAAAGAAATCAAACAACGTTTCGTAGAAATCTATTCAAAAGACGAAGAAATTCCATACGGTGGAAATCAGATGTTTTTTGGTGACGATTAAAAAAACTTAATATCTATCTTTACTATCGTTCTTTAATCTCTCTACTTCCTTTTCAACAGAAAAAAGACTATTACTAGTTATGCCAATAAAGTGTGAAAATAGTCCAATACCCCAACCGCCGACGACAAAATACCACCAATTAGATCCAGTAGAATCAATAAATATATCAAATAAAGTTAAAGCTAAGCAAACAATAAAATAAATTACACTGTGAACCCTAAAACCAATACGTGCTTTTGCTTTTCTAATTAGCTTTTCATCATTATCCATAATTAAAATAATAATATGACTCTCGCATTAATTACTGGTAGTTCTGGACATGCTGGGGCAACACTCATTCGAGAATTAATCAATCAAGATTATAGAGTTCGTTGTATTGATTTTGACGATGATCACAGAGCATATGAGGGTCTTGATGTGGAATTAATTAAAGGCGATATAACAAAAAAAGATTCATTATGGAATATATTTGAGGATGTAGATGTGGTTTTTCATACCGCAGCATTTATATGTCTAGATCGTCGATATAAAGATTTAATCAGGAACATAAATGTTAATGGTACGAAAAATGTTTGTAATGTTGCTCTTAAGTCTGGTGTAAAAAAAATGATACACTTTTCTTCGGTTGATGCATTTAATAGATTTCCAATTGATAAGCCTCTGCTTGAAGATAAAGAGCTTGTTAATGATAAAAATGCCATACCTTATGACTTATCAAAAGCAGACGCCCAAAGGATTGTTCTTGAGTATTGTAATAAAGGCCTTGAAGCAAGTATTTTGCACCCTGTAAATATATTCGGTCCATATGACTATAAAGTAGGCCTCGGAACAGAAGGTCTGATTGATTTAGCTAATGGCAAAACTCCCCGTTTACCGAACTGGGGATATAACTATGTTGATGTGAGAGATTTGTGTGTTACTGCTATTTCAGCAATTGAAAATGGTAAAAATGGTCAGAACTATCTTGTAGCAGGTGAGTATCGAACTTTTTTTGAGTTAGGACAAATGATTGGTGAAGCTCTTGGTAAGGAGGTTGTAAAAGGTACGATACCGGGATTCTTAGCTTATTTGCTTGTTCCTTTTTCATATATAAAATCTGTTAGAGAGGGAGTACCTAGTACTCGAACGCTAGATACTATTCATACGGGCAAGACTGGTAATAAAATAGTTCCAAGCACTCTTGCTCGTGAAGAATTAAATCACAATCCAAGGCCAATTATGGATACAGTAGTTGATTTTGTTAAATTTTATTCTGATAGAGGACTGATTAAAATTTAAATATCGTCTGAGACTGTATCTTCAAAAGATTGTCTTTTCACAAGATCAAAAACCTCAGTTTTAGATACTCCAACAACTTTTGCTTTAGGAACCCTGTTGTAATTACTAGCCATTGCATAAGTGTATGCGCCTGTTGATGTGGACATTAGAATATCTCCTGTTTTTGTATTTACTGAAAGAAGTGCCTCATCTACCAAAAGATCACCTGATTCACAATGCCTCCCAGAAACTGCAAAGACTTTTTCTTTGTCATTTACTTTTCCTGAAATATTAAATAATTTATGTTCGCTTCCATAAAGAGCTGGTCGAGGATTGTCTGACATTCCACCATCAACTAAAATAAATGGCTTTTCGCCTCTATCTTCTTTTATTGCTCCTGCTGTATAAAGAATTAGTCCGGCATTGTTAACAATTGCCCTCCCCGGTTCAATCATAATTTTATAATCTGCTGTCCAATTCTTTTCGATTCCAGATTTAATAGAATTAGCATATACAGACAAATCTTCGCTATTCTCATCACCCTCATAAGGAGAAAAGAAACCACCACCAGCATCAAAAACAATTTCTCTTTCAACACTAGCTTTATTTCTTTCTAGAAATAAAGAACATTCTTCCATGGCCTTATTGAATCTGTCAGGGTCTTTTATTTGACTTCCTATATGTACATGGACTCCTGAAAAAAGAAGTGAATCTGAGTTATACACTTCCTTAAGTGCACTTTCAGCTACATCAATTGAAATACCAAACTGCTGATCATAACCAGATGTCAAAACCATTGGATGAGTCTCCGCTCCAAGATCAAGATTTATCCTCAAAATAACAGGTTGTTTTCTTTTATTTTTGGAAGCAATATCTTGTAGTAAAGATATTTCATTCAAGTTATCAATTGATATATGCCCACCATTATTAGAAATGAAATAATTTATTTCCTCTTTTGTTTTATATGTACCGTTAAAAAGAGTATTTTCGAGTGTATCTAATACCGACAAGACAGTTGCCATTTCTCCACCTGAGACAACATCTATTCCCCACTTGTTTTTTTCTAATAACTCAACAAGTTTTCTACATATAAAAGCTTTTGCCGCATATCGGTATAACGCATTATCTCCAAAAGCATTTGTGAATTCTGATATATTGTTTTCAATATTATCCCAGTCATATACATAAAGAGGTGTTCCATGTTCTGATGCAATGTCAATTAAGGAAAACTTATTTAAAAATGCAACACCGTCATTAAAAGTGAGATTACTTGGTAAATAGTTCATTTTTTTAAACGTCTCTTGATCCAAGCAATATCTTTTTTTTGAGCATCTGGTCCATTAGGCGTTTCTACAATAATATCTGTTTTCGCATTTTTGATTACATACTCTAATTCCTCTTTTGGAATTTTTCCTTTTCCTAGGTTTTCATGTCTATCTCTACTGCTCTCAAAACCATCTTTAGAATCATTGAAGTGTATTAAATCTATTTTTTTGACTAATTTCTTGAATCCCTTAACAGCATCAATAGTAGGTATTCCTCCTGCCCAGGTATGGCAAGTATCTAAACATAATCCGACATTTAGATGACCAATTACCTCCCATAATCTCTCAATTGAGTCCATATATCTTGCGACTGAATTTTTACCTCCTGCTGTATTTTCAACTAGTACTTTCATTCCAGTGTCCTCAACATGCTCCAGAGCTTTTCTCCAGTTATCGTATCCCTCACTGATATCACCGCCTTCACCAACAGATCCTCCATGAACAATTACCCCTTTTGCTCCAAAGGTAGAAGCTACTTTACACGTATCTTTTAATAGTTTTCTACTCGGATGTCGAACTTTATTGTTTGGTGTTGCAACATTAATCAAATAGGGGGCATGGACATAAATATTACCTCCAAAATCCTGTAAAATCTCGATATCTTCTCGAGGTTTTGGGCTTTTCCACATCTGCGGACTGGATATAAATATCTGAAAAGTATCGCCTTTTCTGTAGGAAATTTCATCGATTGCGTTTTTTGAAGGTATATGGGCGCCAATATTCATGGTGTTTATTATAAAACATATATGTGGTTTGAAAATAGAAAGAATATCCGAAATCAATTAAAATATAATAAGGACTTCCTTTCGTGCTTTGAGCCACTGCTAAAAGTGTGATAAAACAAAAATAACAGCCACAAGGGAGTCTTTTAACCTTTTTTAACCAAGTTTTAGTGTCTTTTTATAAAAATAAACTCTATTACGTAATTTCTAATCCAATAAAGCAAAAATCCCGATTGATCTTGCGACCCTTCGGGATTTTCTATTCTATCTCATTTTCGGTCTTGCGACTTCTTTTTTGATAGTGTTTTATAAATTTACATGTATTACGATAATTTCGCAAGAAATTTCAAGCTTTTTTTTTCGCGAACTTTTTACGAAAATTGTTAAGAAATACTGATTTTCACATCTTTTCTTGGGTATGGAATGGGTGCAGGATTAATACTTAAAGGTTCTGAAGACGATATATTATCAAAGTTTGTCACAAGTTTGTAAATCACATTTTTAAATAGATAACTAGCAAAAAATTTACCTAAACAAGTATGTGCTCCACCTGAAAATGGAAAGTACGAATCATTAATTTCATCTGTATCTAAAAATCGTTCTGGATTATAGGTATCCGGTCTATCCCAGTATCTTTCATCGTTATGAAGTACCAAAGGACCAATAGCAACGTACGTTCCACCATCAAGTTTATAATTTTCAACTTCTGTATCTCTCATTACATAACGAACTGAAAATGGAACTGGGGGATATTTTCTCATAGCTTCAGAAAATAAAGATTCAGCTTTTAGGCCGTTCTTTAGATCTGCGATATCTGTCAAAGAAATACCATTTGATTCATCCTTCAATTGTTCATAGAAATTTTTATTTGTTGAAAGATGGTGTATTGCAGATGTAAGCGTACTAGTTGTTGTATCGTGTGCAGCAAGCAAAAGAAAAATCATATGTTCTGCTATTTCATAATTGCTTAAACCTGTTTCATGTTTATTTGTTTTTACTAGTTCAGAAAAAAGTGTTTTTTTGTCAATATCAACTGTTTCTGCTTTTTTTTGAAAATAGGTAAGTAATTCCTGTCTTGCTTTTAAACCTTTTTTTAATTTTGTAAAAGGTAATGGAGTCCTAACAACAGACGTCGCAGATTTGATTGAATCTGTAAACAATCTTTCTAACTCTTTCAATCGCGAGTTATCTATTTCATCAAAAAATAATTCAATTGAGATCTTAAACATTAACTCTTTCATAGTTTCATATAAATTAAATGATTTTTTAGATTTAAGATTTTCAATCCACTCATCAAGAATTGGTTGAATGATATGTAAATAATTTACTAGTGCATCTCTTCTAAATGAATCCTGTAAAAGCCCTCTATGAAACTTATGATCATCAAAATCTCTCAACATTAAACCATTCTCAAAAGCTTTACCTAAAGAAAATTCCCAACCATGTTTTGATGAAAAATTATCTTCAGGGTCTAAGTAAATATGTTTTGTCGCGGATGGGGACATAAACATTGTGACTCTTTCATTAAGTATCGATATTTCGAATACATCACCATATTTCACTTGAAGATCTTGAATTAAAGATAAAGCATCATTATTAAATTTGATTGAGTGACCAAATATAGGATTTCCCTTATCTAACGGAGGTTTTGTCATCATATAAAAATAACTTTATTAAAAATATATGAAAAAAGCAAAAATCCCGATTGATCTTGCGACCCTTCGGGATTTTCTGTTCTATCTTCTTTTCTATCTTGCGATTTCTTTTCCGATAGTTTCTATAAATATAGGTATGTAAAGTAATTTACGCAAAATATTTTCTAATCTATTTTTCGCGAACTTTAATCAGGAATAGCTGATTTTATCTCATTCAATAGGAGTTCTAATTTACGATTATCAATATGTTTTATAACCACTGCATATGATTTTTCTTGAAATGAAAAAATAATCGTATCTTCATCTCTTTCTTCAATGTTGGTTATTTCATCTACGGCATTAATTACTGACAGTATTTTTTCTTGTGTCTTAAGAGCTATTTTTCCATTTTTGATTTCTATAACTGGTTGAAAGAATGCTTGAAGAGAAATAATTATCTGGAAAAAACCAAAAAATAAAATGAGGTAATAAAGACCTTCCTCTCTATTGTTAGAACCAAATTCTTCAAGATCAAAATAACGTTTTAAAAATTCTCTTAATGGACCTTCTAGGATATTGTCAATGGAAACATATGAAAGAAAAATACCATTCAAAAGTTTTGAAAAGAATTTATTTTTTTTTCTAAAAAGTTTTTTTTCCATAAATTTGATTCTATTACCTACAGAATACTCAAGTATAGCTATTGTTTAAATATGGAAATTGTTCTAATTAGACACGGTCAACCAAAGTGGGTTGATGGTGATCAATATGATCTTAATCCTGGCTTAACTGAACTTGGAAAGATACAAGCAGATAAATCTGCTTCATTATTTTCTGAAAATAGCTTTGATGAACTTTGGGTATCACCATTGAAAAGAGCCCAGGAAACAATGTATCCTTTTAAAGAAAAAGGGGTAGCGCAAATCCTTAAAACTTTTGATTGGCTCGAGGAAGCCCTTGATGATGAAGAAAAAGAACTTTTTGGCAAATCCGGTGGTGACATAGAAAAGTTTTTTGAACAGAGAAATGCTATGTCATTCGAGCAGTGGTACGAAAGTGTTCATGGTGAATATATGAAAGGATTTAGCTCAAATATATTTAATAATCTTGATAAGAGTTTAAATTCGATTGGGATCACAAAAGTAAAAAATGACTTTGATTCATTGTTTAATCTAAGTGAATCCAAAATTGAAAAGCTATTAATCATTTCACATGCTGGAACAATGTCAGCCTTGCTCTCATATTTCTTAGATTTAGATTTGTTTCCTTGGACCTGGCGAAAATATCTTCCAAGACATGCTGGCCATACTACCTTAAAATCAAGTCAAATATCATCGGGACACTTTTTTCGATTAAAAGAATTCAATAATGTAACATTCTTAAATTCCGAAGAGGAAAAAACATATTAAAAATTAAAGTAATAAAATTCTTTATATGCCGTATACAAAGATACTTCCTGACGTAGATATTCCAACAAATACTCCAAGAAAGAAAAGATTTTTTCTTCAAAAATTAGCATATTTCCTATTACTTTTTGAAGATATAAAAGCTGTTGGGAGCTTCCTTGATAATAAAAGAGTTATAGTTGTTGCTGCACCGCATCAATCTTTTAAAGATGAATATCTTATGATTCTTATGATCTTAGCTTTAGATATTAAAGTTTCCTATCTTTCGGCGAAGTGGACAATGCGTAAACTGCCAAACCCTTTTACAAATGCAAAAGACATTGATAATCAAGGAATCAGTTGGCCACTAGGGTGGCTGCAGGAAAGATTATTTAAAAGGTTTGGAGCAATTCCTGTTGATAGGAAAGAAGGCTCTGGTCAGTATGATCTTGTCATTAGTGAACTAAAGAAAATTGATAATTTTTTACTAATTGTTACACCAGAAGGAAGGTTTGATGCAGAGAGATTTAGATCAAGCTTTGTGTATCTTGCAAAAGAACTTGAGGCTGAAGTAATGCCTGTACAAATTGACTATGAAAATAGACAATTAAAATTTCTACCATCATTTGATATGGCTGGAACAAAAGATGAAATCATCAAAAGAATGCGATTAAAATTTGATGGTATTAGGGGTAAAAAGAAAATATTTAGAGCTTGATGGAAGAAAAAATCTACAGCCTTATTCGTGAACGAGGGCCATGGTTCCTTAAAGAAAATATTTTTTCAAAATTGATATTTAATTTTTTATCAAAGTATTTACGGATTGATGAATCTATCTATGTTGGTGACCATATACAAAGTATGTCGGGACCTGAAGCTTTTGAATGGCTTGGAGATACATATACAAAAAATTGTGAAGTAAGTGGATTAGATAACATTCCTGAAGACGGAAAATGTTTAATTGTTGCAAATCATCCAATGGGCCCTGCTGATGCTGTGGCAATGTACCATAATATCTACAAGAAAAGAAAAGATGCATTCTTTTTTGCAAATGAATTATTTGTTTATTTACTAGGTGCTTTTGATGATATGATGGCTCCTGTTATTTGGGATAAAGAAAAACAAATACATACAGCAACAAAAAAAACCATTGAAAGAATGAGAACATTTTTTTCTGAGGAAAGAATTGGAATATTGTTTCCATCTGGAAGATTATCGAAATTTACTATCTTTGGTTTGGAGGAAAGGCCTTGGCAAAAAACTCCTGTAAACATTGCCGAGAGAAATGATTGCTTACTGGTCCCGGCATATATACAAGGACGAAATTCATGGTTTTTTTATTTCGCTTCAATGATAAATAAGCAGTTAAGAGATATATCCCAATTAAATGAACTTCTAAACAAGAAAAATAAAAAAATAAGAATAATTATTGGAAAACCAGTTTCTAGAAATCAATTACCTGAGGATGACGAGGATGCAATCAAAGAATTAAAGAAATTATCTGATTCTTTAAAATAATTACTTTTTAGGAAACAGTCTCTCCGGTAGAAGGACTAACGCCAAGATTTCCAACCATGTATCCAAATAGTAACGGTGTTGTTACTAAACCTCCAAGTCCATAAAATCTCCATGGAAGCTCATAACCACCTGTTATTTCAATTAATAATATATATAAAACAACAGTTAAACCATAAAGTGAACCTACTAGAGCTGTAGATATTTGAATTTTTCTATCATGATTAGTTTTGTAATACCAAGAAGCTATTTGATTGATAAAGAAAGCTATAAATATACCTGATACAAATGTTCCAATTAACAATTGAAAGTCTCCAAGTAAAAAAATTAAAGCTTGATACATGAATGAAATTAAGAATATTAATGCCATGTTCCTTGGAGAAACATTAAATCTAATTGCATAAACAAAAACAATCGAACCAAGCATGGCTTGAAAAAATACTGACGCTGCAGAAAATGCTTGGTAGATGAATTCATTATTTTGAAAAAACATATACGGCTCAAAAAATGGATTTACAAATTGCGTAATATAAACTACTAAGGCATAACTTGAGGCTAGAGCAAATATCGAAGCTGTATCTAAATATTCTCTATCTGGTCTAGATGCAAAAATATGATCTAACATTAAAAATGATCCTAAGAATAGCATAAGGTGAGAAGGTGTAATTAATGGTTCTATGCCAACTTCAATGCCAAGTAGGGTATGCCAGATAGCATCCGAACCTCCACCAATTGCAAATATAGAAGCTCCTAATATCCCTACATCAAATCTGTAATCCTTCATTTTATTTTTAACGTATACAGCAGACAAAACAACAAAGCCAAAGCCTGAATATAAAATACCGTGCCATGGAGTAAAAAAAGATTCAAGCTCACCTATTACATACCTATGTGCACTAGCATCGACCCAAGCACCAATAAACATCCAAAGCATTGCAAAAATCATTAAATTTCTATATTTTGGCTCGGTAATTGGAACTGGTGATAGCTTATTGAACATAGAAATATCTTATCATGAAACATTACTCATATTTGTTTGCGTATTTTTTATCAAATAGAATTACTGTATGGACAAATTTCAGAGGACTTTAACATTAAATAAATCAATCTTATTGGGCCTTAGTTCCATGATTGGTGCTGGTTTGTTTTATAACATTTCACCCACTTCAAAAATTGCATCTTATTCCTCAATATTGGGGTTGTTGCTCGCAGGAACTGTTGCGTTCGCAAATGCTAGTTCATCTGCCCAGCTTGCAAGACTTTTCCCTGAAACAGGAGGGACTTACCTTTATGCAAAAAATGTTCTTGGGAAGTGTCCATCTTTAATTGCTGGATATTCATTTACTATTGGTAAGTTAATTAGTTGTACTGCGGTAGCTTTAACACTTGGCAATTATCTTTATCCAGAAAATCCAAAAGTTGTATCAATAATATTTATTATTGTTGTCACACTAATAAATTATTTTGGAATCTCAAAGACTGTAAATATTGCCAGATGGTTTGTATACACAATAGTTCTAATACTTATTTTTTATATTATATCTGTTACAAGCTCCAGTAATTTTTCATCTGACATACCAATTGGTAAAGGTTTTTCATTTAAAAATCTTATTCTAAGTGCAAGTATCTGGTTCTTTGCATTTACAGGGTACTCTAGACTTGCAACATTCGGTGAAGAGGTTGATAACCCGGAAAAAATTATACCTAAGGCAATACTTGTTGGTTTAGGAATTACCTTAGTTTTATATGTCTCTACATCATTTGTCACACTTGGAATTGTAAATCCAAGTATCATTGAGAATTCGTTGACTCCATTAAAAGTGGCTTTTGACTTGAGTCGATTTTCTGAGTTTTCATATCTAATTATTATTGCATCGACTGTTGCTACAGGATCTGTTCTACTCGCTCTTTTGCCTGGGATAAGTAGGGTATTAGTGGCAATGGCAAGAGATAAAAAAATTCCAAGCTTGTTTATGACCATCCATCCAAAACAAAATTCTGCCTATGTGGCAGATATATTTGTTGGTTTTGTTGTTGTGGCTGGTATTTTAATTTTTAATGTATTGTCAGCTGTAAAATTAAGTGCAATATTCATATTAATTTATTACTCAATTACAAATCTCTGTGTCATTAGACTTGAAAAATCCAAAAGAATATTTTCTATCTCTATATCTGTATATGGACTACTCCTATGTATTATTCTTGGAATCTTTCTTGTAATTTATTTTTAAATCTGATCAGAGTTATTCTTATAAATATGGATGTTAAAAGAATTGTTGCTCTTGCTTTTATTCTTCTAATCCCTATGTTTGTGGGTTTTCTATATTTAATGCTTTAATTTCACAAATATATTCGTTATGTGAAAATTAATGCACAATCTTGCACGTTTGTGATTTAATATCTATAATTAATACATAGGCCGACTGCTTGTATGCGTTATTGAGTCACTCAAACACTCTTCCAAACGTAGTTGGCCTATGCCCTAAAATAATCTTATGAACAATATTCTATCTATTAAGAGGACAAAGAAGCTTAATTTTTCTAAAGATGAAGTATGGAATGTAATAACAACGCCAAATTATTTAAATGAGACTCATCCATTTTGCAAAAACAATACTGTTGTCACCTGGCCAGGTGTCGGTTCGAAAGATATTTTAGAATATCTAAGTGGACTTACTTTTGAAAGAGAGTTTACACAATGGGATGAAAATGGTTATGACTTAATAATTGGAACCAAGAATGGAAAAAAGTCAAAAGTAAAATGGAGGATATCTGGTAATGAGGAATCATCTGAACTATCGATCCAAGTAAATACCTATCCTCTTAAAAAATTTCCAGGTCCGTTGTATATTATTCCCTTTATTTTTCAAATTAATCCTCAACTAAGTCGTTATTTAGATTCAGTTTTAGGAGGTATTGAATATTTTTTAAAGAATAGAAATCCGGTTCCAAGAAATCATTTTGGAACACATAAATGGTTTTCTTAGATTAGTTTTCGTCTTCGCATCCACACTCTGGGCAAAACACTTTTACTCCTTTTCTTGAATTTTGATTATTGCACGATTTTCATTAGAACCTCGTATAAACATTTTAGACATTGATCCATACTTTTTTATGATTTTATCTAAAGCTGCCTGTTTCTTGTCTTCATCATCAATGATTGATGCTCTTACCTCTAGCGGTTCAGAAAGCACACTACTACCGATTTGATCTGTAACATATATTGTTGCTCTACCATTGTTATTAATTCTTTTTACTTTTCCTGCTGATTTGCTTGAAGTAATAACTAAATAATTTTCGTATTCTGCAACCCATACTGGAGTTTTCACGGAGGTATCATTTTTTTTATATGTGATTAAATTTATATATTCTTGATCTGCAAAATCTAAAAAGTCCATGTTTAAAAATAATTTAGTAACAGTGATGGTAATTGGATTAATCTTCGCGCAATATAAGAATCAGAAAATACTAAAAAGAGTATAAATAATGACAAAATTACGAATCTAAGTAATAATCTTTTCTGGTGCATCTCAATTATTTATTTCTTAAACCAAACAATGGCCTTAGAACCTTGATATTTTTTATTGAATGATAAATTGTTAAGCTTAAAAAACATATCAAAAATAAAACAATAGGAAACTTAATTATTGGATGAATGTTTATTCCAGAAAAGAAGTACATTACTAACATTTGTACAGGTAAGTGAACAATATATACAGGATAAGCCGCTGTTTTATAGTAAGTTAGTTGGGGCGAATCCTTATTTAGATAAACAGCTGCGAGACCTAAGAATAGAAATATAAAGTTAAATGATTCGAATGCTATGAGTCGATTATCTATTGCGTAACCTGTTTCAAAGTTGTTAAATAATCTGTAAAGATAAGACCCTAATGCAAAAATTAAATGTATACGCCAATTTCTTTTATTTGATTCCCAGAATGATTCTTCCTGAGAAGTTAAAATTATTCCAATCGTAAACCATAAAAAACCTAACAATAGTCCATGATCAGTGTTTGCATATTCAATGTAATAATCACCGTATGTTTCTGTGTAAAACCTTTGTGAATTTAAGAAATTGCCTTCGGCAACGATAGGTATCGCAAATAAAAATATTCCACCAGGTTTATTCAATATTGTCGAAAAGAAATTTTTTTTCGAAAAAAAATTTAAAACTGGAACAATCAATAAACAATAAATTATAAGATTAATTAAAAACCATAGATGAAGACCGTTATACTCAAATGCTAAAAGAATTACTTCATTTACTCCATCTAAGAACCAGTAGTCGTAATATTTGTCAGCAATAAAAGCTGAGGAAGTTGAAAATACAAGAGTTCCAAATATCCAAGGTAAAGCAATAGTTTTTCCCCTTTCCCTGAGAATTTCTAATTTTGTTCTGTTTTGAAATGAAAGCCTTAGAGCAATTCCTGCAATAAGAAAAACTAAGGGTATTCTCCAAGTATTCATTACATTTAACAATGGCCATATTCCGTCAGTCACTTTTTTATTCTGAACAAAAAGAATATATGGTGCCAACGATGTGAATGATTGACCAAGATGATAAATTATTAAAAGAAAAAGAGCTATAGACCTTAATGCATCAATGTCATATCTTCTTTCATCCAGCATATATTAAATTTTAAAGGACTCTTTAATTTATTGATTCGCCAGCTTTAAAGTCAACAAACTGTCTAATGGCATACGGTTCACCATAATAATCAGTAAAGCCATCCATCAATGGCATAAACTTTTCATAAATATTTTCATTAGCATTAAGTTTTTCATCAAAACTATGCTTTGCATCATGGGAAGTCCAAAATTCAAACAAAACCAGTGATTTTTCATCAATTTTAATTGATCCATAAGAAATAATTCCCTCATCCTCTTCAAGTTTTGGTAGATAAATTTCTTTTTGAAGATTCATATATTCATCAGCATTTTTTACATCTAATTTTGCAAATGCCAAAAACATAGTATCTTTTGAATCATCAACTAATGAATCCTTTAAAGTCTTACCAGTTAACAATTCACCTTCATAGACTCTTGGAAAACTTGCAAGTAAATCTTGGATTTGCAACAAGTTTTCATTTCTAATTTCTGCAAATTTTTCTGCAATCTCCTTATCCTTCATAAATGCAATACCAAGGTTTACATTATCTTTTGGATTGAAGAATGCAATGGAATACATATCTCCTTTAAGAACTTCTAAAGCTGGGAAGCCGGTATTTTCAAAAAAATCTTTAAGTTCTCCTAGCTTTCCTTCTTTAAACAGTATTGTTACTGCAACAGCATACATGCTTAGGCGTTTGGTTCGGCGCTTACCATTGCGTTTCTCAATGCTATCCAGAAAACAATTATTAACGGAAATGCTGTGTCTGCAAGGTCATGTAGATCATTTCTATCTACAAGAGTGAATACGGCAGCTAAAATTTGAGACGCACCTCCTAGTAAAGTCGCATAAAGACCCCATTTTGGAAGAACTGATTTATAACCCCAAAATGCAATGAAATGATATAAACCAATAAAGAAATGTGTTCCAACAATATAAATGTCTAACTCCAGACCTTGCCTAGTTGACTCAAATGCAGTGTAAGAATCTGTAATGCTTTGTACCGAAGCTATTAACAAAAAAGGAAACATCAGTGACCTTTCTTGAGCTGTCAAAAGCTTCAAAGAGTAATACAAAACTATAATTGCAAGAATTGGAAAGAATCCTTGAAGTAATCCCAATAATTCAAAATTTTCTGTACCAAAAGCAACTCCTATGGCTATGAAGCTAACAATAAAAACATTTGCTAGAGGTTTTGCAATTCTTAGGTCTTCTTGTGTTAATTTAAACATACTTTCTCCTATCCATTCGTATTAGATATATTCATACCACCAATAGCAAGTTCCATATCCTTACCATTTTCCTGATCATAAGTCTCAGCTGATATACCTGTTCTTTCTTCTACCTGCGCTTCAAATTCCTTGTTCCCAGCGTCAACATCATAAGTTTTCAACCATGCATCTCTTGACTCTTTAGAGGGAAATAGATTTATAGCAACATAGTAGACACCATCATCTTGTTGTTGATAAGCCCAATAGAATTTTGCACCTGTTGCATCGACAAATTCTTTTGAATATTCATTCCAAACATCTTTCCATACTTGATAAACCTCATCATTGTGTTGTTTGTATTTTGTTATGTTGATTGATATTTGCTCCATAATTATTTACTCCAATCTGATAATTTACCAGCTGGAAAGCTGGCCATATTTCTCCAAATGCTACATTCTCCGGTAACAATTGTTGCAGGAGTTTTAATATAGTTTTGTGCATCAGCCATAATCTTTTGAAATGACTCTGATGACGCATCAAGAGCTTCTTGGCTATCCCAATTGCTTACCGTAATTGATTTACCACCAATATCTACAGCAAAAGCACCAAGTAATCCTTCGGTACCCTCATATCCTGCATAAACAGTATTTTGTAACCAATCAATTGCCTCATCATATTTTTCTTCAATATACTCAGCACCATAACCAATTCGAACAACAAAAGATTGTCCTTCTCTGTCACCTTTCATGATGTTTACATATTGTTGACCCGCAGTCATTTTTCCAAAAGAAATTTCTGGTGGTCCTGCACCAAAATCTTTTAAGCCACCTAGAGCCTCGGCCAATCGTTCACTAGAAGCGTTCATTGAGTCTTCAGTTAACCAAGTTGACCAGGACATAAGCTGACCATCACTATTTTCACATAACGCAACTTGTAATAATCCAGGTACCTCCATAAATTCATCCACTTTTTCTTCTGCATAGGATATTGCATCTCCCATTTTGCCTTCTTGTATTGGAACAAGCGTCAATCTAAAAAACAACATATTTACTCCTTTCTGTTTTTTATAATTTTCCTACAGGAAAATCAGCGTAATTTTTCCATACATTACATTCCCCAGTTAGCTCTTGAGGCGCTTCCTTAATTAGATTTGCAACTGCATCTTTTACAACATCTGCAATTACATCAGATGCTGCATGTGCAGCATCATGATTAGTCCAAAAGTTGAAACTAAAACCCGTATCATCATCGACTTTACAGGCAGCAGAAGCATAGATTCCTTCAACGTTTTCATATGCTGGGTAGACGGTGCTTTTCATAAAATTTGCAGCATCATCGTATGTTTTATCATCTTGCATACCACCTCCCATCACAAATCTAGCAAAGAAAGAATCTCCCCCTTCTTTTGGAACCATAATATATTGTTGCGCAGCAACCATTGGTCCTTCAAGAATTGTTGGTGGTTCTGTTATTAAATCTGCTAAGCCTGCCAGGTTCTCTTGAAATTCTCCCATTGCCGCTTCTTTAGCCTCATTATTTGCCCACATAGTCCACGCCATAAGTTGTCCTTCATTGTTTATGCAAGCTGCAGCAGAAAGTAGTCCACTTACTTGATCGTAAACTGGAATTGCGACATCTCTAAAATAGTTCAGGGCATCTTGTGTCATGCCTTCTTTTGGGTTTGCTAACCCAAGTCTTACATACATTGTTCTCCTAACGTATCTCTTGACGTCAGTTAAGTATGTTTACAAAGCCCTATTTTTTATTCCAAGCAAGTAGTGGACCTACTCCGACACCTGCAATAAATGTTAAAAAAGCAACAAACTGTAATGGAGAGTCGTCTGGAATAATACTGGTCCCAGTAATAAATTCACTACCTGCTCCAACAATTCCAAACAATCCAGCAATAATTGCCGCATATCTCCAAACATTGTCAATCACACCTTCTGAGGTTACACCCAGACCCAAAATTACAAATGCAAAAAATGTAAAGATTCCTGAGGTATTTATATCTTCATTAATACCTAAAAGAGATGCAACAGCAACTGCTGCGGCTATCATTGTATACCCTTGTCTCCAATCTTCAGGAACCGTATCTCCTTGCAGGTCTTTCAATCCCAAGATTATTCCCACAACCGAGAAGGTCCAGAATATTTGAAGTACATTATCAAAATTGCCATAATCAATTTCAGCAACTCCCCCAACAAACCAAACAACGTTGACAACTATAAACATATAAGCTGCTTGTTGTGACCCTTCTTTAACGTCCTGTATAAAGAATTTTTTCATTCTATCTCCTATCTTTCATTTTTTAACTTAAAACTTCTTCTTTGCTGTAAACATAAGAAAACGCTAAAAGTGTTAACGGTAAACCAATAATCCAACCAAATTGTGCAGCTTCAGGAAGGACGACGCCAAACGTAATAGATGCTTCTTCAAGTAAGAAGTTAACTACCATGACAATAAATGCAGCCTTACCCCATATTGGAAAAAGATCTCCAACATTAGTTAAAAGCATATAAACAAGTATTGCTTGCCAAATACCTGAAGTATAATTCAGCTCCATATCCATAGTTGAACCTACTACAACTTGAAATAAAATATCAAACATACAAATCAAGTAAATAAGATTAAACACTTTGGATCCATCAGTTCGGTCATATAATCTTTTCGTAAAATATATACCCGTTAATATACCAATTGAAATAAACCTCCAGACAATAGTGTTTAGTAGCTCGCTTTCAGGAATAACTCCAGAAAAACTCAGAAAACCTACTAAAAATACTGCTACTGCAATTCTTGGTACCTGAACTGCAAAAGTCTTTTCTTGTTGAGTCACTTTATCTCCTATCTTTTATTCTGTGCTCGATGACATTTTGTCGCCCCAAGCAACATAGCTTCCATAACCTAATCCTATTACCATTGCTATCCATCCAATTCCAAAAATTGGTTGTATAGATTCTGGTATTGCATAGTCAAAAAATACGTCTGCGCCAGACCAAATAATGATTGAAAGATAACCAAAGATACTTAAATATTCATAAACTGGTCTAAATATTCCAGTACCTCTCATGGTAAAAACATAAATCAATGAGTTAAATGCCCATAAGAAGTACATTGGAGCAAAACCACCATTATCCGTGTTATATTCTGGCGAAGATATTTCAAGAAGTGTTCCAACAAGGATTACTCCACCTAATATTGCCGATGCCTCTCTCCAATAATCTGGTACCTGATCTTTAACTAGATAATATCCAGCAAGGATTATTGAAAAAAGCGAAAATCCCCATAAAAAATTTATAAAATTTTCTAAACCGATTGGTACATCAATTTCTCCAAAACCTACAACTAGCAAAACAACATTTATTCCAACAAATCCTAATGAGTTTTGTCTTCCTAGTTGCCCGATTGGCTGCGTAAAAAACGTTTTCATAAAACTTCCTTCCCTAAGTTCCCTTTAAATTGTTAATAAATATGAGCTTCCCCCATACTCAAGCTGATTATATAAAGAAATTCCTTAGCTTGTAGTTAAATTTAAAGAATTTACCTTAAATTAACATTCTGCTAATAATTTGAAAGTGCGTCAGTAAGACTATCAATAAGTCTTTGGATATCGTCAATGTTTACACTTTCATTTGGTGCATGAGCATTGCCCTCTTCATCTCCTGCCCCAACCAAAACAATCTCTGCATTTGGAAATTGTTCTGTGAATATATTTGCGAAAGGTATAGAACCTCCAACGCCCATAAATGCAACTTCATTATCCCAAAATTTATCGAAAGATTTAATTAATTGTGTTGAAAACTCTTCTTGAGGATCTACAAGTACACCTTTTCCTCTAGCTTCTGGTATAAATTCAACATTTGCGTTCCAGGGCGTGTTCTCTTTTATATGTTTGTGAAGCATATCCATTGCATGATCTGGATCTTCTGTTGGAGGTAATCTCAAACTTACTTTTGCTCTAGCTTTTGGAATAAGTAGATTAACTGATTCTTCAACAGGTGGGGCATCAATAGCTAAAATGCTTAGTGCCGGTTCCAGCCATAATCGTTTTGAATAGCTATCCATTTCAAATAAACTCACACCGTTGGAAGAAAGGGAGTTTTGTACAAACTCTTCAGATAATTCATACACGTCTTGGTCAGTCGGAGTTAATCCATCAATTAACAACTCTCCTTTTTCATTATGAAATGATGAAATGATTTTACTTAATACCATAAATGCATCAGGTACAACGCCACCTCCAAGACCCGAGTGAACAGGATTCATTTGCTGATCAACAACAATAATTCCATCAACCAAACCTCTTAATGAGGTGGTAATAGTTGGAACACCGGATTTAATGTTTCCAGAATCTGCAATGACAATTACATCTGCTTCTAAGTTTTCTTTATTTTCCTCTATAAACTCTGCCATAAATGGAGAGCCAATTTCTTCTTCACCTTCGATAAAGATTTTTATATTTACAGGAGCATCATCAATCAATTTTTTAACAACTTCATAATGGGTTACAACTCCAGCTTTATTGTCCCCTGAGCCTCTTGCAAATAGTCTTCCATTGATAATCTCTGATTTAAATGGATCTGTATTCCATTTGTTGATGTCACCAACTGGTTGAACATCGTGGTGTGCATAAAGAAGTACAGTCTTTTTTGATGGGTCAATTTCAGTCTGGGCAAGAACTGCAGGTTTACTATTTTTACTCGATGTGACTCTAGCATTTAGACCTAATCCCAAAAACAGATCAGAAATAAAATTTGCTGAATCCAAGACGTCTTTTTGGTTTTCATCAAGAGAACTGATTGAGGGAATTTCAACCAAGGTTGATAGTAATTCAACAATATTGGCGTTTTTCATATGTATTTATTGTAAAAGATATATTTATTTTTTACTAAACAAGTTCTAAACATAAACTATTCGTAAGAAATAGCCTGAAGAATGTTCTGTCTTGATGCTCTAATTGCTGGAAGGATTGCAGCAATTACTCCAGCAATAATTGAAATTCCAATCCATAATGCTGTCTGTGGAACAGATACTGCAAATACAGTAAAACCTTCATCTGCAAGTGTTTGGATAAGGCTCCATGCAAAAAATATTCCCAAACTTGTTCCTAAGGCTGCACCAAATATTGAAATTATTGATGATTCAATGAAAATCATTCTTCTAATTTGTTTTCTATAGGTTCCAATAGCTCTCATAAGTCCTATTTCTCTGGTCCTTTCAAACACAGAAAGAGATAATGTATTAGTAATACCAAATAATGCAACAAAGATTGATATTGATAAGAATCCATAAATTACATTTAAAAGTAGCTGGATTTGATTATTTGCTTCTTCAACAAGGCCGTCTTCATCTCTTATTTCTACTCCCGGATATTCATCAACAATTGCATTAATTTTTTCCTCTAATTCTGGAGTCTTTTTATCAACATTAAAATACAGTTCTGTATCTAAGGATTCATCTGCAAAAAAAGAGTTGTTTTCAAGTAAAACAAAAAATTCTGCTGGAGGTTGTGTCGTCCAGTCAAATATGTAAGAAACAGTAAAAGTTCTCTCGCCTTCTTCGGGGATTGTTAAGACAACTTCGTCTCCAACAAAAAGCTCTTCTCTTTCTGCTGTTTGTTTAAGTATGCCAATTGCATTTTCGTCAAGAAAATCTTTTCTCTCACCAGATATATCATCTGTTTTTACAAGATCAAACACAGTCTCATCAACAGCTCCTAGTATTAAAGGCCTATCGTTAAATCCAACGACTGTAGCTCTTGTTCTTGATAGCTTAGTTACTTCATCAAGTTGTAGAAGCTCATCTGACAAACCTGTTGGAATACCTGGAGAGGCAAAAACATTTGCGGCACTGACTTGATAATCAGCAAGAATAACTTCACTGATTAGTGACTCTGCTTGAGCTTTAAATGAGGTTGTTATTACGTTAGCTAATGAAATTAACGTAAGTCCAATCATTAATGCTGACGCAGTAGATGCTGTTCTTCTTGGTGTTCTTTTAGAGTTTTCTGTTGCCAATTTTCCTAAAATTCCAAATAATAAATTATAAATTTTATCAAAGAAGAAAACGAAAGGTTTAGTTATCGATGGGGTGATAACTGAAATTCCAATAAATATTACACCTGCACCAAGTCCAACTTGCTGTAGAGATGATAAAGTAGGAAGGTCCAGAAAATCATACAAAACTCCAAATAACACTCCAAATCCAACCACAGAAATTAGTGAACCAAATAAAAGTCTCACAAGTAAAGATTTTCTTTGAGGTGTTGAAACACTGTCTCTGATTGCTTCCATTGGGCTGACTTGTGATGCTTTTCTAGCTGGAAGTAGAGAAGAAAAAATTGTAACAGTAATACCAATAATCAATCCAATGACTGCTGCCTCTGTAGTGAGAACTAAGGGTCCGTCAGGAAGACCAAATTCAAAATACTTCAATCCTTCTTTTACTGCAACGGCTAAACCAATTCCAAGTGCGATACCAAGTCCTGATCCGATTATTGACATAAACAATGATTCAGATATCACCAATCTATAAATTTGTCTTTTAGACGTGCCAAGAGCTCTAAGTAGAGATAATTCTTTAGTTCTTTGAAGCAACAATATTCTAAATGTATTTTGAATAATAAAAGCGCCCACAAAAATTGCTATTCCTGCAAAGACGTTAAGTATTGTATTGAAAAAATCAAGACCTTGTTTAATTGAATCAGCTTGTTCTGCTGCAGCTTCTTGCGCATTAATTACATTTAAGTTTTCTGAATCTAAGTTTGTTATGTCGTTTTTTACGTCATTAATATCAAAATTATTTTGTATAACTACATTAATAAGATCTACCTCACCTTTTGAATCAAGAAGTGCTTGGGCAGTTCTAAATTCAAATAAGGCAAAAGTTGCCCCACCTGGTGCTCCAACGTTAGCAAACTCTGCTATTCCAACAATTGTAAATGATGCGGGCGTTGCTCCAGCTAGAACTGTCACTCTATCTCCAACTGAAAAATTATGATTTTCAGCAGTCAAGACATCCATGACTACCTCTTTTCTATTTGTTGGAGGTTCACCCTCTGTTAATGACCACTGCTGTGCATAGGGATTAGTATCCCAAGCTGCACCAAATGTAGGAGCAAATCCATTTGAAATTAATACTGTTTCGCCATCTATGATTTTTATAAATTGTGCAAAACCCAATACTTCGCCCCATGCAGCTTTTACACTAGGTAAATCAGTTATTTCCTGAATTTTATTATCAGGAATCTTTTTAACTTCAAAAGATATAGGCCCTTGTCCTCCGTCTCCACTGAAGCCCTGTGCAAAATCTTCTTGTATTGGCTGAACAACTAGATCAACTCCTTCGTATATTCCTGAAAATAAGTTATCGAACGCAGATTTGTTACTTTCTGAAAAAATATTTGAAGCAATAATTACTGCAACACCAAGAATTATGGAGGATGTAGTCAAAAAGATTCTTACTGGATAAGTTTTTAAGTTTTTCCATGCAATCAGAAAAAGTGGGCGTTTTGTAAAACCAAACATCAGATATTTGTTAGTGCTGTAACCTCTGCAACAATTTCTTCTTGGGTTGGTTGATTTAAATCACTTGCAATACTTCCATCTTTTAGCATTATGACCCTACTTGCATAAGAGGCAGCATACGGGTCATGTGTAACCATGATTATTGTTTGATTTAACTCCTCAACAACAGACTTCATAAATGTTAAAAGCTCTTTACTTGATTTGGAATCTAAGTTTCCAGATGGCTCATCTGCAAAGATAACTTCTGGCTTTGTTGCCATTGCTCTAGCCGCAGCGACTCTCTGCTGTTGACCACCAGACAACTCATTAGGTCTATGAGTTAATCTATCAGAAATATCAACAGTTTCTACAACTTGTTTAATCCAGTCCATATCTGGTTTTCTACCAGCGATAGATGCTGGTAAAGTGATATTCTCTTCAGCTGTCAAGGTTGGTATTAAATTGAATGCTTGGAATACAAAGCCAAAACTATCTCTTCTTATCTTTGTCAATTGTTTATCATTTAACGTTGATATATCTTGATCTTTTAGCAGTATTTGACCTGATGTTGGTCTGTCTAAACCAGCTAAACAATGAAGTAAAGTGGATTTACCAGAACCAGAAGGTCCCATTATCGCTGTAAATTCATTCTCATTAAATTGGACATCTATGTTGTCAAGTGCTGTTACGCTAGTTTCTTTTTCTCCATATACTTTTGTTAGATTTCCAGCTTGTATTATTTTTTCCACCTAATAGAGAATAGGAGAAATAAAAAATATACTTAAATGAATTTTGTATCTTAAAGTTTATTTGGTATGTTATTAAATATGAAAAATATAACTAGCTGGAATTGGTGGTCAACTACATAGGTAGGTGCCCCACTAGTTAGTTCTTAAACCGGGCACAGCCCGGTTTTTTTATTACTGTCACTGAAATTAAAACTCCGGGCTCAACCCAAATAGCTAAGGAGTAAAAATGAAAAAACAATATAAATATCTACTTAATGAAAATGATATTCCCAAACAGTGGTATAACATAGTCCCTGATCTTCCAAACCCTTTACCACCCCAACTAAACCCCCAAACTATGGAGCCTATTGGTCCGGAAGATTTAGCACCATTGTTTCCAATGGGTCTTATATTACAGGAGGTATCTGACCAAAACTATATTGATATTCCAGAGCCTGTTTTGGAATTATATAAGATATACAGACCTTCTCCAATGTATAGAGCTTTGAGGTTAGAGGAAGCATTAGGTACAAAATCAAGAATTTATTATAAGTATGAAGGTGGATCACCCTCTGGTTCACATAAACCAAATACTGCAATTCCTCAGGCTTTTTATAACGCTGAAGAGGGGATTAAGAAAATGGTTACTGAAACAGGTGCAGGTCAGTGGGGTTCTGCGTTATCTTTCGCATGTCAAGCGTTTGGTATTGATCTTGAAGTTTTTCAAGTAGCAGCTTCGTATGAATCTAAACCTCATAGAAAGACAATGATGGAAATTTATGGTGCAACAGTTCACCCTAGTCCATCTGAAAGAACAGATATTGGGAAACAATTCTTATCTCAGGATCCAAATACACCTGGAAGCTTAGGTATTGCAATTTCTGAGGCTATAGAGGTAGCTAGAAAAGAAGAAGGAACTAGGTATGCCTTGGGTAGTGTTTTAAATCATGTTCTAATGCATCAATCA
>ARQR01000005.1 GCA_000384495.1 actinobacterium SCGC AAA015-D07 | reverse complement strand
TAAGGGCTATTGGTGGATGCCTTGGCGCTGGAAGCCGATGAAGGACGTGGAAGGCTGCGATAAGCCACGGGAAGCTGTCAAACAAGCTTTGATCCGTGGATTTCCGAATGGGGAAACCCAATTTATTTATAAATTACTCCTGTTTGAATATATAGAACAGGTAGAGGGAACTAGGGGAAGTGAAACATCTCAGTACCTAGAGGAAAGGAAAGCAAAAGCGACTCCCTGAGTAGCGGCGAGCGAAACGGGAAGAGCCTAAACCAATTTAATGTCAAGACTGATGTCGTTGTTAAGTTGGAGTTGTGGGACCTCTTAGAAAGAGCATCAGATCTTTCAATAAGTCAGAAACAATTGAATTAGGAAAATTATCTGGAAAGTTAAACCATAGAGTGTAACAGTCACGTATTCGAAAATTCTTTTACTTATTAGAGTCATCCCAAGTAGCAAGGAGGATATTCCTTGTGAATCTGCGAGGACCACCTCGTAAGGCTAAGTACTAACCAGCGACCGATAGTGAACAAGTACCGTGAGGGAAAGGTGAAAAGTACCCCGGCGAGGGGAGTGAAATAGTACCTGAAACCAATAGCTTACAAGCAGTAGGAGGAAAATTTATTTTCTGACTGCCTGCCTTTTGAAGAATGAGCCAACGAGTTATCCGTATGTAGCAAGGTTAAGGAGTAATTCCGTATCCGCAGCGAAAGCGAGTTTTAATAGAGCGTCTAGTTGCATGCGATAGACCCGAAGCCAAGTGATCTATCCATGGGCAGGGTGAAGCGAAGGTAAGACTTCGTGAAGGCCCGAACCCACTGATGTTGCAAAATCAGGGGATGACCTGTGGATAGGGGTGAAAGGCCAATCAAACTTGGTGATAGCTGGTTCTCTCCGAAATGTCTTTAGGGACAGCGTTATATGTTGCGCTTTGGAGGTAGAGCACTGATTGGGCTAGGGGGCCAACAAGCTTACTGAACTCAGTCAAACTCCGAATGCCAAAGTGTTTAAATATAGCAGTGAGCCTATGGGGGATAAGCTCCATAGACGAGAGGGAAACAACCCAGATCATCAGCTAAGGCCCCTAAATGTATATTAAGTGTGAAACGATGTGAGAGTGTTCAGACAGCCAGGAGGTTGGCTTAGAAGCAGCCATTCCTTTAAAGAGTGCGTAACAGCTCACTGGTCGAATGTTCTCGCGCGGAAGATGTAACGGGGCTAAATATACTGCCGAAGCTATGGGATTTTATTAATTCTGATTTCGATCCAGAAGATAAAATCGGTAGGAGAGCGTTGTATGGACAGCGAAGCGACAACGTGAGTTAGTCGTGGAGACCATACAAGTGAGAATGTTGGCATGAGTAGCGAAGGAAGAGTGAGAATCTCTTCCGCCGAATGTCCAAGGGTTCCTGGGGAAGGTTCGTCCGCCCAGGGTTAGTCGGGACCTAAGGCGAGGTCGAGAGACGTAGTCGATGGATAACAGATTGATATTTCTGTACCACTAATTAAGCGCCCAAACCGAATATATGTTGCTAAGGAAAGCCCTTCGGGGCCTACCGACCCACATATTACTAGGTTAGCAATGGAGCGACGGAGAAGGATAGATGAGCCCAGGTGATGGTTATCCTGGGGTAAATGTGTAGGAAGACTGATAGGTAAATCCGTTAGTCACATATTCTGAGACATGATGCCGAGCCGCTTTTAGGCGAAGTCATTGATTCCATACTTCCAAGAAAAACTTCTAGTTAGTTTTTTTAGTGCCCGTACCCCAAACCGACACAGGTGGACAAGTAGAGAATACTAAGGCGAGCGAGATAACTCTGGTTAAGGAACTCGGCAAAATAGTTCCGTAACTTCGGGAGAAGGAACGCCCAAGTAAAGTGATTAATTAACTTTATGAGCTTGAACGGGCCGCAGTGATCAGACTCAAGCGACTGTTTATCAAAAACACAGGAGGGTGCAAAGTTCTAATACAACGTATACCCTCTGACACCTGCCCGGTGCTGGAAGGTTAAGTGGAGAGGTTAGCTTCGGCAAAGCTTTGAAATTAAGCCCCAGTAAACGGCGGCCGTAACTATAACGGTCCTAAGGTAGCGAAATTCCTTGTCGGGTAAGTTCCGACCTGCACGAATGGTGTAACGATTTGAGTACTGTCTCAACCAGAGACTCGGCGAAATTGCAATGTGAGTAAAGATGCTCACTATGCGCGACAGGACGGAAAGACCCCGGAACCTTTACTGCAACTTGATATTGAAGTTTGGTGTGCAGTATGCAGGATAAGTGGGAGACTATGAAATAGCGGCGCTAGTCGTTATGGAGTCATCCTTGAGATACCACTTTCTTCATATTGAGCTTCTAACCTAGATCCGTTATCCGGATCAGGGACATTGTCTGGTGGGCAGTTTCACTGGGGCGGTGGCCTCCTAAAAAGTAACGGAGGCGCTCTAAGGTCACCTCAGCGTGGACGGCAATCACGCATCGAGTGTAAGTGCAAAAGGTGGCTTGACTGTGACACAAACAAGTGGAGCAGGTACGAAAGTAGGAACTAGTGATCCCATGGTTGCATGTGGGTGCGCCATGGCTCATCGGCTAAAAGGTACTCCGGGGATAACAGGCTTATACCCCCCAAGAGTCCATATCGACGGGGGTGTTTGGCACCTCGATGTCGGCTCTTCTCATCCTGGGGCTGGAGCAGGTCCCAAGGGTTAGGCTGTTCGCCTATTAAAGAGGAACGCGAGCTGGGTTCAGAACGTCGTGAGACAGTTCGGTCCCTATCCGTCGCGCACGCAAGAGTTTTGAAGAAAGTTGTCCCTAGTACGAGAGGACCGGGATGAACGAACCGCTGGTGTGCCAGTTGTCCTGCCAAGGGCACGGCTGGTTAGCTACGTTCGGAAAGGATAAGCGCTGAAAGCATCTAAGTGCGAAGCCCCTTCTAAGATAAGAACTCTCACCGGATTAACCGGGTAAGACTCCTTATAGAACATGAGGTTGATAGGTCAGAAGTGTAAGTACAGTAATGTATTCAGCTGACTGATACTAATAAGTCGAGGGCTTGAACTGAAGACGGCGTATGAGCGCTTGCTATAGAATTTTTAAGAAGTTGAGTATTACGGTGGTGATAGCAGTGGGGATACACCCGTTCCCATTCCGAACACGGAAGTTAAGTCCACTAGCGTCGATGGTACTTGAGGGGCAACCCTCTGGGAGAGTAGAACACTGCCGATATTTATTGGAGAACCCCTAGGAAACTGGGGGTTTTTCATTTATAATATTTGAAATGAAATCTTTAACCCTTAATAAAATTCTTGATCTTTTTATATTCGGTTTATTGATTGTTATGGGACTTACAGTTATTTACTCTGTCTTCATACCCAATAATAAGTTTCTTCTTTTTTTCGATGAATCTTATCTTGATTTATTAGCCTTAACTGACACCGGAGGAAATGGAAAATTGAATTTATTGACTTATCCTTTGTCACTTTACCTTATATGTGCTGTCACATGTATAGGATATTTAAGTACTAAAAAGGTTAAGTACCTAGACTTTCTAGTGTTAATGTGGACAACAGTTCTGATTGCAAGAATTATATCAATATTTGCAAGAGGAGGAGTGGTGGTAGATGTTTATTTTTACGTTGGTATCTTGCCCGAATTTATAATTGCTCCATTTTTCTTTTTCTTACGGAATAAAATTAATCAACCTTCTTAAGATAGTTTCTAATACCAATAACTTGCATTTCAAAATTACCATTTCCAATGTAATTATTTATTGTTTCACTATCAATGCCAAGTGATTCATAATTTCTTCTCAGCCAATTTACTAACTCATTGCTAGCTTCATCATTACTTAAATTTTCAACATTGCTAATAAATAAAAGCCAACTTTCAATATTTTCCTTTGCGTCATTGATAAGTTCATAAGGATTTTCATGTATTCCAAAGTGAGCAATGGCTAACTTATTTATTTCTAAATTTTCAAAACTGTCTAAAGTTTGAAATAAAATATCCTTATTAAAATCAGGTGGAGGAAGATTTGGCTGAACAAAATCTCCATGTGGATATATTAGTCCAAGTGTGTCTCCCATAAATAATGTCCCAGAGTATTCATCATAAAAAGTGTAATGGTGCTTGGCATGTCCAGGACTATACAAAGCTTTAAGGTTCCTATTTGAATCAAGCTTTAAATCAGCTCCATCATTAAGTGATTTAATTTTATTTAAAGGAATAGGTTTTATCTCACCCCAGTTTTTTTTAAGCCATTCTTCTGTATAAACATCACTAACTGCTTTCCATAATCTCTCCGGGTTTGGCAAATGTTTTAAACCTAATTCATGTACGTATACAAAATTTTCTTTATATTTTTCGTTTAAATGTCCAATTCCACCCACATGGTCTAAATGTAAATGTGTAATGGCTGTTCTTTTTATATCTTGTATTCCAAGCGACTCTAATGCTGAAATTAAATATGGAAATGAATTTGAAGGACCTACCTCAATAAGTATTGGATCTGATGTATCTATGTAATAACATGACATTCTTTGAGGTTTACCCTCCATATGAACATCAATTTGATAAATCTTGTCATCAAACTTTGTTACATCTGTGTTCATATATACATTTTTGCATACAAAAGTTATAAACTACAATGTTTACAGTGAATGTTTCATTAGCAAGTACAGCGGAATACAGTTCAAAAGCAGCTGAATCAATAAAAGATTTAAATCCCAATGCTGCAGATTTACTGATTACAAGTGTAATTACATCAATGGTTACTGATCTTGGTGTTGTTGCTCCTACTGCTTCTGGACTTTTAACTTATTATGATGGCGATAACAATTCAACACATTCAGTAGATGGTTATTTTGTAGCCCCAAAAAAATTTGATGGAAATGATCATGAAGAACATCGAATTTCTATGACTTATGGTGGTCATGTTGAAACATGTAAGGGAGCAAATACATTCGCTGTTCCAGGTATTTATAAGATTCTTAACCTAATTTTCGAAAGATATGCATCTCTTCCTTTGGATAAATTACTGGAATTTCCTATAAAAACTGCCAAAGAAGGTTTTAAATTAACCCAACCAACAAAAGATTACTTTATTCATTCATTAGAACCAATGTTCATGTGGCATGAGCAATCAAAAATTGCTTTAACCAATGTGTATGAAGATTTAGAAAATGGAATTGTTAAACTTGATAAATTAGCTGACACTCTTAGTCATATGTCAGATGAAGGATTCAATGATTTTTATATTGGGGATATTTCCAAATCTATAGTAGAAACTTTAAAAATCGAAGGTGGTCATGCTACGAAAGATGATTTCAATGGATATGAATTAATTGAAGAAAATAAGTTTGAATATCAATACAAAAAT
The DNA here is from genome assembly GCA_000384495.1 of actinobacterium SCGC AAA015-D07. The sequence goes on along the minus strand of ARQR01000005.1, from coordinate 38,864 downwards.
TTAAAATTAACAGGGCATTCTGGACCTTCCATTGGTGGCTTAATGGTACTTAAATACTTAAATGCGTTATCTGTAGAATCCCAAAATAATGAAGAAACTCTAAAAAATGTTTATTTGGATAGAAAAAATAACTATGAGTTTTTTGGTAGTAGGGGGGACCTAATCAATAAAGAAATATCAAAAATTTCTACATCTTCATCAACAATACAAGTAAACACATCTGATAAAAATAATTTTCATTTCTCAATAACTTTTTCCAGTGGCTATGGATCTGGTGTTTTATGTAAAAATACGGGTATGTATTTCAATAACTCTTTAGGAGAAATTGAGCTAAATCCGCAAGGTTTTCTTGGAGACACTAAGGGAGATAGATTGATATCAAACATGAGCCCCTTAATTATTGAATCAAATGAGGGAGTTAGTACAATTGGTTCTCCAGGGGCTGACAGAATAAGCTCTGCGATAGCTCAAGTTTTAACAAATTATACAAATGGGAACACATGGAAAGAATCAATAGATATGCCAAGATTTCATGTAAATGCTGATGGAGGAGTAAGGGCAGAGCCAGGATATGATAACATCAATACAAATACAACAATAACTGAACCATTTGATATGTATTTTGGTGGGGTTTGTGTGACTGGTAGTAATGATGATATTTTTAGTTATGGAGATAAAAGAAGAGGAAATACTTCTTGGAAATGTTAGAGAAACTACCTCATAAAAATCTTTTTTACTTTGGCTTTCTTGTTGTATTTGTATTTATAGGTCTGTCATATTGGCAATTAACAAGGCATCAACAAGACAAACTGATAATTGACTCTATTGACTCAAAAGATTTTATAAATGAAATATCTGTCTCAGATTTATATGATTTAAATAAATTTGAAGAATTTACAAAAATTCAATTAACTGAAAATATAGAGAATATAGAACTAATAAGAACTTGGTATTTACGATCACGTGTTCATAATGGAGAAAATGGATATCACCTTGTTAGTTTGTATAGGACAAATTTAGAAGAATATTTTTTAATTAATAACGGATGGGTTCCCCTTAATAAAAATGCAGATAAGACATTTTTATACAAAAATCCAAATTTTAAAGGTAGATTATTAAGTTACGATATTCAAGGTGTTGGACAAGATGATATACCTGATTCAGAGTATTTATTTAGAATAGACAAATCATTTATAGAAAGTGAAACAGGAGTTGTTCTTCCAGAATTCTATATCGTCTTAATAGATGAATGTGGCAGTGGGGTAGAGTGTATAAATTTAGAAGAACCATATGATGCTCCCCATTTAAGTTATGCGTTTCAATGGGCATTTTTTGCTTTATGTCTAACAATTGTTGTACTAAGAAGAAATAATTTAATTACATGGAAAAAATAAATTTAAATAACATTTCTTTATCTTATGAAACTATGGGTCAGGGGAGTGATGTCTTATTACTTCATGGATTTCCATCAAGTATGTATATGTGGAATGACATTAAAAATAAATTAGTCGAAACTGGTTACAGAGTTACAATCGTAGAACAAAGAGGATATCCTTTATCAAGATTAGAAAATTTTGATGTACATTCTTTTAATATTGAAGAATTATCAAAGGATATTGAGGAATTAATAATAAGACTTAAACTTGATCAGAATTTAACAATTGTCGGACATGACTGGGGATCAATTGTTGCATGGTCACTTACATCACGTGAAAAAGTTAAAATTAATAAATTAGTTTCTTTATGCGGTGGAACTGAATTTCCAATATCAGATGTATATAGAAATTTAACATACAGAGAAAAACCACATTATATTTCATCATTTCAAAATGTTAAAGAATCTGCAAATATTATTGATAACAATCTAGAGTCTTTCTTTAGATCTGCTTACAGAAACAATAACCAAATAGCAGAGAACATAGATCTTTCACTAGAAAACGTTTTTATAAATTATTCAACAGAAAGTTGTGTCATGAATGAAAATGAAATTGTTAATTTAATTCAACACTTTGATGAAACCTCACTAGATCAACCAATTGCATGGTATGCAAATATAGATTTAAACTCAGAGCTGAGTTCAGCCTGGAGAAAGATAGTAACAACTCCTGTACATTTTGTATTTGGTGAGGTTGATGCTGCTGTAAAATTAAATAACAAAATGCGAGAAAGACTTATGTCCAGTGGAAGCAATGTTAAGATAACAGAGATACCTGGTGCAGGACATTGGCTGCCAATTACCCACAGGGAGAGTGTTTTAAAGGTAATATATGCATAAATTATTATTATCTGTTTGTCCTATAATATATATTATGTTGCGTTATGTATAAAGCAGTATTGCATGATCATTTGGATGGCGGATTAAGGGCAGTTACTGCAAAAGAACTTGCAATTAAAGACAATTATGCTCCCTTACTTAATGTTGATGATATAGATGGTTTTTTTAATAGAGAATCATCTGAATCTCTTGAAGATTATCTTGAAGCATTTGTACACACAACAGCTCTAATGAATAGTTACGAAAATCTTGAAAGAATTGCTTTTGAGGCAGCTGAGGATATGCATTATGAAGGTATTACACATTATGAAAGTAGGTATGCTCCCCTCTATTCGGTAGATAATTCGTTAACACCAAAGGATGTAATAGATGCAATTAATTCTGGGTTTAAACAAGCTGAAAATTTATATGGGATTCAATCTGGTCTAATTTTGTGTGGAATGAGAAATGATACAAATAATGTAAAACAAGTAACTGAAATTGCAATTAATTATAAAGAAAATATTATTGGCTTTGATATTGCAGGACCTGAATTAAATTATTTACCATCATTATTTATTGATGAATTTAAGAAGCTAGTTGAAAACAATGTGAATTTAACAATACATGCTGGAGAAGGTGATGGAGTAAATTCTATTCAAGAAGCATTGGATAACGGAGCAAAAAGAATTGGCCACGGTGTACGGATAATTGAAGATATTGACGTTGAAACAGGCTTATTTGGGCCTACAGCAACACATATTTTTGAAAACAATATTCCTCTGGAGATTTGTATAAGTTCAAACATACACACAAATATGTACTCAGATTACAAAGATCATCCGATAAAAGATTTATTAGAGCTTGACTTTCCAGTTACGATAAATACTGACAACAGACTTATGAGTAATACAAATATATTAAAAGAAATTACGATTGCAGAAAATTTGAATATAACTAACGCAAGTAAATTGTTAGAAAAATCAGCTAGCTATAGTTTCTTGAATAATTTCTGAATTATTTTTACTAAGTATATTGTAAAAATCTTCTTCGTTGAAAAGTTTAAAATTAAGATTTGGATAAAGCTTTCTTGCCATTTTTAGTTTTTTTCTTTTTTTTGTTATTAGATTTTGATTCATTGTCGTGATTTCTACAAATAGGTTAAGTGCTGGTAAGTAAAAATCAGGCGTAAACATTTTTTTAATTGAACCACTACCCCACTCTAAAGGGAAACTAACAGGTTCATATATCCATTCAATATCAAATAAGTCTAAGTGCTCTGAAAATGTTTTCTCAGAAGGATGAGCAAATTTCATGCATTCGTTGCAGAAATTTTTTCTGGATAAAGAGAATGAATTTCTGCTTCCGTTTCAGTGTGAATTGGCCCTAGTGAAATACCAAATACAGCTTGTCCCTGTTTTATTAAATCTAACATTTCATTATTGTTTGTTATTACATATATTGATTTACCATCGGAAAAAATTGAGACGTCTGAAATATTAATATTTTTCCCTAAAATTTGTTTAACATTTTTTAGAGCAATTCTTATTTTTTGAAGACTTACTCCAGCTTCTCTCAATTTGTTTACTAACTTAATTTTTATAATATCCTGAAATGAGTAAATTCTATGATATCCAGAACCTTTTATATTTCTAATTGAAGCATCAACTAGTGATGTTGTTGTCCAATGATCCAGTTGTCTATATGATATTCCAGTAATTTTACATACTTCTGGACCTGTGTAACCCTGTTGCATAAGGTTAATTTACTAGCAAAAAATATATAATCAAGGTTTTATGCAAAATCCTCTGGATTTATATTTTCAATAAAACTCTTAAATTCCTCAATTTCATTGGCTTTATCATGTATTAGTTCAATTGAGTTGTTTAAAAAAAGATCTTCATTAACAGAAATTGTTGTATCTGCTCTTAATGCAAGAGCTATTGCATCACTTGGTCTAGCAGATAACGAAACTCTACCTTGGTCCCCTAGGATTATAATTTCAGCGAAATAAGTATTATCGTGAAGATCTGAGATAACAACTTCATCAATATTTCCATTTAAAGATTCAATAATATCAATAATTAAATCATGAGTTTGTGGTCTTGGATGTTTTATTCCTTCTTGTGCATATGCAATTGATACTGCTTCAATAGTGCCAATCCAAATTGGAAGAACTTTTTGACTATTAGGATCAAGTAAAAGCATAATCGGTGTTTCGGTATTTTCCTCCAATCTTATGCTGTTTACTTCAACGTTAATATTCTTTTTCATAGTTTAAGAATAGATAGATTCATAATAATTTTTATAACAATATTTAGAATTTACTAATTATTATTTGCAAAAAATGAAAACATGTTCGATAAATTAAAATCCCATTTGACTGAATTTACAGAGTCAGAAATTCTTACATTATATAAATCATCATTTACAACATAATCAAATTTTGTTTCACTAAATTCATTTAGTCTAATATTTGAAATGTCTAGTTTGTTACCAAACACAAACCAGGGAGTTGTAGATTTAAATGTTAATGTCTCAAAGTTATTTCGTATTTTATATATATCAACATTATTATCAATAACAACATTGTTTATGAATGTATCAATTGAAGCTGAGTATAGATTCTGTGTATCAACAAAGTGATTGTCTTTTTTTTCATTTACAAAAGACTTATTAACTATAGTTAAAATATTTCTGTCATTTGATTGATTTAAACCAATAAATGTCAATCCTGCCTCATTAGTCCAGCCTGTCTTTAAACCGTAAAAGTTACGTTCGATTAACTTATTAGTATTGAGATATACTTTATCATCACCTTCAATATTTGATATAAAACTTTTTCTCATTATTATCGACAATAACTCATAATTGTCTATGACTTCTTTTGAAAGAATTAATAAATCACTCAAAGTTGTATAGTGACCATCTTGATCTAAACCATCAGGATTTTTAAAATTAGTATTGTTCATTCCAAGTTGCTCAGCTCTTTTATTCATTAATGCTATAAAATCATCAGTGTTTTCATTAAATAATTGAACAACAGCAAAACATGCATCATTTGCTGAATATATAAGTATAAATTCTAATAAGCTTTCAATAGTCATTTTTTGTCCAGACTTAAGATATGCTACTTTTCCTTCGTAAATGTAGTCAGAAGGTAAAGAAATTTCTATGTAATCACTTAAATTGTAATTTTCAATAAGAATCAAAGAAGTCATTAATTTAGTAAGTGAAGCTGGTGCAATGGTTACGTTAATATTTTTGAAGTACATCAACTGTTCATTGTCTAAATCATATGATAAATAAAATTCGGTTGTCAATAATTCTTCATCAACTTCCGTTGCATAGGCAATGTTTGTAAATAATAAAATTGAAAATAAATAGATAGCTATAAATCTTCTAATATGTAACTCCCGATGATTTCAGAAAATTTATCAATTGCAATTTTTATTTCTTCAGGATCATTGTCAGAAATATGAAAGTATGTCTCAAAAAAACCTACTCCCCTGTCTGACATTGATTTAATAACTGATAAATTCTTAACTCCAAGACCTAGTGAGAAAAGGTATGCTAGGGAGGAAAACCTTTCTACGTCTTGTTGACTGTAGATTTCTTTATTTTGTTCGTATTTGTACTCTATTAGTTCGTTAAAGTCTTCTTCTTTCATACCTGCCTTTTTTAAAGCATCATGTTGAGAATACTCTCTTATTACAATTTTTGAACTAGATGTATTGCCAGTGAGTAACTTAGGATTATTTTTAATGGCTTTTAATGAGTAAAATTGGTTTTCTTGTAGATCTAAGATTTTCTTAATTCTTACTATATCTTTATCAGAAAAAGACCTAGTTCCACCTTTTGATCTTTTTGGTTTAATTAAACCTTCTTTTTCTAAAAATCTGATACGTGAAATAGTAATTGATGGATACTCTTTTTTAATCAGTTTTACAGTATCTCCTATATTCATTTCTTATCAACTTTTGTAATTATTAAATTAAATTTTCCTATTTGAATTCTAGAACCTGACTTTAAAACAGATTCATCTGTCAATTCACCATTTACAAATATACCATTAGTTGATTTTTCATCAGTTATTATGACTGTTTCATCCTCAACACTTAAAAATGCATGGTTTCTCGACACAGTTACGTCATCAAGTATTATTTCTTTATTTTCTAATCTCCCGATCTTGTGAATTCCGTTTGTTAAAAGCCAAGATGAAGACTTTGTCTTATCATTTAATAAAGATAATATGTATTTAGCTTCTTGGTTTATAAAGATAGAATCTTCAAAAGGTATTGTGTCATTTTTCATTTTTTTATAAATATTTTATAAAAATATTCTAGCGCTACAAAATAGTAAAAAATCAAGGAAAATAAACCAAAAAGTAAAAAGAATAATTGCTCATTTCCTGAATTTATAACAAAAAAACAAATAGAAAAAAATATTAACACTGTACCAAATTTTCCAAAATTAGATACTTTTATGGTTTTTGTTGTTGTCAAAACATACAGTGATCCCAACATAACTAATATTTCTCTAATAAAGATTCCATAAAAAAACCAAATAGGAAAAATGTCTTCTAACCAAAATAAAAGCAATAGAAATACGATTCTGTCGCATACTGGGTCAAGAATAGTTCCAAGTTTACTAACCTGATTTAATCGCCTTGCAACAATTCCATCAATTGAATCTGAAATACCAATAACGGCAATTAAAGTTACTAATAAAGGTATGTTTATATTCTCTATTGAATATTGATTAAACAAATATATAGAGACAAACAACCTTGAAAGAGTAATAAGATTTGGCAAAAGAAATAAATCTTTAAGTGTCAAATAAAAAATCCTTAGTGTCGTGTGTAGCTACAAAATGACCTTTACCCATATCAACCATTTTTTCTGAAGGGTTTTTAGAAATAATATCATCAATTTCATCAAAATTAACAATATATTTATCTCTAATATTAAAAGGATCAGGAATAGGTATCGAAGATATCAATCTTTTTGTATAGGGATGTATTGGGTTTTCAAGTAATTCTTCTGTCTCGGCAATTTCAACAATCTTACCGTTAAACATAACAGCAATTCTATCACACATATATCTTGCAACAGCAAGGTCGTGAGTTATATACAAATAGGATACGTCTAATTCTTTTGCTAAATTCAGCATCAAATCCATTATTGAAATACGAATAGAAACATCTAGCATTGATGTAGGTTCATCACAAATAACAAATTTAGGTTTCATTACAAGCGTACGTGCAATTGATACCCTTTGTCTCTGACCACCCGATATCTCATGAGGGTATCTCGATAAATAGTTTTCAGGAGGAGTTAAGCCAACGGTCCTTAATATTTCTACAATTGTATCCTCTCTCTCAGCTAAATTACCTATATTGTGTATATCTAAAGGTTCTTTAATAATGTCCTTAATTGTCCATCTTGGATTAAGGGACTCATAAGGGTCTTGAAATATCATTTGAATATTGCGTCTGAATATTTTTAAAGAATCATCATCTATGTTGTCTATTGATTCCATAGTTTGTTTTTCAGGATTAAAAAAATTCACATTACCTGATGTTTTAGGATCAAGTAAACACAATGATCTTGCAGTAGTTGTTTTGCCGCAACCACTTTGACCAACCAGTCCTAAAGATTCACCAGGTTTAATATTAAAACTTATTCCATCAACAGCTTTTACTATATTTTTTTTACTGGAAAAAAAGCTATTTGATACTTCGAAATGTTTAACTAAATTTCTGACTTCAATTAAATTCTTACTCATTGACACATCCAGAACAACATTGGTCAGCATAATGATTTTCTCCAACTCTTATAAGTTTCATTTCAATTTCTTGATTTTTACAGCTATTAGTTGGAGAAGGACATCTTGGTGAAAATGAACAACCGTTAATTTTATTTATGAGGCTTGGCGGCTCACCATCTAACGACTTAAGTTTCTTTTTTTCTCCTCTTATAGACGGAGTTGAGTCCAATAAAGCTTTAGTGTATGAATGTTTAGGAGACTTAAAAACTTCTTTTGTCGGTCCCATTTCAACAATTGAACCTGCATACATGACAGCTAATTTATCGGTCATCTCCGCAATTACAGCAATATCGTGGGATATATATATTAAACTTAAACCAAGTAACTCTTGAACTTTTTTGATTTCATTAAGAATTTGATCCTGAATAACAACATCCAACGCAGTAGTTGGTTCATCTGCGATGATGATTTTAGGATCGCAAGAAAGTGCTAATGCTATTACTGCTCTTTGCTTCATACCTCCAGAAAGCTCATGTGGGTATCTATCAATGATGCTCTCATCAAGTCCTACCATTTGAAATAATTCTTGAATTTTCTGAATATTTTTTTCTTTAGAATTATCAGGATAGTGCTCTCTTAAAGCTTCTCTGATTTGTTCACCGATTTTTATAACTGGATTCCAAGCATTCATTGCTCCTTGGAAAACAATACTGATACTATCCCATCTAACTTTTCTTAACTCATATTCAGATAAACCAACTAATTCTTTTCCATCAAGTTTTATACTTCCTTCAGTAATAACCGAGTTCTCAGGTTGTAATTGAAGTAGGGTCATTGCAACTGAGGTTTTTCCACAACCAGATTCACCAACAAGACCGAATGATTCTCCACTTCTTATACTAAATGAAACATCTTTAACTGCAGAAACATTTCCAGCTAATGTTTCGTAATGCATGGATAGATTTTTTACATCTAAAACTGTACTCATACTATCTTCTTCTCAGTCTTGGATTGAAAACATCATCCAATCCTCTACCAACAAGATAAAATCCCCCAGCTAAAAGTGTAACTGCTAATCCAGCAGGTATAACAAGCCACCAATATTCCATTCCTTGGTTGATATATCCATCAGCTTGTGCAACTGATATCATTAAGCCCCAACTCATATCAATATTAAGGAGACCCAAAAAAGATAAAATAGATTCTGAAGCAATTGCACCCGTCACACTAAATACCATAAAAAGTAAAGCTAACGGTGCGACATTTGGAAGAATATGAGAAGTTAAAATTTTCATTCTTGAACCACCTGTAATTCTTGCTGAATCAACAAATGGTTTAACTTTTACCTGTAATGCTTGAGATTTAATTGTTATAACACTTCCTCCAAGACCTCCAAAAATACCTAATACTAATGCTAAGTGCCAGACTTTTAGCTCCGCAAATGCTGAAATAATAAATAATAAAGGTAACGTAGGCAACATTAAAACGAGATCTGATTGTCTCATTAGGTATGCATCAATTTTACCTCCAAAATATGCAGCGATTGTTCCAAGCAAAGTAGAGATACCTACTCCAACTATTGCACTCAATAATCCAAGTACAAAAGCTACTTGACTTCCCTCCATAAGTTGTGAAAATATATCTCTACCTAAAGAATCTGTCCCGAGAATATGTTTACTTGATGGTGGTGCAGGCTGAATAAATTGTTCGATTACGTCGCCTTCCTTAATACCCGGATTATATGGTGCAACAGCTACTATATTTACTTCATCATCAGCAGGACAATCACTTGGTGTTTTATATTCTGATGTAGGATAATCTATATTTTTACATGATACAACGGTAGCAAGAATTTTTTGTGAGTCATATCCTACTACGGGATGATAAGTTGCCTCATCCCAAATATTTGTTAGAAATAATAATGGTTGCAATAAAGCAAGGAAACCAAATATCAATACTATGAATAGGCCCAACATTCCAATTTTGCTTTGTTTAAATAAATTAAAGTTTCTTTTAAGTGATTCAAATCTTAATTTTCTTAATTCTGATTTTTCGTTTATTTCACCCATTATTATCCTTGCGATTTAATTCTTATTCTCGGATCCAAAAAAGCATATGAAACATCAGCTAAAAAATGAGCAATCAATGCAAAAACTCCAATAAATGAGAAAGTTGCCATTGCAACAGGAATATCTTCTCTTAGTACACTATCTAATATAAGTTGACCCATTCCCGGCCATGAAAAGATTGTTTCAGTAAGAACTGATCCATCAATGATGGTAACAATAGTGAAAATAAAGGAAGTTACCACGGGAAGTAATGCAGTTCTTGCAGCATGCCTATCTCTAATTCTTTTTTGACTTAATCCTTTAGCGCGAGCAGTAAGGATATAATCATCTTTTAAAACCTCCATCATCGTTGTTCTTGTTAATAATGCTGTCCCTGCAAATGCAACTACTGTGACAGTAAGTACAGGTAATATCGTATGATAGGCTATATCACCTGCATAAAATCGCATTTCAGATAATATTCCGACGTTCCAATAGAAATTTGATATTATAAGCAAGCCAAAAAAAGAACCTAATCTTATGTTTCTTCTCAAATTCAATGATTCTATTTCCTTAGTTAATAGTGAGATTAAAAAATAAATTAATGAAAAAACAACCATATATTTTATCATTTCCATAAACACTTCATCACTGTCAAAAGGTGAATCGTACCATTTATTAGGAGTTAAAAATTTACCTATTGGAACCCAACCCATTTTCAAACCAAAAAACCATAGCATTAATAAAGCAAACCATGGATAAAAAACTGTGTAAGAGAAAACAGATGTAATTGTTATCCACGTTTCACTTCTAGAGCCTCTCCTCCAAGCTAAAACTTTACCAACAAAAAAACCAGTATAAAAAGCTAAAATATTTACTACTGAAAATAACATTAATGTTCTAGGTAGTCGTTCAGCTATTAATTCAATTGCTGTTTTTGGAAATTGTATGTATGAATATCCGAGATCCCCTTTGAAAAAGTTTACAATGTATTTTTGAAGACGTACTGATAATGGTTGATCTAATCCATATAAAGCGATTGTTTCTTCATATGCATAAGGAGGTAATGAAGGATTTAAAAGTAAATTTTGAAATGCATTGCCAGGAATTGCATCAAAAAGTAAATATGAAATTATTAAGAATAGAAAAAACACAACAACCATCTGTAAAAAACGATTGATAATATAACGTAACATTCTCCCCCATTAAAAAAATATTGCTAATTATAAATCGGAACGAGCAATGCCCGTTCCGATTTAATAATAATTTTAGTCACTAACTGTAACGTTGCCAGGATTACCACCTAATTGTTGTAATCCATCAAGCATATCAGTGAATGGGAATGCAATATTTTCTTTATATACCTCAAGAATTGGTGTTGTAACCAATACTAAATAAGGCATATCATCAAATAATAGTGCTTCCATTCTCTTACTTAATGCCTGTGCATCGCTAACGCTCTTAGCTCCTTTGAATTCTGATACTAATTCAGCAAATTCAGGGTTCTTATATCCATCTGGACCGTTATATCCAGTTGTGTTAAATCCTTCATTTACACATGTATCGTTGGCTCCATCAAAGAAGTTTGTTGGGTGATCTGGAAATGCAGATAATCCCCAACCAAGCATGTAAACATGCCAATCTTTACAAGTTGCAGCTGTGAATACTTTGTCAACTATGACACCAAAACCAGTTGGTCGAGCAACTATATCAACACCTAATTGTTGCATATAATCTGCAACGAATAGTGAGAATGTTGATCTAATTGGATCAAATCCTGGACCTGGAGCATATAACAACATGTTTTCTGGCATAGCTTCTCCATTAGGACCTTTAAGTCCGGTTGGAGCTATAGCTCTTTCAGCACCACCTGGGTGTGAACCCCAGTCAGTTGCTTGCCATCCAGCATCTTGTAATATCTGAATGGATTTCTCCCATTTTTCTTGTGCTGAGAGGCCTGCACAATCAGCGAGTACACCGGTAACTGGTGCAACCCATGATGTAAGTGCGGCTGGCATCTGTCCATCCATATTGATTGCGACTCCTTGTAGGACATTGTTGATAACATAATCTTTATCGACAATACAACCTACAGCTTGTCTATAAGCTTTATTACTACCAGGGAAAACTCTGGTGTTAAACGCCATATATCTCATACCATTTGAGAAGTTAGAAATAACTTCTGTTCCAGGAATTCTGGAAAGCTTCTCATAAGTTGCTCTCTTAACACCGCTTGGGTTAAGAACGAAGTCAACATCTCCATTTTCAAACGCAAGATAAGCTGAATCTTGATCGTTATAAATAGAGAATTCTACTTGTCCAACAAATGGTCCATTTGCATATGTGAAAGATTCTCCAGAAAGATCACCAAACTCACCTGATATTGCTGGTGCAACCCCATTATCTTGGGTAAATGCTACACCACCATTAGCATAGTTTGTTGTCTCTCCACCGAAATACATTGTATCTGAATCATATGACCAGGTATAAAATGCACCTTGTTCAATCTTGTCATATACAAAGGCGCTAGCAACAGGTGCTTCAGCACCAGAAACTGCTAATAGATCCTCTCTGGAAGTTGCGAATTGTTCCCAGTAAGCTTTTGATAAAGCTGGTGCAAGAGCTGCACCATATTGCCATCCGGTCAATCCCGGATCATAGTTAAATGAAATTTTAACTGTATAGTCATCAATTGCTTCAACATTAGTTACACATTCGACCTCACAATTTGAAGGCCACACTGCGGCCCATTGACCTAACAATGGAAGTCCTTTTGCAGTGTTATATGTAAATACCCAGTCTTGAGCTGTTATTGGGTTTCCGTCACTCCACTCGTATCCTTCAACAATAGGAACTGTATAGCTGAATGTACCATCACCATTGTCGGTTGAGGTTTCAACAAGCTCAGTTGCCATTGATGGTATGAGTGTATAGTTTGGATATGAAATTCCAAACAATGAAACAGATTGGCCAGTCATCTGATATAGAGAGTAAGCATCTGTATCTGTGTCATACCATTTGAAGAGATTCTGTGTTGCAGGATCTTGAAATATAGCTAACTTAAATACACCATCTGGTGCAGAAGATGACTCTTCTTGTGCAGGTGCAGCAGTTGTAGCTGGTGCAGCAGTTGTATCAGATGATTCTTCAACAACGTCATCAGCAGCGTCATCACTTGTGTCTCCACAAGCAACAACAACCATTGCAAATACAACAAAAAGCATTAAAAATCGCCAACTTCTTGAGTTAGTTTTTATACTCAATTTTTCTCCTTTTTGTATACAAAAAATCCACTTAAAAAGTGGATGTACTCATATTAGGTATGTAAATGACGATATCAAGATATATAAATAATAATTTATACATTCATTTGATAATTTAGTACTAAAGGTTAATAAAAATGTTAATTACAACCTGATAAATTCGTACTACGAGGTAAAAACCAAATAAAAAAACACCAACTTTAAATCCAAAATTTTCCATATCAAGTCTTATATTTAATCCTTAAAGAAACATTCTTAAATCCAAATTCTTCTCTTAATTTATTTTCAATAAAGGAATAATAATTTTTAGGTATTCTAGAACTCAAATTAAATGAAAATGAAGGTGGAGATATGTCATATTGCGTAACATACTTTAATTTTGCTCTTTTTCCTCTGAAAGGATGGGGAGGTTTTGCAACCCACAATTCTCTAAAATATAAATTTAATTCTGATGTATCAATTCTATTATTCAACTGACTATTCACTTCATTCAAAGTTGTTGAAAATTTATTTAGACCTTTCGTTGTAAGCGCAGAGATTCTAATTACATTAAGCCAACTAAATTTTTTTAATTGAATTTTCAAATTTGAATTAAGATTTAGTTTATCTTCTTCGTTAAGAAGGTCCCATTTGTTTAGTACTAAAATTGGAGTACAAAAATTTTCTATTGATTCATTAATTAATCTCATATCTTCAAAGTTTATTCCTTGAGTAGAATCAACAACAATAAATGAAATCAGTGAATGATTTAACGTTTTTATAGATAGATCTGATGCATATCTATCTATCTGATCTTTTTGTTTTTTTCTAGGAACACCTGCAGTATCAAGTATATTAAATTCTTTATCGTTAAAAACAACCTCTTCTATAATTGAATCTCTTGTTGTTCCTGGTACATCTGATACAAGAGACCTTTCTTTCTCAAGAAATGCATTGAATAATGTTGATTTACCTGAATTTGGTTTTCCAATTATAGAAATTGCATTCTTACTATTTAAGTCACCATTTTTTTCTACACCAGAATATTTAATCAAGTCATCTAATAATTCATCTGTGCCAATTTTGTGAAATCCAGATATATAAATTTCTCTACCATAAATATATTTGAACATTCTTTTATCAAGATCGTAATCATTAAAATTTTCACATTTATTAAAAACTGTTGTTATTTTATTCTCAACATTATTGATTTGAAGTAAGTTATTTATTTTATCAAGACCAGCGAAATTTTTTGAATTTACATCAATTACAAACAATATACGGCTGACATCTTCTAACAAATATTGAAAATTATCTTGAAATGCTTTATTGAAGTTGTCTGGATTTTCATCAAAACCTGGTAGGTCCGATAATGTTATCTGTTTATTGTTAATTTCTATAACTGTACTTATCTTATCCCGAGTAGTATTTGGTTCAGATCCTATAATTGAGTTTTTCTTATTTGTTAAAGTATTAATAAGTGTAGATTTACCTGAATTAGGTAACCCAATCAAAATTACTTCGTTTTTTTTATTTTCATTCATATTTTAAATATAGCTATTCTTATTTTATGGTAGATAATCTATATGTTGTAACACCAAGAGGATTTTGTGCTGGAGTGGAGATGGCAATAAAAGCTTTAACATGGATGCTAAAAATTTATGATGAGCCAGTATATTGTTATCACGAAATTGTACACAATGACTGGATTGTTCAAAAGTTTAAAGAAAAAAACGTAATTTTTATTGAAGATCCTAAAGAATTGCCAGCAGATTCAATTGTGATGCTTTCAGCTCATGGTACTGCACCAAAAGTTGAAATGGAATTCAAAAACATCTCAATGACAAGTGTCAATTCTGTATGTCCTCTCGTAACAAAAGTTCACCATGAAGCAAAAAAATTTAGTGAAAATGGAAAAAAAATAATATATGTAGGTCACAAAAATCATGATGAAGCCATAGGATCTTTAGGTGTGGCACCAAATAATATGATTCTAGTTGAGACTGTTGATGATCTCGACAATAATAGCTTGCGAAACGAAAATGTTGCACTGCTTGCTCAAACTACACTTGCTATGTCTGAATGGGAACCTATATTAGATAAAGCTAAAAAAGAATTTGAAAATATTGAATTACCGAGAAAAAGTGACCTTTGTTATGCGACTACAAACAGGCAAAAAGCATTAATAAATATTTCACACAAAGTAGATATAGTGCTGGTTGTTGGTTCAAGTACTTCTAGTAATACAAATGCATTGGTAACTACTATAAATAATCTAGGTAAAGATGCTTATAGAATCGAAACATTAGATGATTTAAGAAATTTGAATTTAGATGGTACAGACGTAGCGATAACTGCTGGAGCATCAGCACCCGATCATATAGTAAAAGAAATAACAGAACATTTAAATCCCAATAATTTAGAGTTTTATATTGACACAACAGAAGAAGAGTATTTTCCACTTCCTAAAGAATTAAGACGTAACATAACCGGACTTTCAAAACTTTTAATTAATATGTTTCCAAAAAATAATAAAGAAGCTTTAAATGGGATATCCAAAGATAAAAGTTGGTCTGCTACTGAAGCTTTAAGTTCTCTATAATAAGTGCAATTGTTTCATCAATTGTTAAATTTGAATTATCAACAACCAGTGCACCTTCTGGAATAGTTAAAGGAGAAAATACTCTATTTTTATCTTCAAAATCTCTTCTTTGAACATCGGATACCGTTTCCTCCATATTTGATTGACCTTCTCTTCTTTTACCTCTGGTTGCCAAATCTGCATCTAAATATACTTTGTGTTTAGCGTCTGGAAAGACAACACTACCCATGTCCCGACCCTCAATTACAAGTGGTTTGTCAAGATTTTCGAAATAACTAATTAAACAATCTTTAACCAACATTCTTAACCCTACTTTTTTTGCAATTTCAGAACTTTTTACAGAAACTTCATTGTCATATAAATCTTCTTCATTAAAAATTACACCATTAACATTGCACTGTTCAGAAACAATTTCTATTTTTAAATCTTCAATTTGAACATTTTTATTATTTAGTAAAAATTTTGCAACAGATCTATAAATAGATCCACTTGAGAAAAAACAAGAATTTAAAATAGTTGCAATACTTTTACCAACTGAGGTTTTTCCAACACCAGATGGGCCATCAATTGTTAAAAGAAACTTTTCCATATATTGATTCTATATTTCTAGTTACTCTTTATTTGTGATAATTGACCAATTTTCATATCTTCTATTGAAAAATTGCCAATAGAAATTCTTTTTAAATTTCTAATTTCAACATTGTTTTTTGCAAATACTCTTCTAATTTCTCTGTTTTTTCCAGTATTAAGAGTCACTTTATATTCAAATTTATTCAATTTACTTAATTTATTTATAACAAGTTTTTCGTTTTTATCAGTTACAACTCTTTTAAAAGAGTTAAGAACAATTGGTTGTGAAACGGTTACTATGTATTCTTTTTCATAGCCCTTTGAGGGATGATTAATACTGTTCAGCCAATCTCCATCATTGCTTAATAGCATCAACCCTTCTGAATCTTTATCAAGCCTTCCACTGTATTTAAGTGAATTATCAACTATCTCATATATAGTCTTAGATTTTCCTTGTGCTTTTGTAGAGCAGACATATCCTATCGGTTTATAAAATTTGAAATATTTATACACAATCTTTGATGACAAAATTTTGTTTTGATATGTGATTACATCTGTAGTCATAATATCTTGCCCTATAACTGCAAGTTTATTATTGACAGTTATTTTTTTTGCTTTAATTAATTCATCAGCATTTCTTCTTGATGTATTTAGGTGAAGAGCTAAATATTTATTTATTCTCAATTATTCTTCTTCAGACGGCGAGGAGAAATATTCACCGATATTAGGTAAATCATTTAAACTTTCAAAGCCTATTTTCTCTAAAAACTCATCTGTCGTTGAATATAAAATAGGACTACCAGGAACATCCAGCTCCCCTGACTTGTAGACAAGACCTCGGGATTCAAGAGTCTTTATAGATGATTCAGATTCTACTCCCCTGATCTCAGAAACTTTTAACTTTGTAACTGGTTGTTCATATGCAATTATCGCAAGAGTTTCTAAAGCTGGCGTTGATAAGCCTTTTAAAACTGATGGAGGCTTTACTGAATCTAAATATTTTGGTATATCATTTACAGTCACTAAATCAGATTTCGTTGAATCAAATCGTAAATAAAATCCAAAACCAAGATTGTTTAAGTCGTTGTTAATTTCATCAAATAATTTAACTAGTTTATTTCCATCTATCTCTAAAAGTTCTTCAAAATAGGAGTTTTGCACAGGCCCATCACTTACCAAAAGGGTCGCTGTTATGATTTTCTTATTCTTCATAATTTTTTTCAATCTTAATAAGCTCATTATTATTAACTTGTTCTGCTTTTACAAATCCCCAACGTATTGCTTCTAGTAAAGCTAAAAAAATTGCAACTGCTTGTTCGGAAGTCTGAACTTCAGAGGCAAGCTCTTCAAAAGAAGTATTTAATCTTTGGTCTACACTAGACAATAAAGAATTGATCGCTTCATCTATGTCAGGTAAATCGTACTCGATATGATCAAAGCCTTTAATTGATTTATATCTAATAAATACTTCTTCAGCTGTTTCTTGAAATATTTTTTTATCAATAGTTATTTCAATATCAGGTTTACTAAATAGATTTAAAGTCTGATAATATTTGAAAGCACTTATAGACATTTCATTTTCGCGTATTCTTGAGGCAAGAGCAATTCCAACTTCTGAAAAAGCTTTGAACTGTAATAATCTTGCAAATGCCAAATCTTTGTCCTTAATCAATTGAATTTCGTCAATCCAATCAACATCTTCATTTTGGGGTAGTAAACTTTTAGCTTTTAATTCAAATAATGAGGCAACTAGCAAAACAATCTCTGAAAAACTATCAATATCTTTTCTAACATTTTCGACATTTAAAGATGAGAAGAGATTTAATAGGTTAGCGTTTAAATCATTATTTTTATTATCAGAAAATTCGATAAGTAATGATTTAAGATTTGAAATTAAGTCATTTAAATCCATTAATAATCAGTTTTATCCAATATGAAGTGTTTATTCTGCAATAGTTCTTTTTTATAGTATTGAATAATGTCATCATTAACTGAATATTTTTCTAATTCAGTTAAGCCGTTTATTTCATGATCAAGATATAAACGAGATTTATTATTGTTTACAATTTTGAGTTCAGAAAATATCCTAAATATCCATGAAAAATGTGATATTGATTTTCCAATATCATGAATAAGAGAAAGAGTAAATAAATTATTTAACGACTCCAATTCTTTAATGGATAGTGATTCATTATCAAAAGACATATCTATTGTGCGCTCAAGAACTTCTACAGAATGATGCCTGTCTTGCATTGAGAGTTGCCAAAATAATCTTAGAAGATTATCGTCGTTTAGTTGTTGCATGACTTTAATCTGATCTTCAACTGGAAGATGTTTATAAAACAAAAACCTGATTGCTCTTTTGATTTTTAAATACAATTTCATGCTCTTGGATGACTCTCTTTAAATATTTCTACCAAAAATTCCTTGGTTAATTTAGTATAAATCTTTGTTGTAGAAACTGATGTATGTCCTAATAATTCTTGTAGTGTTCTCAAGTCACATCCTGCCTCAAGCATATGTGTAGCTGCACTATGTCTCAATGTATGTGGATGAACTGATAATGCATTATCCGAAAGTATTGCAGACTTTTTAATAATTCTAAAAATTGCTGATCTATCGAGCTGATTCATATTTTTTGATAAGAATAAGTATGGTTCTTGAGTGTTTAATTCATCACGAAATTTTAAGTACTTTGATAAATTAATTTTTAATTCAGAACCTATTGGCACAATTCTCTGTTTGGAACCTTTTCCAAATAGCTTTACAAAATCTTCTTCAAAATCTAAATCTGATATTCTTACGTCACATAGTTCCGAAACTCTACAAGCAGTTGAGTACATAAAATCAATCAGCGTTAAATTTCTAGAGTTCATATAGTTTGTGTGATCATAGATGTTTATTAATCTATTTATGTCTGATACTGATATGGTTTCAGGTAGATATGAGCCTTTTTTTAAACTAACTTTCTCAATAACAATTTGATATTCCTTATTATCTAAATTAAACCATTCAATATATTGATTTATAGATGAAATTTTTCTTATCTTCGAATTATCAGATGTATCATTTAGTGCTGAAGTTATGAATAGCTCAATAAGATCATTATTTATGATATTTTCACCGGTAAATTCTAAAAATTGAGTTATATCTGATTCATATGCGCTTATAGTGTTTGCTGATAGCCCTTTTTTAAATTTTAAAAAATTTGTAAACTCTTGGACTAAATTTTTGTTACTTTTCTTTGATTGTTTCTGAGACAATGTTTTCTGATTTTATTGATATGTTTTTAATTGAAGCAAGTACAAATTCTTTGAATAAAGGAGCTGGGTCCCATGGTCTTGATTTAAATTCAGGATGAAATTGCGAAGCTATAAAAAACGGGTGGTCTGGAATTTCTATCATTTCAACTAAATTATTGTCTGGAGAAACTCCACCAATTTTTAGACCTTTTTCTACTAATATATCTCTATATTTATTATTCACCTCATATCTATGCCTATGTCTTTCATAAATTACTTCATCACTATAAATTTGTGCAGCTAATGAATCATCATTCAATTTACATGGGTACGTACCTAGTCTCATAGATGCACCAACATCATCTTTTTCTAAATCTTGATTTGGTAGTAAATCAATCACATAATTTTTTGTGTTTTTTGAAAATTCTGAAGAGTTTGCATCATCAATTCCACAAACATTTCTTGCAAATTCGATTACAGCACATTGTAATCCTAAACATATACCTAAAAATGGAATGTTATTTTTTCTAATGTACTCTATTGCTGAAATCTTTCCTTCAATCCCCCTGTATCCAAATCCTCCTGGAACAATAACTCCGTCCATATCTTGTAGGTTTTCTACTTCAAAATTATCTGCATCTATCCAGTGAAGATCAAGTTTTACTTTATTTTGAAGACATGCATGATTAAGTGACTCTACAACAGAGAGGTAGCTATCTGGCAATCCAAAATATTTTCCAAGGATTGCAATCTTAACTGATTCATTTGCTTCAAGTTTTAGATTTACCATTGTCTTCCATTCTTCTAATGACGGTTCATTAGTTTGTAGATTCAATCTCTCATCCACTGCTTCATCGAGTCCTTCATCACGCATCCTTAAAGGAACGCCATAGATATCATCTAAATCTGGAGCATTAATTACATTATTTACTGCAACATCGCAAAATAATGAAACTTTGCTCTTTATCTCATCATTAAGTTCTCTGTCTGATCTCAAAACAATTAAATCTGGAGAGATACCTGCTGCTCTTAACAAAGATACGGAATGTTGAGTAGGTTTTGTTTTTAATTCGGTACTTGGACCGATAAAAGGTACCAATGTGACATGAATAAACATTACGTTTTCAGTTCCTAATTCTTTTCTTATTTGTCTTGCAGCTTCAAGAAATGGAAGAATTTCAATATCTCCAACGGTTCCCCCAATTTCTGTGATTTGAACATCTACATCGTTTGAGATTCCCTTAATTCTTCTTTTTATTTCATCAGTAATATGGGGAATAACTTGAACAGTTGCACCTAAGTAATCACCTTTTCTCTCACTTTCAATTACTTTTCTATAAATACTTCCTGTGGTAACGTTGGAGTCTTTTCTTAAATTAACACCTGTAAACCTTTCATAATGACCAAGATCTAAATCAGTTGTTGCTCCATCTTCAGTTACAAAAACTTCACCATGTTGAAAGGGATTCATTGTATCCGGATCAACATTAATATAAGGATCTAATTTTTGGTTTATAACGCTTAATCCACGAGCTTTGAGAAGGTTTCCAAGAGATGCAGATGTAATCCCTTTACCAAGACCAGAGACAACACCACCGGTGACAAAAATGTATTTGGTCACATTGAAACTTTAGCATATAAAGAATTAAATAAAAGGACTATCTTAAAATTTGATTTAAAAATAAATCTAACTTTGGATCATTATCTGTGCCAAGTATGTTTATAGATTTATCTGATAAGCCATAAACATACTTCAGATTGTGATCACTTTTTTCTTGTACTTCAACAACACCATCAAATTGAATGGCATAATTTTGATTCTTATTTATTGAAACTTCAATCAAACTATTTTTATCTATGACTATAGATCTTGGAAACTTAGAAAATGGAGAGATTGGTGTAATAGATATAACATCTAGATTGTTTTGAATAATTGGACCCCCAGCAGAGTAATTGTATGCGGTAGAGCCAAGTGAAGTTGATAGAATTAGCCCGTCAGCACGTAATTTTACTTTTTGTCCATACATTGATAATTCCAGATCAAGAATCCTGGTTGGAGAATTTTTAATAATAACGACTTCATTGAAAGCAGGGAGGCTAAGGTCATTATTTTGAATTATTGCTTTTCTTTTAACAACATCATAATCCTCATTTTTCCAAGACTTAAGAATATTTTCAAGATTTTCAGAAGATGAAACTAAATAACCTAATCTTCCAGGACCAATCGTTATTAAGGAAGTATTTTTTTCCCATGCAACACGCATTGCTTTTAGAGCTGTACCGTCACCACCAATACTTATAATTAAGTCGGGGTCAATCATATTTAATTCTTTTGAATCTGATTCGACGTCAAATACATCGTATTTTAAATTGTTTTTCTCTACAGTTTTAAAAATGTCATCAGATATTTTTTTTGATAGATACTTTTTAGATGAAATTATTAATAAATTCTTCACTAGGATATATTATACGTATCTTCTTAGGAGTACAAAGTGATACCAATTTCAGATATTAATCCAGCAAAAAGTAATCCAATTATTTCAAGAATTTTTATTATTGCATCAATTATTGTTTACGTACTTATCCAGCCAAAAAATCCAAGTGAGCTTTTTAATTTTTTTTATGAATTTGCTGCGATACCTTGTGAGATATTTAACAATAAACCTTTATCAATAGATCAGTACTATAACAATGATTGTTCTGCTCTAACTAGTAATATTGTTTTCGAAAATAAAAATATTTTTTTAAGCCTAATCCTCTCCAATATTTTCCATGCAAACTTTATACACATATTAGGAAACCTTTGGAGTTTTTGGATATTTGGAAACAACATAGAAGATGTTTTAGGAAGAGCTAGATTTATTATATTTCTTTTTATGACTGGATTGTTCAGTATGTTTGCTCACGTTATTTTAAATTTTAATGATATTAATCCAATTGTTGGAGCATCAGGTATAGTATCGGCATTAATGGGTGCTTATGTGTATTTATTTCCAAATGCTCAATTACTTGTTCTGGTTCCTTTTGGATTTTTATTTCCAACAACAATAAGAGCAAAATTCTTTATGATTTTTTGGTTTTTTTCTCAAATTTTTATAGCTTTACAAAATAATAATATTTCATGGGAAGCTCATATTGGAGGATTTTTAATTGGATACTTAGTTCTTAGAATTTTTAATTATAGAAGATACACTCTGTGAAAAAGTATCGAACTTAAAATCTGCTATATCTTCATCCAAATAGTTTTTTATTGAAGAGTTAACAAGATAAGATTTAGCATCAATATCTTTTGCAAGTAATATATCTGTGTCAACTCTATCTCCAATAACAGCAAAAATCTGAGGGAATTGTTTCAACAAATACTCCGAATAAAAGGAATCTGGCTTTCCAAAAGAACTAATACTTGATCCAACTAAGTTTTCAATTTCCCGTACTATCGCACCATTGCCATCTTTAAATTCATGATCGTTAATTGGAAAAGTAAGATCTTTATTCATAGCAATAACATCAACACCTCTGTTAAAAGCATCCGCAATAATTTCGACATCATGTCGTGAAAATGAATCTGTTCTTCCTATAAGAATAATTTCTGATTTATCAATTGGAAAGAGTTCCGTTGTAATCGTCTTTACATATTTTTGTAAATTGTATGAACCATGCACATAAATTTTTTTATCAAAATTCTTTAGATAGTCTTTAAAAATTACTAATGGGCTGACAATATCATTAAGATGTATTTCATTAGAAAGCATATTTTCTAATTTATTTTTTATTTGATAGGGAGTCTCTGAACTGTTGTTTGTTATGAAAATAATTCTAAAATTATTTTTTTTTAGCTTCGTGAATAGAATCTTTTACTCCAGGAATAATTTTTGAGTGAAGATAAATAGTTCCATCAAGGTCTGTAGCGATTATTTTCACGTTTCTTTTCCATTATTAGAACTTTCGCTGTAATTGCATTACTTTCATAAAAATTTTTTGCTTGTCTATCACTTGGTAAGGCAAATGATCTAACTTCCAAATTTTTCATATTTGCACTATAAGCAATGTATTCAAAAAGTTTTGTACCTAAACCAAGTTCTCTAAAATTATCTTTAATAAAAAATTCATATACATTCCAATAGAAATCAGCCTCTACAATTCTTGCATAGCCAACAATATTGGAATTACCCTTTTGAGAAGTTTTTAAAACAAAATAGTACGAATCAAAGTCTTCTGATATTTTTTGATAATAATCAAATAAAACACTGTCAATATTTTGAATTTCTTTGTTAAATAAATTTTGAAGTGCAAGTGGTGAGTTTTCTTGTTGCTCTATTTCAAAATCTATTCCAAAATCTTGAAATGTATTTTCATGCACAGTCGTGACAAACCTTTGCCCGTGGTTTAGCTAACTGTGTATTTTTTAGTACCAAGAAACAAATAGAACATGTAAATTCATCTTCTTGAATGTCTTCTACAGTTTCGTCTAATTTAAGATCGGAGCTTTTAACATTCCTTTTTTCCGCAGCATCAACAGACATGAATGATCCTTCTGCTTCATCATTATCATCAACAGCCTTTTTTTTCTCTGTTTCTACCCTAGCTTCTAAAGACTCTGTTTCTACTTCTTCTTTTTCTTCTTCTTCTTGAGGAGCTTCAGATTCATCTAAATCTTCCTCAAGATCCTCCATAGTAGGCTCTTCTATTTCTTCGATCTCTTTATCTGCCATCATTGTCCTTAAATTTCTGTAAGAATAATACTAAATTTTGAGAAGTATAGCTTGTTTTTTAACAATAATCTCAGCAGGACCATTATCAAAATAATCACCATCAACTTCAATGGGACTTCTAGATTTTAGAGAAATCTTATTCATTCTTTTCAATATCACATCGGGATCCGTTAAATGTAGACCTTTCTTTGCTAAAAAGAATAATTTCATAGCTTTAGTCTTTGTAACTTTAAATATTTGAGTATTTAACAATCCATCTTGCAAGCTTGATTTAGGAGAAATGTTCCAACCACCACCAAAGTATTGTCCATTACAAATTGAGATATTAAAGGCGATATCTTTGAATTCATACGAATCATTGCTTATTTCAAATATGTCACTCTTTGCAGGAAGCAATTTTATCCAAAAACTAATTGGATATCTAAATCTTTTAAAAACTCTTGGGAGTGCCTCGCTAGTTTTAACTGTGTCAGCTAAAAAACCAAAATTTAATACATTTACAAAATGTCTGGATTTATTTTCTGATTTTATATATGCAACATCTATTTTGTAATCTTGGTTCGTTTTAAGTCTTTCTACGCCTTCATTGATAGTTTTTGGAAAAGCAAAAGTTCTCATAAAATCCGAACCACTACCCGAAGGAAGGCATGCCACTTCTGGATTAGCTATATTGTTTTTTAAAAGTACATCGATCAAATTACTAAGCGTTCCATCACCTCCAACAGCACAAAAAATAACATCATCGTCAATATATTTTTTAATAATTACTTCTACTTCTTTAGATTGCTTTGTTTGATAAATATCACAATTTAATTGATTTTTATCAAAAATCTTTTGCAAATCTAGATGCGTAAGTTTTTTACCTCTGGAATTTTTATTATGGATTACTACTATTTTTTTCACAACATCGATTTTTGAATAATATTATTTCTAAATTTATCTGAAATAAAATCAAAATTTTCATTTCCATAAATTAATGAAACTTTCTGTGATATTTCTGCTGCTTCTCTTGATGCCTTTATAAAATCTCCTAACGTAATATTAAATTTACTAATTGTATATTCGATATTATTTGATTTTATGTATTCACTAAAAATACTAAACCATGAAACATCTAACTTAGTCTTATTTTTAACATTGTGCTTACTTTCAAGAATGTTGACCGTTTCTTGAGTAATCAAAAATTTACTCAACAATTTACTTTGCTTTTTGTGAATTGGTATTTCATACTTTTGATTTGATATACCAGAAGATAAAAACATTAGACAAAATTCAATATCATCTAGTTTATCCAACAACTCTATGCCAATTAGAAAACTATCACGATAAGTTTCAGTTAGGAGTTTATTTTTTTTGGATTCTGTAAAATAACCAAGATCATTTAAAACTGAAATTTTTGCTCTAAAATTTTTTTCTAATGATTGATCATTAATTTTGTTTTGATAAGAATAAAAACTTTTTTTTATCATCTCTAATCCTTCATGTTCACCATATTTATTTTTAAGATTTAATACAGATCCATATGAATTTGAATATGAAGAAATTAATTTATTTGGCTTTAAATTAAATAAATCATTAAACCAATTATTTTCAATCCTCCTGTCGTAATTAATGAAAGCAAAGCCCTTATTATCTATACCTCTTCTTCCTGCTCGGCCAGTTAATTGTAAAAATTCTGACTTTGAAATCAATCTAGTTCTTATACCGTCATATTTAAAAGATGAATCAATCATAATTGATTTAGCTGGCATATTTATTCCTAAAGAAAGTGTCTCAGTAGCAAATAAAATATCAATATATCTATTAATAAATAAATGTTCTACAAATTCTTTGACAATTGGTGCTAGTCCAGCATGGTGAAAACCAATTCTTCTTGACCACATCCAAAAAAGTTCATCTAAATTTAATAGATTAAATTCTTCAATTGTTAGATCCCCAAACACAGAATCGAATAACACTTTTAAGTCATGGTTGTCAGTTGTTTTTCCAATTAAGTTTGATGCATGTCTAGCTTTGCTTTCAACCTTATCCCTTGAAAAAAAGAAAAATATCGAGGGTGTTGAATTTTTTAAAGATATGAATTCTAATTGGTTTGAAAGCGTTGGTTTTTTAAATTTTCTATATTTTTTATCAAATTGAAAAATTCGTTTATTTTTTTTATCTTTTGTTGATTTGATTGTTGTTATTTGATCATCATTCTGTGTTGCAGTAACTAATGAAATTTCTAGAGGAACAGGCCTTATGTTTGATTTTATTAAATCGGTTGGACCTCTTTGTGAAACAATCCAACATAAAAACTCATTCTCATTACCTATTGTTGCGGATAAACCAAGAATTTTTATTTTTTTGGGTAAATGAATGATAATTTCTTCCCAAGTCGCACCCCTTTCTTTGTCTGCTAGATAATGAACTTCATCTAAAATTACTAAACCAATTTCATTTATCCGTTCGTCCTCAGAAAATATCATATTTCTTAAAATCTCAGTAGTTGCAATTATTAAATTAGCGTTGGGGTTTTCATTTCTATCTCCTGTTAATAACCCCGTGTCAATTCCTTCATTTTGAAAATCATTAAATTTTTGATTAGATAATGCTTTGATTGGCGTCGTATAAATGACTTTTTTTCCATCTTCAATGTATTTTTCAATGCCTTTTTCTGCAATTAATGTTTTACCAGAACCTGTTGGAGCTGTAACTAAAACATTCAGACCATCTAATAATGATTTGATTGCTTGTTTTTGAAAATTATCAAGCTCAAATTTCACTTTGAACTTTTTTTATGTATAAAAATAGTAATTTCCATGAGTACATATAAAGGTATCGTGAAAACAAACAAACTAACGGGATCACCTGTGGGTGTAACAATTGCAGAAATTATTAATATGAATATAAATAGTTCAGCTCTGTTTTCTGTAAGTAATTGAATATTTAATATTCTTTTATTTAAAAGAAATAATGTAACAAGAGGAAGTTGAAAAGTAATTGCAAATAAAAGAGCAACTCTTGTAATGAATTGATAATAATTTTGCGATCTCAGAATGACTTCATTTTCATTAAATGAAAGTAGAAATTCAATGCCATATGAACCAAGATTCAATGCCGAGTATATTCCTAAATAGTAAAAAATAGTAAAAAATATATTGTAAAAAATAAAGGATAGCCATGATAAATCTACTAATGCGGGTTTTAGAAAAACACCAAGATTTAACAAGGTAAGTGGAAGTAATAAAATTAGTGAAATTAAAAAAACATTTGTAATTTTTACTTGAAACCCTTCATAAATAGTTAGTGCAAATATATTTGACTGATCGTAACCAGCATCAATTAATGGTTTATTGAGAATTTCAACAAAGAAGTGATACTCAATATATACATAAATTCCAAATATAAGAATTAATAACAGAGAAAATAAGATTCTAGTATTTAGTTCTTTAAGGTGATCAAAAAAAGGCTTCTTCATTCTTCTTCGTTCTCTATCCATTCCCATTTTTGATTTAAGCTAGAATCACCAATTACTTTTCGAGATGGACCTTCGTTGAAATTCTGAAATGTGTCCATAAGTTTTTTTATACGTTTTTTGTCAACTATCCCCAAGGAGATAAATAATATAATCAAAAGTTCAGTAAGACTCATAAATTTATCATATCTACTAAATTATTAATTCTTTTGTTGAATTCAATTTTTAATTTATTTGGTGAAACAATTTGTATTTCTTGAAAATGCTCAAAGAAAAACTCTAATGCTACATTAAAGTCTCTAAATGTGTAAATACACAATCCATCTTTAAAAAAGGTATTATCTTTATCTAACTTATTTGAAAAATTTTCGTTTTTGTATTTGAATTTTACTTCTATCGAATTGATTTTTTCTTTATTACTTGAACTTATGAGATTTAATTCATTAACCTCAATTATTCTATTTATTAAAAAAGTTTTAACTTTGTTATCAATTAAATCTATTGCTTCTAAAACATTACCATCTTGATTGTTTGAAATGGAAATAGGTTTAATAGAGTATGTTTTAGGATCATCGTATCCGATTTTTAGATATTCTATATTTATATCTGTTAGTAAATGTATTGAAAGGTTATCTTCAAATTCTATATTTGACTTTTCACCAAAATACATATCAAGGATTTTTGAAAAATTTTTGTAATCTTTTTTATTTATGTTTTGAATATTAAGATTTTGGTTACTTTTCAGTAAATTATAGATTTTAAACAATTCAAAATCGGTTATTGTATTCAATTCTTTAAATGTAGATGAATATTCAAAAAAAATTAAATTTTCAGACGAATCAATCTCAAAATCAATAAAATTTTCACCATTAACTGAATAAACCTCGGACATAATATTAAGCATATAAACAATTGTTTCAATATCTTTGCCAAGCTTTTTAGTTAAATCATCAATTTTCCATTTGTTACTATCTTTTAAAATATTGATGAAAAATGTGAAATCTTGTAGTTGTAATTTATTTTTCATCTAAATACTCCAAAAATCTTTTTTTGTCGTTACTAGTCATTTGTATTATTTTTGCATCTGTGATCAAAATAAAAACAATTAATTTTTGAATATCATATGTTGAAATTTCAATATTTATTTTATTTCCATCGTCATTGCTTTTAATTAACGAATGTTTAAAACTATTTTTTTGAACAATATAATGATCTTTTAATATTGATAAAGTAATGAAAATTGGTTGAATCCTTTCTTCCCATGAAAAATTAATTGTTTTTAACTCGATATCATGTAAGTCAGTTTTAGTTCCAAGTTTAAGATCATCTATATTGTCAATTTTAAATGTCTTAAACTTCGACTGTTCATTTGCGCCTACATACCATTGGTTATCATATTGTTTTAAACCAAGAGGATATACTTTTCTTAAAGAACTTTTATATTTGAACGAAACTCTTCTTTTTTCATTTATAGCTTGAGTTATTTTTGATATATTTATATTTCTACTGTTAAATTGATAATCTGATTTAAAAAACTGTTTTATCAAGCGATAAGTATTTATAAAATCATCAATATTGATAGCTTCGTTATTTTTTATATCATCAAATATCTGAGTGCCTGATAATTTATATCCATCATTAATTTTCCATTTATCATTTTCAAAATCCAATAAAAAACCCATGTCCTTTAATAAAGCTTTATCTCTTTCAAATGATCTTTTAAAAGCAGATTCACTTAATTCTCTGTATTCAATTACATTGTCTTTAATAAAATTTGTTGTTAAATTTTCATTATTTAAAGAGAATAAAGTTAATAATTTAAGACATCTTTTGAACACATTCTTCATAGGTTTTCCTACTCTTATTTTATTTAATTCTGTATATTATTTTTTTACTCTTGTATTTGTATATAGCAAAATTAATGTATCATTGATTGTATGAAAGTATGGATTGATCAAGACCTATGTACTGGTGATGGCCTTTGTGAAGAAATATGTCCTGACGTTTTTGTTGGTAAAGATGATGGACTATTTTATGTTAAAGAAGGTGACAAAATTTTCTCAGAGGAAGATGGGAATGTTGGTGGTGCTGAAGGCTTAGCTGTTGTACCAAAAGGACAAGAGGAAGCTGTTATAGAGTCGGCAGAAGAGTGCCCTGGTGAATGCATAATGATCGAGCCTAGTTAAACAAAAACCTAGCACTTACCACAAATCCTGTATGACCTACCATTTCATTTTTTGGTCTTACAATTTTTTTATCCACTATCCATTCACGATTTAAAGTTTCCATTATTTTGATATTTATAAAATTATGTTCATTGAGTTTGATGACAATTTTCTCAACTTGTGTAATTGATGGCAAATAAGATACCCAATTTAAATTCTTTTCGATTTTATTTTTCACAAAAAACTCCCAAGGTTCAGGAATATCAGTGATTATAGTGTCTACTTCATCTGCAATATCTTTAAAAGAAAAATTTGATAAATTAGTATTTATATAATTTACATTTAAGAAATTATTATTGATTTTTGATGAAGTTAAAAATCGTTCAATTGTTTTTTGTGCTCTCCTTTGATTCCTTTTACTTTCATCTAAGGTAAACAGTTGGCTTTCTTTATCTAGAATTAAATTTAAATAAAGTGTTAAAGCTCCGGAACCAGTACCAATTTCTAATATATTAGAATTCTTATTTATGTTTCCAGCGATCAATATTGATCCAATATCTTTTGGATATATAATCTGTGGTCCACGTTTCATAAGTAAAATAAACTCTTCGAATGATGGAATATACACATGATATTCATGGTTATTAGAAGAATTTATAACGGATGGTAACTCTTTTATATCATTAAATTTTATTACACCGTTTTGTGTTACAAACTCTTGATCATCTTTTAAAACAGCTAAATGTTTATTTTTATTATTTTTAAGAACTACAACAGTGTTATCAAGACTCACTTAGTATCAAAGTAAGAGTAAAAAATAAGCGATTGTTGAGAGAACAACTCCAGCAGATATTGCAACAGCAACAAATTTCTGTAATGACTTATTCATTTTCTAAATTTCATTTTTTTTCTAAATTTTTTATATTTTTCTAAAAGTCTTCCAAGAATTATACCGTAAATTAGAAAACTGATAAGTTTAGAGTTTTCAGTGTTGATATTGTTTTTTAAATCATTGTAATTATCTTTAAACTCGTTCATTTTAAGAGTCTCCAAATTATGAAACTAAATACCAATATGCATAGAAAAGACATTGAGAAATATACCATAGCTTGAATAAAGTAATTTCCATTGAAAACCTGTGTAAGAACGCTTGAAATACCAAAAATAATAAAAAAAGTAGCAATAGCAAAATAATTACCAGCTTTAAAATTTTTTCTTAAAGACTTAATTGAGTCTTCAACTTCATCATATGTTTCTTCTTTAGCATGTCTAATTAATGAATCAGCTGTTTTGATTGCGTTTGTTGATAAATTTAAAAAACTATTCACTATTATCTCTATTTAACAAAATTATTTCTATTATTCCTTGAATTGTGGCTGCTATGGGTAAAGCTAATACAGCACCAATTACTCCTGCAGTATAAGCTCCAAATATAGTAGCAAATACTGCTACTGCTGGATGGATATCCATTGTGACTTTTGTAACTCTTGGACTAATGAAATAATTCTCAATAAATTGATATGCAACTAAGACTACCAATGTATAAAGTATATAAGTTGGTCCTAATGATATAGATGCTAGCACAGGAACAATACCTCCTAAAAATGTGCCAACGGCAGGAACAAGTTGTGATAATAATCCTGCAGAAATTCCCAAGGCAAATGGTGAGGGTAATCCAATAATTAAAAAAGATATTGTGAAGGCAATGCTTGCAAGTATTCCAAGAATTACTCTAGCCGCTATCCATGCTCCAGCTTTTGATACTCCAATTGTCCAGACTTGATCAATAGTTTTAGAAATATTTCCTGGAAGAGCATCTTTAAGGCGAGTTCTCCACCCATCCCCTTCTGCAATTAGATAAAATGAAAAAAAGAATATAACAAAAAAATGAAACATTGCATTTAATATTCCTCTTCCAGCAAAAACGACCGTGTTTCCCACAGCACTACCATATTCTCTGAATAAATTATTAAATTCTTCCTCGAGATTTAATGACTGATTGGATATTGAAAATCCCTCACTGTTAAAATATTTCACGATATTGTCAAAATATTCAGGCATGTTTGAGGACAAAAGATATAATTCTTGAACCATTATTGGAATAATTGAAAATATTATTCCTCCGATTACCAAAATAATTGTTCCAACAGTAATAATCGTTGAGAGTCTTCTATTAAACCTTTTTGATAATCTATAAACTATTGGTTCAGCAAGCACTGACAAAACTACTGCTACAAACAAATCGAAAAGTAACGCTCTTACTCTAAGAAATATAAAAAATGAAAACCCTATTAAAACTATATACAAGAAAGCTCTATTTAAAAGCGCCTGTCGTGTTTCACCTTTAAAATTATCCACGATATTTAGACCGAATTAACCGTTTTATAGTTACGATTTATAAACGCAATATACATAAAGAATATTATTAGTCCACTAGAAAAATACAGATCAAACTCTGAAATCTCATCAAACATTAGGTTTCTTGTAATGAGAATAAGAGCTTGAAGTGCAGCTGAGATAAGTAATATTCTAAACTTTAAATCAACTCTTCGTATTGTAAGGTTTAATAGCAACAATCCTGTTCCTAATTTAATTAAAGCCTCAAATGTATTACTCGAAATAAAATATAGCTCTCTTAATGTGAAGAAACCAGACAACCCAATACCACCAAGAGTTATTTGAAATATTCCAATTAAAACCAATAGTGATGATATCCATGCCAAAGAAAAATTACTGAACGACAACTTAGCTTTGATTGGTGTTGGCCATGGTTGCAGCGGGTTTACTCTACTAATGATATTTGATGATAGTTTAAAGACTGAACGTTCATAGTCTCCAAACAAAATTGCAAATAATAAAAGTACAAATACGTACAAAAATGTTTCAATGTTGAATATATACATAAAGAATAAAATAAAAATATGCCAAAGAAATAAAGTAAAAATATTTGCATGAATATATGAAAATATATTCCATATAACTTTGTTCTTTAATGCTTCCTCAATTGGTTTTCTTAAAGTTAAAAATACAGAAGATAAACCCAATGAGGCTATTAAGTAATAAAGTGTTGGGGGATCTTCATTAGAAGTAAGGATTAATCTATAACTTGATAACGACAGAAATTCATCAGAAGAGTTACTTTTATAAAACAAATATCCAAAACTTAACAAAGATAATGAAATAAAAAATGAAATTTTAAATGAGAATATTTTTCCATCTGCAAAAAAGTATCCTAGTTGATGAATTGCCAACCAAAACAAAAGGTAATTTATTAGTCTAAGGTAGCTAAAAGCAAGTGGAAACTTAAAAGTATCAATGGCTACTGTTGAGAGGACAAAAGCAGCTAATGTAAAATACGGATTTGTTTTATGAAGAAATAATGTAAAGGGGCTAAAAATTACGACTACTAGATATATAGACACTAACCATAATGGCCACATTATAAACTCAGTCAATGGAACAACACCATCATCTTGGCTTGTAAAATACAGGGGTACATTTGTTGTTCTTGTATATATATTGAGCGATATGGTGATAACAAAAATCCATACTATTACAGGTCCTAAAAGCGCGTTTACTCTGTCAGTTAAAAATTTCCATTGGCTACCATCACGTCCAACATTCGAATACCATGCAATTTTATTTGTAAAACCTACAGAAAAGAAAAACAATGCCATTCCAACTGTGAACCATGTATATGAGGTCTTTAATGAATCATCAAATGAAAGATTATATATTTGGTATTCTCCAAAGGAATCATTAAACCTTATAAGATAAGTTGTATTAAAAATAACCATCAAAAGACCTACAACTTTTAGAAAATCTATGAATCGCTCTCTAGACATAGAAGTATTTTCTATTTCTTTTTTGATAGTTTTAAAACTCTTAAAACCTGGCAAAAATAATTTAATTATTTTGATCACATTAAATATTTTACCGTTCTTATGAACGTTGAATAGGAATATAATATTTATGTGGAAATTGTTTTATATAAACCTGAAATTGCTGGAAATGTAGGTGCATGTATAAGACTTTCAGCAAATACTGGTTTAGCCTTGAATCTCATAAAGCCATTTGGTTTTAGTTTTCAAGAAAACAAAATCAGACGAGCTGGGTTGGATTATCACGATCTAGCCTCGGTCAGTGTTTTTGAGAATTGGAATAATTTTTATAGCGAAAAAAAAGATAAAAAAATATGTTTTTTATCAGTAAAAGGTAGTCAAAACATTTGGGATGCTAATTTAAATGAATACGATTATATGATTTTTGGACCAGAGTCAGTTGGTCTGCCTGATGATATTCTTGAATTACAATATGAGACACTATCAATTCCAATGAATGAAAACTCTAGAAGTATTAATCTCGCAAATGCTGTTTCAATAGTAAGCTATGAGTTTCTCAGACAAAATTATAAAAATTAACGTAAAATTACCTTATGCCAACATTTGATATAACCTCAACATTTGATAAACAAGAAGTAACAAACGCAGTTGATCAAATGAATAGAGAATTAGTAAACAGATATGATTTTAGAGATACGAATACTTCTGCCTTGTTATCTGAAAATATCATAACAATAAAAAGCAGTACAGATGAAAGATTAAATGCAGCAGATCAAGTTCTGAAAGAAAAATTTGCTAAAAGGAATATTTCAATTAAATTTTTATCTGACTTTCAAGATGAAAAAACACCATCTGAATCAAAAAGAATTTATACTTTAAAATCTGGTATTAACAAAGATATAGCAAAAGAAATAGTTAGAGATTTAAAAGGCAACTTTAAAAAAATTCAAAGTAGCATTCAAGATGGGTCAATTAGAGTTTCTGGGAAAAAAAGAGACGAATTACAAGAAGTTATTTCATTCATAAAATCAAATGATTACAACATATACTTAAATTATGGAAATTTTAGAGATTAAGTTTATTCTTAAACGCCTTATATCCTATTCGTGATAAAAATATTGAGAATATAAAGATCATACCTGTTTCATATGCATTTAAAGATAGCTCTCTTGAAAAATAGTATGCAAATATGACAATAAATAAACCATAGATTGCTCTAAAAATTGAAAATATAAAAAATGATTTAAATATAGGATTCTTTAAAAATTTTTGGAATATCAATTTGATTTAAATATTCTGTGTCGATTTTTAGATATAAATTTATAAATGATATCTCTAAAAATTTTTGGGAATATCTTTAAAGCAAAAATTACTTTGTAAAAGCCACCTAGATCATATGTAGATTGTATGAAAGCCTCTGCACCATAATATCTAAAATTATCTCTCTCATAAACTATTTCGTCTCTTTCAATATCTTCTTTGGAAAGTTCTAATTGATTTTTTATTGATATTTGTGAGGATCTTTTTTGAAGAAAATTTCCATAAGTTTGACACATTACACATTCTTGATCTATATAAGCTTTATTCATTTTCATTAAAGCTTAAGCTTAAGGAGTTTACACAATATCTGAGTCCGGTAGGCCGGGGTCCATCTGGAAAAACATGACCAAGGTGAGCATTACAATTACGACAACTTATTTCAACTCTTTTCATACCATAAGAAAGATCTTCTTTAGTTGTAATCGTATCATCAAGTGCGTCATAAAAACTAGGCCACCCGGTTCCAGATTCAAATTTTGTATCTGATTCAAAAAGTGAAAAGTCACAAACTACACAACTATAAATACCTTCTCTCTTTTCATAAAGAAGTTCGCCCGAGAAAGGTGGCTCTGTACCACAGTTTTGGGTTACTTCAAATTGTTCCTGGCTTAAATGATTTTTATTTAATTCCATATGGTAATTTTAAATCAAGCAGGATTAAAGTAAATTTCTGAAATTTCTTCAAAATCTTCAAAAATTTTATTTTTGAGTTCTGAATTCACATTTACAACATCGCTATCTTGTGCTGTATCTAAATAATCTAAAGTACAAAGTATCAAATATTTATTTGCACCTATAGAAATAATTTTTAATGACTCTATATTCTTTATCATGTCATTTTTTTCGATAGAATTGTAAATCTTATCTTTAGTTTTAGTATTAACTGTTTCTCCAGTAATTAAATGCTTCATTTCATATCCTAGAAACAATCCAGAAACCATTAAAAGTATTCCTATTAAGATAGAGCTTGCAGCATCATATACAGGGTTAGATGTTACATTTGCAAGAATCGAGCCAATTAATGCTATTCCCAATCCAAGCGTAGCTGCAAAGTCTTCAACAACGATTGCTATCAAAGGTCCGTCTGTTGATTCTTTAAGTAATTTAAAGACTGAAGTTGTATCTGTTTTAGATTTGCTCCTAAGTTCTCTTACTGCTTTATAAAGAACATAGAGCTCTAAAACTATTGACATTGACAATACAACAATGGATATAAATAAGTTCTTTAATTCTTTTGGATGAGATAAAGCTTCAATACCATGCTCTAAAGAAACTAGTCCACCGATAGTAAAAATTAAGACTGCGACTACTAATGTCCAAAAATATTCTTCTTTCCCTCTTCCAAGAGGATAAATTAATTTGTTTGGCTTTTTAGACTGTTTTATCCCAAACCATAATATGAATTGATTGCCTGAATCAACATATGAGTGTACAGCTTCAGAAAACATTGCAGATGATGACGTTATAACAGCAATTACAGTCTTTACACCAGCTATGAAAAAATTAACTGAAAATGCTAAAAAAACAGTCTTCGAAGATCCGTTAGAAGCCATTATCCTCGAACCATGTTACAAGTTGTGGAAAACCACCAATCCTTTGATCATTAATATATATTTGAGGGACTGTACTTATACCTTCCCCTACTTTTTTATAAAATGCTTGTCTTTCATTATCATCAGATAAATCAATTTCCTCATAGGATAAATCAACAGAAGCGAGAAGATTTTTTGCTCTATCGCACCATACACAATTATCTTTTGAATAAACTCTTATATTCAATTGTTTTCGCTTCCTGTGTAAATTTCATTCGTAGTTTGTGTAACCCTTATAAATGTAGTGCTTTTTGGTAGGTCTTTGAGTTTTTTCGCACCAACGTAAGAACAGGCTGAACGCATTCCACCTAATATTTTTTGAACAGTGTTATCTAAGTCTCCTTTATATTTAAGCCTTACTTTCTTACCCTCAGCAGCTCTGTGTTCAGCTAGATCACCATAATAAGTTTGTTGAGCTTTTGTCGAGGACATTCCGTAAAAATCTTTATATTGAATCCCATCATCATCTGTGACCAGCTCTCCCCCGGATTCTTTATGTCCGGCAAACATACCGCCTAACATTACATAGTCAGCTCCTGCACCAAAAGCTTTTGAAATATCCCCTGGATATTTACAACCTCCATCAGCCATTACATGACCTCCTAAACCATGAGCAGCATCAGAACATTCTGAAATTGATGATAGTTGAGGGTAACCTACACCGGCAACACTTCTAGTGGTACATACAGAACCTGGACCTATTCCAATTTTTACAATATCTGCACCAGCAAGAATTAAAGCCTCTGTCATCTCTCGAGTTGCTACATTACCTGCAATAATAATTTTGTTAGGAAATGTTTCTCTATAATTTTTTACTGAATCAATAAAATCTTCTCTATATCCATTTGCAACATCAATACATAAATATTTTATGTCATTGTTTAACTCAAATATTTTTTTTCCTAGATTTAAATCATCATCTGATTGACCGACTGTTACGGAAATAAATTCTGGGTCTAATTTTTCGATATTATTTTTCCACTCTTCCAAAGAATAGAATTTGTGGATAGCTGTTAACATTTTATGTTTCTGTAAAGTTATTGCTGTTTCGAATGTACCTGTTGTATCCATATTTGCAGAAAAGATTGGTACACCCGTCCAAGTCACATTAGTATGTTTAAATTTAAAATCTCTCTCTAAAATAACTTCTGATCTTGAAACTAATGTACTTCTTTTTGGCCTAATAAGTACATCATCAAAAGTTAATTTAATCTCATCTTCAATTCTCATTATCTTTAAATATCCCTTATCCTAAATACCAGAAATTATGATAGTTGAATTCCCATTTTTTGGAGCTGGTATTAATTATTTTCCTACTGAAATATCAGCATTAAGAGTTTTTGAACCTAGATATTTGCTACTGATAGCTGATTCAATAAAAAATCAAACAACTTTTTGTGTTGGTGGTAATTTAGAAGACATCGGACAGATAGTGTCTGAAGTTGAAATTGTTGAACATCAAGACATTTCAAATGCTGAACAGCTTGTAGTAGTTCAATGTATAAATATTTATAAAGTATATGATATAGACCTTCAAAAAGAATATCCAACTTGTTTTGTTGATGAAATCATAGATGTTGGTCTACCCCCATCTGAAGAAGAATTATTACAACTACAATCAGACATAAAAAAAGTAATAAGTATGTTGATTGAACAAGGTTTAGATATGCAATTACCTGATTTTGAAATAGACACTGAGAGTAGAATTATTAGTCTTTGGAATTTATGTACAAAAGTACCAATGTCAATAGAGATGAGAAATAAACTTCTTTCACATAATTCAATAGACGATCGATTTGAAGAATTAAATAACTATGTACAACTTATATTAAAAAAGTCATTTAACTAGCTATCCATTTATCAAACAAAGAATTCACAAAAATTGAAATTTCGGTCTCGTTTGTTTTGATTCTCTTAAATTCCTTATCAATATCAAAATTTTCAAGTTCTTTTTTAGTTTTTTCACCTACGTACCATTTTTCAAATAAATTTTCGTTTATCTCAGGATGAAATTGAATTCCGAAAGTTTTCTTTATTGAATATATTTGA